>JACQTF010000048.1 GCA_016210925.1 Acidobacteriota bacterium | reverse complement strand
TCCCTGAACCCCTGTGATAGAATGTTCAAGGTGCTTTGAACTCTCCCATGGCCGGTAATCGCGCGCGGACATTGAAGATCGTCGGCGGGCTGATGGTCTTCTTCCTGCTGAGCTTCATCCTGACGCAGATCTTTTTGCGTCCCACGTCGGTGGGCTCTCCCAAGTTCGGCGCAGCCACCGTCCTGGTGGCCGTACTTTCCGCCCTCAACTTCCTGATGATCATGGTGCTGGCCTTCGTCCTGGGCCGGAACCTGATCAAGCTGTATTTTGAGCGACGGGCCCAAAAGCCCGGAGCGAGGTTCAAGACGCGGCTGGTAGTCTCCCTGATCGCCCTCTCACTGACGCCGACGCTGCTGCTCTTCCTCTTCAGTTACTACCTGTCCTACCGAAGCATCCGGCGCTGGTTCTCGGCGCCGGTGGAACAGCTCCTGTACTACTCCCGCACCCTGGCTGACGACTACTACCGGCAGCTCACGAGCCGCTACGGCTCCGCCACCCTCGTGGTGGCCGATCGCATCGGCAGCGACGGCTTGCTGGATCCGTCCCGGGCGGAAGCGCTGGGAGCGCTGGTGGAGCAGGTCTCCAGAGACTTTTCCCTGCCGGTCCTCCGCGTTTACGACGGCGCGGGGCAGCTGCGGTACGCGCGAGGACCCACGTCAAAATTGTCGCCGGACTTGCAGGAAGGGCTCCAGCAGTCCCTCCGCGGCCAGCCGTTTCAAAAGGTCGTCCCGGGACACAAGGAGGACGTGATCTGGTGCGCTGCTCCCATCCGGGACGCCGGCCAGAGGACGCGAGGGGCTGTCCTCACCGAGACGCTGATCCCGGGCGGCGCCAGCTTCAAGGCCTACAGCGTCCACGAGGCCTACGAGAAATACCTGCTCCTGCAGAAGGAAGTCCGGAGCATCCAGCGGAATTACTTCCTGGTCCTGGGTCTGGCCACCCTGGTGCTCCTCTTCAGCTTCGCCTGGTTCGGCCTTTACGTGGCCAAGAAGATCACCGTTCCCATTCAGTCCCTGGTGGACGCCTCCCGGGAGGTGGCAGCGGGCAAGCTGGACCACCGGGTCTCCTGCGTGGCCCACGACGAGCTGGCCCTGCTGGTGGAGTCGTTCAACAAGATGACCCGGACGCTGGAGGAGAACCAGAGCCAGATCGCCGCGACCCATGCGGACCTGCAGCGCATCAACCTGGAACTGGAGGAGCGCCGGCGCTACATCGAGACCGTGCTGCAAAACATCGCCACAGGGGTCATCTCCCTGGACCGGGAGGAGCGGGTGGCAACGGTGAACCCGGCAGCGCTGAGCATGCTCCAACTGAAAGAGCGGGAGTCGCTGGGAAAGCACATCCGCGAGACCTTCGACCCGGCCCTGTACCAGGCCATTCATTCCATGATCCGCCGGTCTCGTACCTTGGGGACCACGAGCCGGGAGATCTCCATCCCGGCCGGCGACGGGCAAAAACACATCGCCACCACCCTCACCCCGCTGCGGGATTCCGCCGGGGGGCGCATGGGCTACGTGCTGGTTCTGGACGATTTGACCGAGCTGATCCGGGCAGAAAAAGCAGCGGCCTGGCAGGAGGTGGCGCGGCGGATGGCTCACGAGATCAAGAACCCTCTCACGCCGATCCAACTGTCCGCGGAGCGCCTGGTGAAGAATTTCGACCGTCATTTCGCCACGGAACGTGTCCGGGAGCCCGTGCGCCAGTACTCGGCGATCCTCAAGGAGTGCTCCAGCACCATCGTCCAGGAAGCGACTTCGTTGAAGCGGCTGGTGGACGAGTTCTCCACGTTCGCGCGGCTGCCGGCTGCCCATCTGGTGGAGTACGACATCCACAAGGTGCTCCAGACGGCCCTCAACCTCTACAACGGCCGAGCCTCCGACCTGCAGATCCAGCAGGACCTGGCCTCCCACCTCCCGCTCCTGAAGATCGATCCGGAACAGATGAAGCGGGTCTTCATCAACTTGATCGACAACGCCCTGGAAGCCATGGCGGACACCCCGGGGGAAAAGCGCTTGAGCTTCCGCACGGCCCTGGCGCCCTCGGGAGAAAAGGTCACCATCGAGGTGAGGGATACGGGATGCGGGATCGTCCGGGAAGCACGGGATAGCTTGTTTCTGCCTTACTTCTCCACCAAGAAGCAGGGCACCGGCCTGGGGTTGGCCATCGTCCGGCACATCATCTCGGATCACATGGGCCGCATCTACGTGGAAGACAACCACCCCCGAGGCGCGGCGTTCATCATTGAGCTGCCGGTTTCCCAGCAGCTGACCTGAGACGGCGCCCATGAAAGACAGCGTTTTCCTTCCTGCCGGCTGCCGGAGGCACCGCGCCGGAGGGGCACCTGTCTAGGGCGAGCAGGCATGTCCAAGCAGCGAATCCTCATCGTGGACGACGAACAAGGCGTGCGGCGGAGCCTGCAGGCTATTTTCCGGGATGAAGGCTTCGAGGCGGACGCCGTACCCAGCGGAGAGGAATGCCTGAAGGTGCTCGGGCGCAAGGCCTATGACCTCATCCTGCTGGATGTCTGGCTCCCCGGGATGGACGGTCTGGAGACCCTGACCCGCCTCCGGCAAAACGGCCCCGCCCCGTCCGTGGTCATGATCTCCGGCCACGGCACCATCGAGACCGCAGTGCGAGCCACCAAGCTGGGGGCGTTCGACTTCATCGAAAAGCCTCTCTCCCTCGAGAAGACCGTCCTGGTGGTGCGCAACGCCCTCCAGCAGCGGCGGCTGGAAGAGGAGAACCGTAGCCTGCGGGAGCAGATCTCCCGGGCCGACCTCATGATCGGGGAGTCGGTTCCCATGAAGGCGCTGCGCCAGCAGATCGACTACGCCGCGCCCACCGACGGCCGCGTCCTCATCTATGGCGAGAACGGCACCGGCAAAGAGCTGGTGGCCCGGTTGCTGCACCAGAAGAGCTTGCGCCGCGACAGACGGTTCGTGGAGATCAACTGCGCGGCGATCCCCGATGATCTCATCGAGAGCGAATTGTTCGGACACGTGAAAGGAGCCTTTACCGGGGCCACCGAGGACAAGAAAGGCAAGCTCGAGGAGGCGGACGGCGGGACCTTGTTTCTGGACGAGGTGGGCGACATGAGCCTCACGACCCAGTCCCAGGTGCTCCGGGTCCTGGAGGAGCACCGGTACGAGCCCCCGGGAAGCAACGTCCCTGTGCACGTGGACGTCCGCGTCCTGGC
>JACQTF010000042.1 GCA_016210925.1 Acidobacteriota bacterium | reverse complement strand
GGGCCGATCAGCAGGATGTTGTGCCCACCAGCGCAAGCCACCTCCAGGGCGCGCTTGGCATGCAACTGGCCCTTCACGTCCTGGAAGTCCACCGGGTAATGGTCCAGATCCCGAAAGAGGCGCTGCCGGTCCACCTGAAACGGCTGGGGCAAACGATCGCCGTTGAGCAGGTCCACCACCTGGGGGAGGGATCGGACCGGATGCACCTCCAAACCCTCTACCATGGCCGCCTCCCGGGCGTTGGCCTCGGGGAGCAAGAGGCGCCGGATGCCAGCCTCCCGGCTGGCCAAGGCAATGGGCAAGGCCCCCTTAATCGGGCGAACTGTGCCGTCCAGCGAGAGTTCCCCCAGGATGAGAAACTCCTCCAGGCTGCGCCTCAGGAGCGCGTCGGTGGTCCCCAGCACTCCAATCGCCATCGGGAGGTCCAACTGGGACCCGGCTTTCTTGATATCGGCCGGCGCCAGGTTGATGGTAAGGGTGTGGGACGGAAACTCCAGGCCGCAGTTGTGGATGGCAGCTCGGATGCGACGCTCGCTCTCGCGGACGGGGCGGTCCGGCAGCCCCACCGTGAAGAAGTTCACCTTCTCCCCCAGGGAGAGGTCCACCTCCACGGCGATAATGAATGCCTCGATGCCATACAGGACGGCGCTGTTGATCTTGAACAGCATGGGAGCCTTCTCCCACCTGAACTGCGCCGGCCGGAATTTTGCGAAAAAATCTTCCCTGCTGGCACCGCGAAATGCCCGGAAAAAAGTTCGGAGACGGAAGGAGGAACCGGCCCCGGCGAAGGCCGGAGCCCTCCGGCCCGCGCCTTCATTCCTTCTCTTCCTTGACAGCGGTCGTCAGACCTTCCAGGAGCTTCTCCATCTGCGCGCGGGACAACAGCTCGGGCTTTTGCCCCTTGGCCTGGAGCTGAAACTCCTGGGCCACTTCCAGCACCTCCTCGGCGAGGACGGCCCGCTTTTCCTTATCGCCCTGCTTTTCCCCTCGGATCTGGTCAGCGACTCCCCGCTCGGTCAGATGCAAGGTCCATCCCGTCGTGGCGGCTCTGCAGGTGATCTCCGCACGCTTCAGGATCGCCAGCCGTCTCAGGTCGAGGAGCCGAATTCCCACAACCTCACCTCTAGATAATCAGGGATCGTCAGACCCTTCCGTGTTTCCGCATTGAAGGCAACTGTGCCTACTCGTAGTCATATTAGCGCTCATGGTTCTGCTAGAATTGCTTTCCTTTTATTTTTTGATCGCCAAAGCAGAAAAGCCGTGGTCTGTTCAGAAAATGCACATCCCTGGGACTGCGCTGCACCCAACGAGGCGGCTGCGGCCATTGTACGAATCTACCATGAAATCAGGAGTTTGCCCCATTCAGGAGGACGAAAGGCCAACTGGAATGCAGGTTGCTTGGCGTAGTGGGCGGATGGACTCTTGCGAGGCGCGGTCTTTCGCTCGGGGAAGCCCCACAGCGTGGGCTCGCGAGGTTTTCGTCGAATTCTCTCCGCGAAGGGATCAAAGGGAATGAGATTGCCAGGGAATGCCTCTCACGGGCTACGGCCGCGCATCCTGATGATCGATCACACCGGTTTGTTTACGCAGGCGGAAAAGAGCGCTTTGAGCGAGCGCTACCAGTTGTTCGAATTCGACGACGATGTCTTCCAGATCAAGTTTTCCATGCTCATGTCCTTTCACGTAGTCATCCTGACCCTTTCCAGGAGGGACGCGGATCTGATCAAATTCTTAAAGATTTTGAAGAGCAATTTCCCCAGGATGTTGACCCTGGCAGTGAGCGGGGAAACCCATCTGGACTGGGAGAGCGAGGGACTGCGGGATTTCCCCCGCGAGGATGTGCTGGCACCTTATCGTTTTCAGGAGCTCCTGGCGAAGGTGGAGGAGTTCGTCACCGCGAGTCCTCCCGGGGCCAACGGCGAGCCACCCATGAACCTGGTGAAGATCCAGCACGAGCACATTCATTTCTCGCACCCTGCCATCCAGCGTGCCGTGGATCATATCCAGGCCCACTACAACAAAGATCTGCCGCTGGGCCAGGTGGCTGCGCTAGCCGGGATGAGCAAGTTCCATTTCTGCCGGAACTTCAAAAAGTACACGGGGCTGAATTTCAAAAAATACATCAACAGGATCCGCCTGGAGAGAGCCCTCCAACTGATGCATGACGAGGGCCGCAACATCACTCAAATTGCTCACCAGGTGGGGTTTAACGACCTGACCCATTTCGAGCGGGTCTTCAAGCGGTACCTGGGGTTCACTCCCATGCTGTATCGGAACCGGCTGCTCCGGGAGGCAAAAGCGACGGTCGTCGGCCACCGGCCCCTGGGCCGCCGGTTGCACGAACGCTATCCGTTGCGCTACCCCCTATCCATCACCGGTTTGGATGCAGACGATTTCCTCTTCTCGGAGGAGAGCGAGACGCTGGACGTGAGCTTCGGGGGCGCCTTCATTCGCGTCTCCCGAAAGCTGAAGCCCAAGAGCGTTATTTCCGTCCTGGTGAAGCCGAGCGCTTTGAAGAAGACCCGTCAGGAAGAAAAGTACGACGCGGAGATTATCCACCAGCGGTTCCTGCCCGGCCTGAATCCCTGCTGGGGCACAGGGGTCAAGTTTCTGAGGCCCTTCCAGTTGCTGGAAGTCTAAGCCGGCGGCCCGCTGCCGGTCTCGCAGATCACGTGCCTCGCATCCCAGTGCCGTTCCAACTTATTGAGACAAAGCAACCTTTGGTGGACCGCTGATACCGCTGATGCTTTGGATTGAGAATCGTGCTTGATCTTTGTTGGATCAAGTTGGAACGGCACCAGTCGCAACTTTTCTTTTCCGTTGAACTCCAACCCCTGTTGAAGCAAGATAGGATCAGTGTTTCAGAGGAGGCGTGAGTTGTCATGAGCGATGAGTCCTTTAGCAAGCCGCCGGTCGCCGATCCCCTGTACGAAGCGCTGGGGAAGGCAGAGAAGCGACCGCGTCGCACCAGCTCACCCCTGGGCTGGATCCTGGGTGGGCTGACCGTGTCCGTCCTGGGTCTCGGGATGTACTGGGTGGATCGGACGTTCGCGAAAGTGGAGTCTCAGCTGGACCAGAACGAGGATCAGCTTTCGAAGTTGATCGCCCAGGTTCAGGAATTCGAGAAACGGTTCGGCACCCTGGAAGGAGAGCTGTCGGGCAGCAGGGCGCGGCTGGTCCAGCAGTCTCAGACGCTCAGCCAGTACCGGACCGAGCAGGAACAGCGACAGAAGGCCCTGGAGGAAGAGCTGAAGCGCAAGGCAGACGCGGAACAGGTGGCGACCCTGGAAGGCGCTGCGTCCCACCTCCGGGGCAACGTGAGCGAACTGTCCGGGGAGGTCACCACCCTCAAGGGCGACATGGGCGGGCTCAAGGACACTACGGGTCGCCACGGGGAGGAGCTGGCGGAGGCCCACCGGAACATCCTCTCCAATCGCCATGAGATTCAGACCACCCGAGCGGACCTGACCGAATACAAGAAGTCCCAGGAACGAGACTACTTCGATTTCGAACTGCACAAGAACGGGCCTGCTCTGGACGTGAACCGCGTCCGCCTGCGTTTGGTCCAGACCAACCAAAAGAAGAAGCAGTATCACCTGGAGATCAGCGCTCGGGACAAGCGAATCACCAAGAAGAATGTCCCGGTGGACGAGCCCGTCTACTTCTACGTGGGCGAGCTGAAAAAGCCCTACGAGATCGTCGTCAAGAAGGTGGCCAAGGAGTACGTGGTCGGTTACCTGAGCACGCCCCGGGACAAGTCGTAAGCCTCGGCCACCTCTCGTGGGCATTGCCAACCGTTTCAGGCGCCCAGGGAATGCAGTGACCCCGAACGCCCCGGGGCGAGGAGGAGGAGATCCATGTGGGATCGGAAAGAGATGAGGACGACACCTTCGGAAGTGAATGAGCCGCCGCGCCGGGAGCCTGAACCCCGGCCCTCCACTCCCGGACAAGTGCCATTCGGCAAGTCCATTAAGATCCATGGAGATCTCACCGGACAGGAAGATCTGACCATCGATGGTGAGGTGGAAGGGCGCGTTTATCTCAAGGATCACAACCTGACCATTGGAAGCAGTGGAAAGATCCAGGGCGAAATCTTCGCCAAGAACGTGATGATCCAGGGAGAGGTCCGGGGCAACGTCGTCGCCTACGGAAAGCTGGAAATCTCTCCCAGCGGGTTCTTGCAGGGCGACATCGTAGCGCCCAAGGTCTCCATTGCCGAAGGGGCTCGGTTCAAGGGCAGCGTGGATATGGACAGGCGAGTGGAGCCGAACGAGACGCGGGAAAAGGAGGAGGCCCCGAAACCAGGGGTCACTCCCGCGCCATCCGCTCAGGACAAGAAGGAGGCCATCCATCCCGCCGCCTCCAACCTGTTTCAGACCGGGGACCGCAAGTAGCTTTCCTCCAGCCTGCGGTCCGCGTGACTCACGGTCCGCCGGTCCCGCGTAGAACGAGATCACAGTTTGCGATGTTCTTCCAGGAAAGTCCCTCAAGAGCTCAAGCCCTCGAGAAGACCGGTGGCCAGGTCAGGATTTCGTTCCGGACCCTGGCGCTTCCCCTCTTCCTGGAAAGAGTCACTCCGCCTCCCAAGGCCTTCCTCCTGGACCTGGGAAAGGCCTGCGGGACCAACATTCAGTTCTTCTTCCACCGAGGGATCCGGATCCACGTCTCGGACTTTTATTCCGCGCTGTTCGAGCACCTGGAACGCAACTCGGACACCCAGGTTCTGCCCTTGGCCTCCGAGGTGTGGGCCCAGCCATCCCACGCGGACCAGTTCGACGCAGCCCTTTGTTGGGACATCATGGACTACCTCCCGGTCGCTGTAGCCGCGGATCTTGGAGATCAGATCTGGTCCGCCATGAAGAAGGGCAGTACCCTCTGGGCTCTCTCGCTCTCGAAGAAGAACCCTCAACTGGAACCTCCCGTCCACTTCCGCATCCTGGACGAGGAGGAGCTGGAATACTACATCCAGCCCTCCGGCCCGCTTCGCCGCAGGTTTCACACCAACTCGGAATTGATGAAGATTTTCCGCCGCTTCCAGCTGGTGCACTCCTTCATCCTGCAAAACGGGATGCGGGAACTCATCTTCTCGAAGTAACCTGGTGATTGGTCATTGGTCAACGGTCAATCGGGGACGCTTTACCATTGACGTTTGATCGTGGACAATCGTTGACCTTTGACGATGACGGGGGTTACTTGCCCGGGTAGATGGTGAGTTGATCGCCGGGATGGATCCTGGGGGAGGTCCGGTTATTGGAGGCCAGCAGGGCATCCACCGTGGTCTTGTAACGGGTGGCAATTCGGGACAGGGTGTCCCCTCTGCGGACGCGGTAGACGATCTTAGGGGCGGAGTCCTGTGACGGTGAAGCCGTTTTCTGCGAATACACCACCAGCTTCTGTCCCGGGCGGATCCTGTTACCCCGAATGCCGTTCCAGCGCTTGAGTTCCCCAACCCCCACCCGCAACTGGCCTGCGATTCCCGACAGGGTGTCTCCGGACTGAACCACGTACGAGGACCGGGTGGCGTTGCGGGCTATCTGCGGCCGTGTTCCGGCCAGATCCACGCGCTCGCTTCCGATGGGAATGATCAATGTTTGATGGAGGCGCACCCGGTGCTTCGACCGCAGCTCGTTCGCCTCGGCCAGTTCTGCCACCGTAATCCGGTAGCGACGAGCGATGGTCGAGAGGGTCTCGCCCGCTCGAACAACGTGACGCCGCAGAATCACCCGCTCCGAAGGCGGAACCATGGCCAGGGCTTGTTGCACCGCCTCGGCGCGACCCTGGGGCAGGCGAAGGGCATACTCGTTCCGCGGGGTGACGAATCGCCGCAGCTCCGGGTTGAGCTCCTTCAATTCCTCCAGGGAAATGCCCGCCTTCTCTGCGACCAGGGAGAGGCTGGTCTGGGATGGGATAGCGATCGTCTCCGCCTGGATCGGAGCTTCCGGCTGCACGTCAAAACCGTAGCGGGCCGGGTTTTTGGCAATCAAGATAGCGGCCAGAACGGAAGGGACGTAGTTGATCGTCTCACGGGGCAGGACCCGCCGATCCGCCAATCGCCAGAAATCCCGAACGCCGGTCCGGTCCATCACCCTCTGGATCTTCCCTTCCCCACAGTTGTAGCTGGCCAGAGCCAGGTACCAGTCCCCAAAAAGCTCGTAAAGTTCCTTCAAATAGCGCGCGGCCGCCCGGGTCGCCTTCTCCGGGTTGGACCGCTCGTCGAGCCACGTATTCTGCTTGAGCCCGTATTTTCGCCCGGTGGCCGAGATGAACTGCCAGATGCCCTTGGCCCGCGCCCGGGAGTAGGCCAGGGGCTTGAAGGCGCTCTCCACATGAGCCAGGTACGCCAGGTCCTGGGGGAGTCGCTCCTCGCTAAAGACCTGCTGGATCATGGGCAGGTACCGGCCGGAACGGCGCAGGCTGGACTCCATGAGCTCTCGCCCACGATTCTGGTAGTACCCCAGGAAAGTCAACACTCGATCGTTGATCAGGACGGGAAAATCAAAGTGGAGGTTGGCCAGGTCCTCTTCCACAAAATGCTTCAGCTTGGGATCCACCATCAGCGGGTACAGATTGAGAGAGCCCAGTTCATCGATCGGAGCTGGCTCATATCGTTGCTCGGAAAAACCATCCCCCACCTGCAGCGCAACAATCTCGTAGGCATGGATGTCCTCGATGAGCGTTTCGAAGAACTCCGCCAGCTCCGGATGGATCCTCAGGTCCAATCCCGATCCCAAGACCGCATTGACAGACCGATCAAAGTAAAGTTTCGAGTCTTCCAGGTGTCCGGCATTCAACTTTGCCTCCCCCTCTTGAAAGTACGCCCGGGCCTCGGACAGGACCCTCGCTAGCTGCTCTTTTACGGGGTGCGGAGCTGGCTCAGGAGGAGGAGCTGGAGGGGGGAGAACCGGCACGGGCCTGGAAAGTGCTGAAATGGTCTCCGAAGGCGGCTGGGCCGAGATGGGGACCGACGTCACGGGAACGGAGACCTTTTTCAACGTTCCGGAGCATCCGGCCAACGCAACAAGGCTTGTGAAACAGATCAAGAAGAGCGTTGGTTTCATGCAGTTACGGCTTCGCCTTTACCCTAAGAAAACAAGGTAGTTCCAATGATTTGCAGAGGATACCACAGCTTCCCTTGGCCCGTCAATCCAAAAAACCTAATCAACCAAATCGACAAACGGCGGGATGGGATTCGCTCTTCGGGGGGGCTGAGGAGGGAGGACTCGAATGCGCGCAAGGAATCGTTGTTTTGCCTGGGGTTACGTTAGCGACGGTTGCGGGCGAGGGCAGCGTCGTTCAGCTCCCGAGCTTGCGGCAGGACTGCCACGGCCCTGGCGACCTGTTCATCCTCCTCGATGGCAACCCTGAAACCTTCTTCCAACCCTAAGGTGGAGGTAGAGACCTCCTGGCGCAGCTTTCGCTCGACGAAGTCGAAGTTTTCCCGGATCGCGTCCTGAGTGTATTCGATCTTTTTTTGTGTCAGGAAGTCCTTGAAATCATCAAGGACGCCGTCAGTGACCTTGAATTCCCGAACGATCTGCGCCAGCTTCGCCCGTCGCTCGTCCTCGTCGGGAATTTCCTTGACACGCTCCAGGGGCCGAAAGGAGCTGGCAGCAGGCACCTCACCGGAAACCAGTCGGCGGCCGTACTGGAGGAAGACATCCCGGGTCAGAAGCAGGGTTTGGAACTTGTTCAGTTCTTTCGCCCTGACCTCCACGTCCGGCGCGATCCCCCCTCCCCCGTAAACCTTCCTGCCACCGTCGGTGTACCGCACTTCGCGCTTTTCCCCAGCTCGTGCCTGCAAGTGGGGGGCGAAGTAGTCGTAAAGGGAGCCCGAGTAATCGCGCTGGATGAGCCGCCCGCTGGGCGTGTAGTACTTGGCCGTGGTCAGGGCAACCCCGGTCCCACTCTCCAGGGGGTAAACGGACTGCACCAGACCTTTCCCAAAGCTGGTCTCGCCCACCACCAGGCCACGGTCGTGGTCCTGGATGGCTCCCGCCACGATCTCCGACGCGCTGGCGCTGTTGTTATTGATGAGAACCGCAAGGGGATACTCGTAGTCGTTGCTGGACTTGGCATCGTAAGATTTGGTGGAGCCGGGAGCCCGACCCTTCGTCGCGACGATCACCGCCCCCTTGGGTAAAAAGAGGTCCGCAACGCTCCAGGCTTCATTCAGCATGCCACCGGGGTTATCCCGGAGGTCCAGGAGCAGCCCCCGCGACAGCTCCCCCAGGCGGCTGATGGACTCTTTCAGTTCCCGGGTGGTGGTCTCTGCAAACCGATCCACCTTCACGTAGCCCAAACCCGGCTGCAGCAGGAAGGCGAAGGGAACGGCCGGTGAGTGGATTTCATCCCTCTCGATCTGGATCTCCAGGGGCGACGACAGCCCGTACCGTTCCACGGTGATGTTCACTCGGGTTCCTTTGGGCCCCTTGAGGCGGCCGATGATCTCGTCCGTGGTCCAGTCGTCGATGGCTTCTCCCTCCACCTTGGTGATGATGTCGCCAGCCCGCAATCCCTTCTTGTAGGCGGGACTACCCGGGAACGGCGGCTCCACAATGAGGACCGGCCCGGTATTGCTGCCCCGCATCATGGGCCGAATCCGAATACCCAGTCCAAAGTATCGGCTGTGCTGCTCTTCCCGCAGCTTGGAGAACTCCTCCCGGTCGAAAAAGATGGAGTGAGGGTCCAGGGACCGAAGCATCCCCCGGATCGCGTTGTGGATCAATTTTTCCGTGTCCACCTGGTCCACATAGTTGCGCTCGATGACATCGATGGCTTCGCTGAACGTCTTCAACAGACTCTTCCCGTCTTCGTCCGACGAGATCGCTCGAACCTCACCGCCCAGGATGCCCCCTAGCACCGAGGCCACTACGACTGTCACCAGTATGAGGATGCTGGATCGACTCTTCATCGAAACGTCCCTTTTGCCGTGAAAACCCCCCCAGTATAACACAAGCATCCCTGTAAATCTTGACCCCGTTCCGTCCGCGAGTCCGCGACGTCCCGCGGTAAAGTCACCAAAGATAGATAACCTTAGGGACGGATCGTGGTTGACCAGGCCGCGAGCATGGGTTAGACTCTGTTAGACTCTTAGGGAAGTCCCACAGGAGTTCGAGGTCAACATGTTTGGAACCATTGGCTTTCCAGAACTGATCATCATCTTCCTGGTCGCCCTTCTGATTTTTGGCCCAAGGAAGCTGCCCGAGCTGGGGAAATCCCTGGGGAGGGGGCTCGCCGAATTTCGGCGTGCTTCGACGGACCTGAAGCGGACCTGGGAAGAGGAGATCCGACTGGAGGAGGAGAAGGAAAAGGACCAAGTTCCCCCCGTCGCCGAATCCCCGGAGGCGCTCACCAAGAAGTAATGGACGAGGAACGCTGGCACGAAGAGGAAGACGCTTCCTCCAAGATGTCCTTCCTGGAGCACCTGGACGAGCTCCGCAGACGGATTCTGAACAGCCTGATCGCCGTCGCCCTGGCCTTCGGAGTCTGCTGGTTTTTCCGCGTGAAGATTTTTCATTTCCTGGCCGCTCCCGTAGTACCCTTCCTGGAAGGGGGCACCCTGGTCTTCACCCGTCTGACCGAGCCCTTCACCCTGTACATGAAGGTCTCCATGCTGGCGGGACTTTTCCTGGCAGCGCCCTATGTCCTCTACCAGGTCTGGCTCTTTATGTCGCCCGGCCTCTACCGCCGGGAGAAAGCCTACGCCATCCCTTTTCTGGTCTCCTCGGTCACGCTGTTCCTGTCCGGGGGCGCATTTGCTTATTTCGTTCTTCTGCCCAAGGTCTATCCCTTCCTCATCGAGTTCGGCAGGGATTTCAAACCTCTGCTGACCATCGATCAGTACTTCAGCCTGACCGCCAGCATTCTTCTGGGCGTGGCGGTCACCTTCGAAATCCCGGTGGTGGTGGCTTTCCTGTCCATGTTCGGGATGGTCACGCCACGCTTCTTGTGGCGGAACTTCAAGTACGCCATCCTGCTGGTCTTCATCACGGCCGCAGTGATCTCCCCCACGCCGGACGTGATCAACCAGTGCCTGTACGCAGCGCCCATGCTGCTGCTCTACGTGGTCAGCATCGGAATCTCCTGGATCTTTAAACGGCGGCGGGAAGCAGCGCACCAGCCAGCATCGGAAACCCTGTAACCGTACGTCATTCGTCAATCGTCATTCGTCACTGGTCGTTGCAAGGCTATAGCCATCTTGAAGCTTCAAAACACGTATTTGATCCTATCATTGACGATTGACGGGTTTCAGAGCAGCGAGGGATCCATCTCCTCATCGGCGGGAATCGGGGCGGGACGTGACGGCCGGGACGATGGCGCCACGGGCCCCGCGGGAGGGCGCACCGGCGGGGAGGAACCGGAAAGGAAGCGGGCGAGGGCTTGACGGGAGCCGTGGAAAAACTGCCGGATGAAGGCGTCGGTCACAGTCCGGAGGGCTTCGCTGCGGCTGAAGGTGGGGCGGTAGACGTACGCTTTCCCCGCCTTGCGCCGGCTGAGGGCTCCTTTGCGCGCCAGCCTGTCCATGACCGTTGAGACCGTGGTGTAGGCCAGGTCTCGCTGCAACCGCACTCCTTCCTGAACGTCCCACACTCGCGCCTCTCCCCGGACCCAGATCACTTCCATGAGCTGCCACTCCAGCTCGGTCAGGGCTCGGCGAGTTTTCGTCCTTCCGGTCATTGAGCCGCTAATTCTTTTGGGCGAACTCTTCGTCCAGGATGCGGATGAAACTGTTCTCCTTCAGGTCTTTGATCATCCGATCCAGTTCAGGTTTGACCCGCTGGGAATAGAGGATGTTTTGAATCTGGGGCCGTGCTTCCTGGAGGGGGATCCGTTGCTCATCCGTCTTCTTGCTGACCCGGACGATCTGGAAACCAAACTTGGTCTTGATGACGGAGCTGACCTCGCCTTCCTTCAGAAGGAAGGCGGCGGCGTCCACCTCGGGGGCCATGGTCCCTTTCTTGAATGTCCCGATGTTGCCCCCGTCCTTGGCGGTGGGCCCCTCGGAGACTTGCCGTGCCAGTTGAGCAAAGTCTTCACCGGCTGCCGCCCGGGCCTGCACCTCTTCCGCCCGGCGCCGCACTTCGTCCGGGTCCTTGCCCTCGGTGAAAAGGACAATCTCGCTGAGCTCCAATTCCGCGGGCCGGGTGAATTCTTTCAGGTGTTCCTGGTAGTACTTCTCCACATCCTCGCTCAGGATGGTGATGCGGGAATAGAGAAACCGTTCCACGACGTTCTGCTTGATGATTTGCCTGCGCAAGAAGTCGCGGTACCCATCCAGGGTGAGGCCCTCCCGCTGGAGCGCCCGCTCAAACGTCTCCATGTCTGCGATTCCGGATTCCTTCCTCACCCGCTCGATGGACGCCGACACCTGCAGATCGATGTTGGCATCCAGGCCCAGTTCTTTGGCCCTCTGCAGGATCAGCTTTTCCTCGATCAAGTTGTCCAGGGCTCGCTTGGAACGCTGGGAGTACTCCCGTTCCAGCGCCTCACCTGAGTACTGAGCCTCCAGCTCGCGGCGGATGTTCTCCACCTCCCGCTGGATCTCGGTGAGGGTAATGACCTCGTCGTTGACCCGAGCGATCACCTTCTCGATGATCTTGCCCGGCGACGTGCCCCCCGCCAGAAACAGGGCCACTCCCACAGCAGTCACACGGTGCTTTTTCATGAATCCGTTTGTTCTCCTCAGGTGCGGTTTTCCTTGATCAGAATGGGAAATTCTAATCTTAACTGGTTGAGCTTCTCCCCCACAAGCTGCTTTTCCCTCTCAGCCAGGAGCCGCTGGCGAATGACGTCTTCCACCTCGTAGAACTTTTGCTGGTGGGCCCGAATGCGCTCCTCGACCAGAAAGATGTGAAAGCCATACTTGGAGCGAACGACGGAACTGAGCTGCCCGGGCTTGAGGCGAAAGATAACCCGCTCGAACTCTTCGGGAAGCTGGCCCCGTTCGAAGTACCCCAGCTCACCCCCCAGGCGGGCCGTTGGAGCAAGGGAGTACAGGCGGGCCAACTCCGCAAAGTTACCATTGTTGGCTCTCTTGAGGAGAAGCATCACGCTCCGGGCCTGGGATTCGGAGTTTAGGAGAATTTCCTTCACATGAACCATTTCCCCAGCTCGAAATTCGTTCTCGTGCCTTTGAAAGTGCTCCTGGATCTCGGCCGCAGAAACCGAGAGATCCTGTAACACCACCTGCCGGAGGTACTTCTGAAGGCGCCACTGCTGCTCCGCGACCTGGACGGTCTCGTCGGAAGACTGGGGATGTTCCTGGGCCTGGGCGCGGGCCGACTGCTTCTCTTCCGAAGTGAGCTGGATTCCCGCCCGCTCCGCGTCCACGAGCAGCAGCTGCTCCTCCAGGAACTCCTCGAGCAACTGGTGCTCCAGGGGGTTCTGGCTCGCCTCTTCGGAAAAATCGGAAAAGCGCTGGCGGAGGTACCGGACAAACTCGGCCCGGTGCACCGGGCGTTCCCCGATGGTGGCGATCACGGACCCCAACTGCTGCGCGGCGGACGGAGCCGGCTGCTGGCGCGCGCAGGACCCGAGGGAGAGCGCCGCAACCAGCCACAAGTAAGACAGCCTCATGGCTGGCCATTATACCTCGATCGGTCCGGGGGTGACCCTTCCCGACCCCTGGCACCACGGGGAGAAAACTCTGTCTTCCGTCCATGGACCGAGAGACGTGGACGGATCCGGGGTCATACCTCATCTCAACCGGGACAGGAGGGACCGGACATCCTGAAAGATGCTCTGGGGTTGGGCGTCCCTCAGGGGAAGGGTCAGCACGCCGGAAGGGGAAAGTCGCAACCGGCGTTGCGCGACCAACTCCACCAACCTGTCGGGCTGGATCGGGGGCCGTTCGTGGAATTTGATGGTGATCTTGTCCGTGTTTCGATCGATGGAGACCACCTGAAGGGATTGTGCCAGGAGCTTAAGGCGGCCGTACTCGAACAGGTGTCCCACCGATTCCGGAAGCGTCCCGTAACGGTCCACCATCTCCGCTCGCAGGTTTTCCAGTTCCTGCTCGTCCCGGGCGGAGGAGATCTTCTTGTAGATCCGAAGCCGCTGGTTCATGTCGGGCACGTACGTTTCGGGAATGCGGATGTTGAGGCCCAGGTGGATGGAGGTCTGGATCTCTTCCGCTGTCTCTTCGCCTTTCAGCTCCCGGACGCTCCTCTCCAGGAGCTGGCAGTACAGCTCGAAACCGACGGCGTTGATGTGACCGTGTTGCTCCGGGCCCAGCAAGTTGCCGGCGCCGCGGATCTCCAGGTCCAGGGCGGCGATTCGGAATCCCGACCCCAGGTCGCTGAACTCGCGGATGGTGGCCAGGCGCCGGCGCGCTGTGGAACTGAGGATTTCCTCCGGGGGGACCAGCAAGTACGCGTAGGCCCGCCGGTTCGAGCGCCCCACCCGCCCCCGGAGCTGGTACAGCTGAGCGAGCCCCAAGCGGTCGGCCCGGTGGATGAGGATGGTGTTGACCAAGGGGATGTCCAGCCCGTTTTCGATGATGGTGGTGGAGACCAGCACGTCGTATTGATGGTTGATGAAGTTGATCATCACCCGCTCCAGGTCCCGCTCCTCCATCTGGCCGTGGGCAACGGCCAGCCTCGCTTCCGGGCAGAGGCGCTGCACGAGGGAGGCCAGGGTGTAAATGGACTCCACCCGATTGTGGACGAAATAGACCTGACCGCCCCGGGCAAGCTCCAATCGGATCGCGCTGCGGATGACGTCCGGATCGTATTTGACCACCGCGGTCTGGATGGCCAGTCGGTCCCTGGGGGGTGTCTCGATCACCGACAGGTCCCGCAGGCCCATCAGGGACATGTGCAGGGTTCGAGGGAGGGGGGTAGCGGTCATCGTGAGGACGTCCACGCTGGCCTTCAGAGCCTTCAACCGCTCCTTATGGGCCACGCCGAACTGCTGCTCCTCGTCCACGATGAGCAATCCCAGGTCGTGAAAGGCCACGTCCCTGGAAAGAAGACGATGAGTGCCGATGAGGATGTCCACGCGCCCGGCCTCCAGCTCTTCCAGGACCTTCTTCTGCTCCGCCCGGGAACGGAACCGGCTCAGCAGCTCGATGGTGACTGGGAAGGGCGCAAAGCGCCGCTGGAAAGTGTTGTAGTGCTGGAAAGACAGAACCGTGGTGGGTGCCAGGACGGCCACCTGCTTGCCGCTCAGGACGGCTTTGAAAGCGCCCCGCATGGCGACCTCTGTCTTCCCGTAGCCCACATCACCGCACACCAGGCGATCCATGGTACGGGGTTGCTCCATGTCCCGCTTCATCTCCTGGATGGCAGCCTCCTGGTCAGGGGTCTCCTCGAACTCGAAAGCGTTCTCGAGCTCCTGCTGCCAGTTGTCGTCCGGGGGGAAAGCATAACCCGGTGTGAGGGAGCGCCGGGCTTGGAGCTTCAGGAGCTCCTCGGCCATGTCCCGCATGGACTTCCGGATCCTGGCCTTCCGCCTCAACCACGCCGTCCCCCCCAGCCGATCCCGTTCCGGCTTGGCGTCGCCGGACCCGGTGTATTTTTGGATCAGGTCCAGGCGCTCGACGGGCACGTAAAGCTTGGCATCGTCCTGGTACAGCAGAACCACGAATTCCGACGCTTCGCCGTCCCGGCCCAGGCGCACCAGGCCTCGAAATTCCCCGATGCCGTGATCCACGTGCACCACGTAGTCGCCCTCTTTCAGGTCGCGGAAATCGGAGACGAAGGCGCCGGCCTTTCGCGGCCGGCGCGGCAAGACCAACTGAACTTCCTGCTCATCGAAGATCTCCGAGGAGGCAAAAATCTTGAGCCGGGCCCCGGGGAGACAGAAACCGGTGGACAGATCATGGGGAAACGCGTAGGCCCTTCCCTCGGCTGGCAACGACGGGGACTCGGAGGCCCGGCTCACCATCTGGGCGGGCACCTCGTACTCTTCCAGAATTTCCACCACCCGCTCCGCCTTTCCCACGTTTCCCATCAAGAGAAAGCACGTGTGGCCCTCCTGGAGCGACCGGCGGACTTCGCTGACAAACTCTTGGATCCTCCCGTGAAACTTCCGCACCGGCTGGCTGTTGAAAACGTGCTCCCCTTCGGCTCCCAGGCCTTCCACGACGCCCAGCTCCCGCGCCTCCACGGTCGTGCAGGAAGACCAGGTGTGGTCCAACAGGTCGGGCGGATGCAGCAGCTCCACCGGGGGAAGCACCATCTGACCTTCTTCGTCCTTGTGCACGAAGCGATCATGGAGCTCCAGAGAAAAGTCGTGAGCCTGGGACTGAAGCAGCTCGGGCTCGTCCACAAAAAAGACGCAGGGGGGGAGGTAGTCGAGAATGGAGTCCGAATAGGGACGGACGAGAGGAAGCAGAAACTCGAAACCCTGGAAGCACTCCCCGTGCAAGGCCGCGCCGAGCCTCTCGCTCAGAGCCCGAAAGTAGCGGGACGCCGCCCAGCGCTTCCGGGCCGCTTCGGCCCACTCGCGCATGCGCTCCGCAGAGCCCGAGACCTCCCGCATGGGAACGATCTCGCAGGCCTCCGGCTCACCCGTGGACCGCTGTGTGTCCACGTCGTAGGTGCGAAGGGACTCGAGCTGGTCGCCGAAGAACTCCAGGCGGCACGGAGCGTCTGTCTGGGGAGAAAACAGATCCAGGATTCCACCCCGGCGCGAAAACTCTCCCACCTCTGTGACCGGTTCCCGGGCCACGTACCCCCAGGCCTCCAGGTGTTTCTCCAGCTCTTCAGGCGCGCACTCCGACCCCTTCGCCAGGCGCACGAAGTGCGGATAGAACTCCATCGGCGGGGGCATCCGGTAGAGGAAGGATCGCAGGGGAAGGACCAGGACACGGACCTTTCCCTGCCCTAGCTTCCAGAGGGTGAGGGCGCGCTGTCGGGAAATTTCAGGATGGGGAGAAAGGCCGGAATAAGGGTTGAACTCCACCGACGGAAACAGGGCTGCCTCGCCCGATTCGGGCGCCAGCAGCGACAGAAAATATTGCAGGTCCCGCTGCCGATACTCTGCCAGTTGGTTGTTTTGCGCCACATACACCAGGGGGCGCTCCAGCCGAACGGCGATCAACGCCGCGTACAGCGCCTTGGCGCTCTCATACAGGCCAGACAGGCGGACACGGCCGCTTTCCCCGCTCACACGGCGAACGAGCTGGTCAAACTCTTCCTGAGAAGCGACGTTGAGGAATGTCTCCCGAATCATCTCGTTTCCATGCGACAACAAAAGAGCGGGGCCCGGGCCCCGCCCTATTCTTGTTCCAGAATTTTCTGGATGATGGAGGAGGTGGAAAAACCCTCGACGAAGGGCAGCGACAGCACCTGACCCCCGGCTGCCTCCACGATCTCCCCGCCCACGATCTCGTCTTTTCCCCAGTCTCCGCCTTTGACCAGGACCTGGGGGATGATCCTTTCAATGAGCTGTCGGGGCGTGTCGTCTTCAAAGATTGTAACATAGTCCACGACCTGGAGGGCCGACAGCAACTCCGCTCGCTCCTGCTGGGGAAAGATGGGCCTGCCGGGGCCTTTGAGCCTGCGCACGGAAGCATCACTGTTGATTCCGACGATGAGGGCGTCGCCCAGGCGGCGCGCTTGGGAGAGAAGGTGAAGGTGCCCGGGGTGGAGGATGTCGAAACAGCCGTTGGTGAAAACCACGCGCTGGCCGCCACCCTTCAGGCGGCCCACAATGCGCGCAAGCTCCTCATGATCCTCAACGATCATGGAGACGAAACCATGAAACTCTGAAACCTGAAACTCAAAACCCGGCTTTTAGTTTAGTTCAGATTTCAGGCTTCAGGTTTCGAGTTTTGGGTTCACTCCTGGGAGGTCCCCAGGTGCTCGCGGATCAGGCCGGCCAAGAGACGAGCCTCTCGTTGGACCTGGTCGGCGTCCGGGCCTTCCGTCATGACGCGGGCGACGGGCTCGGTGCCCGAATAGCGCACCAGCAACCGGCTGGAGTTCCCCAACCGCTCCCGGGCCTTCTCGATGGCGTCGGCGAGGGCGGGGACCTGCTCGAAAGGAACCTTTTCCCGCACCCGCACATTCAACAGCACCTGAGGATACTTGGGGAGATCCCTTGCCAGCTCATACAGCGTGGCGCCAGACTGCCGAAGCAGCTCCAGCAGCTTCAACGTCGTGAGCAAGCCGTCTCCCGTCGCCGCGTAGTCCAGCAAGATGATGTGGCCGGACTGCTCCCCGCCGATGGCCACCTCCCGCCGGAGCATCTCCTCCGCCACATATCTATCTCCCACGGCCGTCCGGAGCAACTCGATGTCCCATTGGCGAAGGGCTACCTCGAGGCCCACGTTGGACATGACGGTTCCGACCACAGCGTTCTTTCGGAGCCGGCCCTGCCGCTGCAGCTCTCGGGCGAAAATGTAGAGGATATGATCCCCGTCCACCAGGTTTCCCCGGTGGTCCACAAAGAGGGAACGGTCGGCATCTCCGTCGTAAGCGACCCCCAGGTCCGCACCCTCCTCCACTACTTTTCGTTGCAAGGCCTCGGGATGCAGTGACCCGCAGTTCAGGTTGATGTTTACACCATCCGGGGCCGCGTGCACGGGCACCACCGCCGTCCCCAGCTTCTCCAACACAAACGGCGCAACGCGGTAGGAAGCGCCGTTGGCGCAATCCACCACCATCTTGAGGCGCGACAGGTCCAGGTTTCCCACGCTGTTGATGAGGAACTGGACGTAGCTGGTAAAAAATTGCCCGTCCGAATCCAACAGCTGCTCCCCCGACGCGGCGGTGGGGCGATCGACCGCCTGTGGATCCAGCAACGGCTGCAGCCATGCCTCCAGGGTTGTTTCTTCCCCCTCCGCCAGTTTGGTTCCTGTGGCAGCCACGACCTTGATGCCGTTGTCCTGGTAGGGATTGTGGGAGGCAGAGATCACGATGCCTGCGTCAAAGCCATGATGTCTCGTCAGGTAACAAACGGCAGGTGTGGGAAGGACGCCGGTCAGGGAGGCGGAGCCCCCGCCACCCCGTACCCCTTCCACCAGGGCCCCCTGGATCCAGATTCCGGAAGCACGGGTGTCCCGCCCGATCAGGACCTTGCCCGCAGCACCCCGCTCCCTCAACAGACGCACCAATTGCTCCCCGAGGTGGAAGAGGGTCCGCCGGTCGAGGGGAAACCGCCCTGCCACTCCCCGGACTCCGTCCGTTCCAAACAAGCTTCCCATGGCTTTTCTAGCGCTTCGCCACCTGAATTCTCACGGAGACCGTCTGTGGCCATTTGGAAACGATGGTCACCTGGTCCGCCACTTCCGGCGCCACGACCACTTGAGGCTCCACCTGGTAGGGCAGACGACGGGGCTCCAGGCCCGTGAGATCCACGTGAGCAGAAAGCAAGATCGGTTGCCTTTTTCCGGCCAGGGACTTGGGAACCCGGGCGGTCACGTCGATCTCTCGCGGGCTCACGACCGCCGAATACTGGGTATTGGTGGGCTGAACCGGGATGTTTTCGATCACCTGGGGAAAACGCCTCTCTCGGATCTGCACCCGGACCTCCACCTGCGCCGGGCGCTCCAAGCGAACGAAGGAATCTTCCAGCGTGACGTTGACCACGGCGCTGTAATCCGACGAGTAGCCCGAGACATTCACGGTTTCGGTGACCGAGCCATTCACCCGCTCCACCTTGCTGGAAGGACCTTCGATGTTCACCGTAGGCGGCTGAACGGTGACCTTCGTCACCTCGAACCCCTCCGCCGGCACCCCCTGAATGTCCGGGTGGACCGGCACCGTCTTGCGGGCGGTGCGCTCCAGGTCCACCGTGAGCCGCGGGGGCGTCACTTTGAGCACCTGGACTCCCGACGGGAGCCTGATGGCGTCCGCCGTCAGGGGAATGATTTTCCGCCCGGGCTTGGCGTCCCTCAGGTCCACCACGGCGGCGATGTTGCTCTCCGAGATCTTGATATTGCGAGAGGACCGGATGTGAACGTCCACGGTCTGTACCAGCTCCGAAGTGTACTCCAGGTCCGCCGGCGTTCCGTAATACTGCACCGGGATGCTCAGCGCCTGCTCCAGATATTCCTCACCGGAAAGACTCAGCCACAGGAGCACCGCCAGTCCCAGAGCGACCACCTTCAGGGACAGGTCCTTGGTGACAAAGTTCTTCATGGTCGTAGTGGGGACAGACTACTGAAAAGAACGTTTTCAGTAGTCTGTCCCCTTACGCTACTTCCTGGGTCCGCCGGGCTGCTTCCACCCCGGACCCGAGCTTGGCGGCGAACGCTTTCTGGATGACTTGCCGCAGGGCCGTGCCATCCAGGTTCCGCTGGATCGTGCCATCCACCGCTGCGGAGATGGTGCCGGTCTCCTCCGAGACGATGATGGCCAGCGCATCCGTTTCCTCCGTGATGCCAATCCCGGCCCGGTGACGGGTCCCCAGCTCCTTGCTCAGTTGAGGGTCCAGGGTCAGGGGCAGGTAGCAGCCCGCGGCGGCTACCCGGTCACCCTGCACGATCACGGCACCGTCGTGCAAGGGCACACGGGGGTTGAAGATGGTCACCAGCAGGTCGTACGTCAGCAATGCGTCCAGGCGGATGCCCGTCTCGATGTAATTCTTCAGACCGATGGCTCCCTCGATGACGATCAACCCGCCAATCTTCTGGGCAGAAAGCGTGGTGGCTGCCAGGATGATCTCCTCGTAGGGCTCCCGGGGCCGCCGACCCGCAAAGCGGCGCCATAAAGGCGTACGCCCGATCTGAGCCAGGCCCCGCCGGATCTCCATCTGGTAAAGGACGATAATGGCAAACACGATGTAGGTGAGGAAGTTGGTCAGCAGCCACTCCGTGGCCTGAAGCTGGCCCAGCTTGGCCACGTAGTAGAACAGCACCAGAAACACGATCCCGACGGCCATCTGCATGCCGCGGGTGCCTTTGATCAAGAGAAGGAAGCGATAGATGACGAAGGCAACCAGAAAGATATCGATCAGGTCTTTGACACTCAGGTGACTGATTCTCGGAAGCACTTGCTCGAAGAATTGCATCAGTCCAGTCGCCTTTCCAGGAGGATGGAGTCCGCCATCCGGGCTACCTCCCGCATGGCCGACACATCGTGAACGCGGACCACGTGGGCCCCATGGAGGATGGCCGCTGCGACGGTGGCGGCGGTGGCGAAGAGCCGCTCTTCCGGCGGCCGATCCGGCCCGGTGAAACCTTTCCGCGAGCTGCCCACCACGATGGGGTGGCTCAGTCCTGCCAGATCCGGAAGGTGCTTCAGCAAGGTCAGGTTGTCGTCCAAGGACTTTCCGAAACCGATCCCGGGATCGATCAAGATCCGATCCCGGTGAACCCCGGCCTTCTGTGCCCTCGTAGAAGATTCTCCAAGTTCCGTGATGACTTCCCTAAGAATATCAGAACTGCGGGGCAAGTGTTGCATGGTTTTGGGTTCGCCTCGAAGATGCATGAGAATCAACGGGACTCCCAGCCGGGCCACCGTCGGGATCATCTCCGGGTCGAAGCGTCCGGCCGAGATGTCGTTGATCACTTCCGCTCCCGCCTCGACCGCACGGCGGGCCACTTCTGCTTTATACGTGTCAATGGAGATGGGGATGCGAAGCTTCCCGCGCAGGGCTTCCACCACCGGCAGAACCCGGTCCAGTTCGTCGTGCAAGGGCACCGGCTCTGCGCCGGGACGGGTGGATTCGCCACCCACGTCCAGCAGGTCGGCGCCTTCCTGCTGGATCCGGTGGGATTTTTCCACGGCCTCGGACATGCTGGAAACGCGGCTCGCTCCGTAAAAGGAGTCGCGGTTCACGTTCAGCACGCCCATCAGCAGCGTCCGCTCCCCGAGTCGCAGCAAGCCCGAGGGCAGGGGCACCTCGAAAATCTGTCGTGCGAAAGCCATCCGTGAAGGCGGGACAAACCCTCCGCTTCCTTGGGCCGTTCCACACGGCGCCGGCTTCCCCGCCCCGCACCTACCGAAGTCATGACTCCGGAATTTTCTCAAAGACCGGCGTAGGTGCGGGGCCCGGCTGGAACGAGGCAGACCTCTTAGGCAGGCGCGGGCTTTTCTTTCGGTTTGATCAGGGGAGGAATCGCAGGCTTCTCGCCAGCGGGTTCGGGCGCCGATCCCGGCGCGCCCTCATCCTCCTGGGAATACTTCTTGCGGTCGATGGATCGGCCTTTGATGACCTGCTCGATCTCTAAACTGTCCAGCACCTCGTACTCGAGCAAAGCCTCCGCCAGGCGCAACAACTTGTCTTGGTTGTCCACCAGGATCTTTCTCGCCCGCTCATAGTTTCGCAGAACAATGCGTTTCACTTCCTGATCGATCTTGAGGGCGGTCTCTTCGCTGTAATCCTGATGGCGCTGGATTTCCCTGCCCAGGAAAATCTGCTCCTCCTTCTTGCCGAAGCTCAGGGGGCCCATCTCGTCGCTCATGCCCCACTCGCAAACCATCTTCCGGGCGCGCTCGGTGGCCACCTCGATGTCGTTGGCAGCGCCCGTCGTCATGCAGTTCAGGAAGATTTCCTCCGCCAGCCGGCCACCCATGAGGATGGCAACCTGCCCCTCCACGAACTCCCGGCTGTAATTGTGCTTCTCATCCTGGGGAAGCTGTTGAGTCTGACCCAGGGCAAACCCCCTGGGGATGATGGTGACCTTGTGCAGCGGGTCGGCCTCGGGCAGCATGTAAGCCACCAGCGCATGGCCGGACTCGTGGTAAGCCGTGATCTTTTTCTCGCGGTCGCTGATGATCATGGACTTGCGTTCCTTGCCCATCAGGACCTTGTCCTTGGCGGTCTCGAAGTCTCTCATGGTCACGGCCTTTTGACCGGACCGAGCGGCATTGAGGGCTGCCTCGGTCACCAGGTTGGCCAACTGGGCACCGGAGAAGCCGGGGGTTCCCCGCGCGAGGATCGAGAGGTCTACCTCCGAGCTGAGGGGAATCTTGCGGGTGTGCACCTTCAGGATCCCCTCCCGGCCCCGGATATCCGGGAGGTTGACCACCACTTGACGGTCGAAGCGCCCCGGCCGCAGCAGCGCCGGGTCCAGAACATCCGGCCGGTTGGTGGCAGCGATCAGGATCACCCCTTCGTTGGATTCGAACCCGTCCATCTCCACCAGGAGCTGGTTCAGCGTTTGCTCTCGCTCGTCGTGACCGCCTCCCAGTCCAGCGCCCCGGTGGCGTCCCACAGCGTCGATCTCATCGATGAAGATAATGCAGGGGGCGTTCCTCTTTCCCTGCTCGAACAGGTCTCGAACCCGGGAGGCGCCTACACCGACGAACATCTCCACGAAGTCGGAGCCGCTGATGGAGAAAAAAGGCACGTTGGCCTCGCCGGCGATCGCCCGCGCGAGCAAAGTCTTCCCCGTTCCGGGAGGTCCCATGAGCAACACGCCCTTGGGAATCCGCCCTCCTAACTTCTGGAACTTCTGGGGCTCTTTCAGGAACTCCACGATCTCCTTCAGCTCTTCCTTCGCCTCCTCGATCCCTGCCACGTCCTTGAAGGTGGCCTTCTTCTGCTGGCTGGACAGCAGCCGTGCGCGGCTCTTCCCGAAAGAAAGGGCTTTGTTGCCGCCGCTCTGCATCTGGCGCATCAAGAGGACCCAGAAGCCGATCAGGATCAGAATGGGCAGCCAGGAGGAAAACAGGATCGCCAGCCAGGAATTCTGGTCCGGGTTCTTGACGGTCACCTCGACGCCTCGCGCGTCCAGTTCCTTGGCAATATCTCCGCCCGAGTCCGACGGGATGACGGTCCGGAACTTCTCTCCGCCCTTGGTGGTCCCATCGATCTCCGTCCCGACAATGATGACCCTCTGGACCTTGCCATCGGAAACCATCCGGTTAAACTGGCTGTAGATCATCTCCTGGCGGTTCATCCCCCGGTAGCTGTAGAAGAAATTCCACAGCGCTACCACGGCGACGATGATGGCCACCCAGAGAAAAACGTTTTTGAGCGTCGTATTCAACTACGATCCTCCACCGAAATTCCAACCAAATTATAGCAGAAATACGCCTTTTATCGTAACATTTTCACCCTGTTAAGATGAAAAAAGGACCTCCCGGTTTCAAGAGGATGATGAAATCCGGACAGGCCTGCGCCTGAGCGGCCCCCTCAGGAAGGGGCGACGCCTTCGAGATCGAACGCCAGGGTGATGGAACGATCCCGGGCTCCAGGCTTGAAGCCGGCGGCTGGGGGAAAACCAGGCACCCAGATGATCTCCCCATCCGCGACCACCAGGGGTACCCGGTTCCTCCGGGCGAGAGGCACCCGCGCCTCGATGAACAGGTCCTTCAACTTTCGGTAGGTGCGCCTCCCTTGCGGCCTGTACCGATCGCCCGGCAAGCGGCTCCGAACGGTGAGGCCTGGCGGGATCTTCGCCAGCGAGATCCGAACGGACAACCCACTCCTCCGGACCGGCCGTACCGATGGGCCCGCCCGAACCCACCCCCCGGCCTCGGGGACGAAGACGGCTCCCGGGAGGTTTAAGGGGTACCGGAACGCAGGGGCCACTCCGGTCTCGACGCCCCGTTCCACTCTCAACTGGTCGAATTCCCTAGCTACGCTGATCCTGCCGGGCAGGCGGATGCGCCTCCCGCTTCGCGAGGGCTCCAGAAGTCGCCGCACGGCCTCCACATGCTCCAATTCCAGGCCTCGCAAGTCTCCCTTCACCTGCTGGATTGCAAGCCTCACGAGTCGCCGCTGCAACCCCGCTGGCAAGACAACCAATTCGGCAACCGAGAGCGCGCCCCCCTTTTCCTCCTGCTGGAAGAGCCTGGAAAAAAGGGTCTCCACCTGTCCCTGGATGAATTCCAGGTCTGCCTGAAGGACAAGCGCAGTGCGGGCCAGGTTCTCGACGACGGAAGCCTGAAACTCCCGCTCCAGGAAGGGGATGAGCCGCCCGCGGATGCGATTGCGGGTATAGGAGAGGTCCAGGTTGGAGGCATCTACTCGAAAGTCAGCCCGGCGGGATTTCAGGTAGTCCAGCACTTCCTGTCGGCTCACCTCGAGTAAGGGCCGGAGGAGCCAACCGTCCTTCACCGGGGGCATCCCCACCAGGCCCTCCAGCCCGGCGCCCCGCAGGAGCTGCATCAGCAAGGTCTCGGCCTGGTCGTTACGGGTGTGCCCCAGGGCGACCTTCCCTGCCCCCGATTGCTCCATCGCTCGCCGGAAGAAGTCCAGCCGGGCCTTGCGGGCGGCTTCCTCCAGGTTTGATCTGGACGCGGAGGCTACCGCGCGGACATCCACAGCCTGGACGATGCAGTTGAATCCCAACTTCCGCGCCAGCGCCCGAACGAACGCTTCGTCCCCCTCCGACTGGCGCCCGCGAAGCCGGTGGTTGAGATGGACCAGGCCGAGCTGAAAGCGCAGGGGCCGGCGCAGCTCGGCCAGGCTGTGCAGCAGCGCCACCGAATCCGGCCCGCCGGAGACGCCCACGAGCACGGTGTCACCGGCGCGGATCATCCGATGCCCGTCAATCGCTTTCTTTACCTTCTGGACCAGGGGATGGATGCGCACGTCACTTCAACCCGATCCGAAATTCTTAAACACATGATCGTATATCCCAACTGCTTGGGGGAATAGCCTCTGGCACAAACTCTGAACCATCTTTCGTAGCCCCTCTACGGGCG
>JACQTF010000041.1 GCA_016210925.1 Acidobacteriota bacterium | reverse complement strand
GTGTCAATGGGTTCATATACAGGTCAGACATTCCTTGACAGGGGCCATGCTTTCCTTTACAAGTGGCTTTCAAGAGCGGCATTTCTGGCGCTGGGCTCCATCGGCAGGACTCGACAAAAAGGGGACAACCAGGGTGATCGAAGGGCTGGAAGGCAAGGTGGCCATCGTGACCGGGAGCGGCCACGGCATCGGGAAGGTTTACGCTGTGGCCTTTGGCCGCGCGGGCGCCCGGGTCTGCAGCGTGGACATCGATGGGGCGGCCGCAGAACAGGTCGCTGAGCAGGTGAAGCGAGAGACGGGAGCCGACTCGCTGGGCCTTCGGGTGGATGTCGCCGACGAGGAGTCCACGGGCCGGATGGCGGCGGCTGCGCTGGAGCGGTTCGGGCGGATCGACATCCTGGTGAACAACGCGGCGATCTTCGCCACGATCCCCATGAGCCGGGGCGGGATCGAGTCCATCGATCCCGAGGAGTGGGACCGGATGATGGCCGTCAACCTCAGGGGGCCGTTTCTGTGCGCCCGGGCTGTCCTGCCCACCATGCGCGGCCAGAAATCGGGAAAGATCATCAACATTTCGTCGGGCACGGTCTTCTCGGGCCCCGCCGGTCGGATCCACTACGTGACCTCGAAGGCCGGCATCCTGGGCTTCACCCGCACGCTGGCCCGCGAGGTGGGGGACGACAACATTCAGGTGAACGCTATCGCGCCCGGCTCCACCCTCTCGGAAGAGAACCCCACGGAGGAGATCATCCGGTTCCGGCAGGCCCGGGTCCAGGACCGGGCCGTGAAGCGCGTCCAGATGCCGCAGGACCTGGTCGGCGCCGTGCTCTTCCTGGCGTCCAGCCTCTCCGACTTCATCACCGGCCAGACCCTGGTGGTGGACGGAGGGGCCGTCATGCGTTGAAGATGGTCCGGCAAGGGGGGCGTCACAGGGAGGAAACAACAATGACCGTGCCATATCCCATCATTGACGCTGACGGGCACGTCTATGGAGAAGGACGCGGAGATTCACGCGTTTCTGGAAGGTCGCTACCGCGGGATGCCCCGCTTTGAGACCTACGGCTTCTTCCCGTCGCTCGATGGCTGGCAGCGGGGCTTCGGCGTGCCGGGCAAGGAGCCGGAAGTGCCCGCCTCACGCTGGCTCGAGTTTCTCGACGAGCTGGGCATCCAGATGAGCGTGCTCTACCCCACCGCTGGGCTGGCCCTGGGCCTGATTCAAAGTCCCGAGTGGGCCTGTGCCGTTGCCCATGCGTACAACCGCTGGATTTACGAAAAGTTCACCCGGGAGAGTCCCCGCCTGAAGGCCGTGGCGCTCCTGCCGGTCCACGACCCGGTGGAGGCTGCCCGGGAGCTGAGGCAGGCGAAAAGCGAGCTGGGCCTGGTGGCCGGCCTGCTGCCGGCCGTCACGGTCCTGCACAAGGGCTACGGACACCGGGACTTCGACCCCATCTTCGAGGAGGCACAGCGATTGGACATGCCCCTGGCGGTCCATGGAGCCCCCAGCCGGGGCATGGGCTTCGATTTTTTCGACAAGTTCCTCCAGGTCCACACCCTGGAGCACCCCTTCGCCATCCTGATCCAGTTCACCCACATGCTGTTCGAGGGGGTCTTCGAGCGCTTCCCAGGCCTGCGGGTCGCTTTTCTGGAAGCGGGCTCGGGCTGGATTCCCTACATGATGGACCGGATGGACGAGGAGTTCGAGAAGCCCTACGGCGTCCAGGCGGCCCTCCTGAAGAAGAAGCCCAGCGAGTACATCCGCTCGGGCCAGGTCTGGACCACCTGCGAGGTGGGGGAGCAAGCTCTGAGCCAGGTGCTCCGCCAGTTCAACCCGCGGTGCTTGATGTGGCCCTCCGACTACCCCCACGAACGGGTCCGGGAGCAGTTCAAGGGGGACCTCCCCGAGTTCCTGGAGCGGGAGGACGTGAGCGAAGAGCAGAAGCGCTGGATCCTGTACGAAAATCCCAGGCGGTTCTACGGCCTGGAAATCTGAAGCCGCATGGGTTTCAGGAGGATGAAGTACGCTTGAACCTCGAACCCCTGCGCCTTCCTTGGGCTTTGTGCGCCCTGCTGTTTCTCGCTGCTCCAGGCTGCGGACGACGGGGCGACGCAGAACGGCCCACCAGGACCTTCCTCAAGCTGGGCACGGCGCCCGTGGGAGGGACCTTTTACACGATCGGAGCAGCCCTCGCTCAAGTCCTGTCCCGCGCCCTGCCACAAACCCAGGTCACGGCCGAAGCGACTGCGGGCACCGGCGAAAACGTGCGCCTGCTGGACCGGCGTCGCATCGACCTGGCCGTGACCGCCACTCCCACCACCTATCACGTCGTACGAGGGCTCAAGCCCTGGTCCACTCCCATTCCTTTGCGGGCCGTCATCACGCTCCACAGGAACGCGTCGGTGTTCGTCAGTCACCGAGGATCGGGCATCCTCAGGATCCCCGACCTGAAGGGCAAACGCGTGGCCGTGGGCCCTGCGGGAGCGGGTTTCGAGCACCTGATCGGCCCTGTCCTGGAGGTCTACGGGATGAGCTATGCGTCGTTCCAGCCCATCTACCAGGGGCAGGCGGATTCGGCGGAGCTGCTGAGCGACGGCCGGGTGGACGCGGCCTTTTTTTCAGGCGCCATCCCCCATCCCTCTCTGCTCCAGGTGGCCACCAGCCACCCGGTGGACTTTGTCCGCGTCGACGAGGACAAGATCGCCGAGCTGGAGCAGCGCTACCCTTATTATTTTCGCCGGACCCTGGTTCGGGGTACGTACCCCGGACAGACAGAGGACCTCGCCATCGTGGACATTGGCTCGGGCCAACTGGTGACCCGCCCCGATGCCGACGAGGGGCTCATCTACCGCGTGGCCAGGGCCATCTACGAACACCGGGAAGAGCTGGCTGAGATGCACCCGGCCGGCCGGGAGATCACTGCGTCGCGAGTGGCCCAGTATGAGGGGGTCCCCTTTCATCCCGGAGCCATCCGCTACTTCAGAGAGATCGGAGTCTGGCGGGAGCAGACCTTCGAGGGCGAAAGTTCGCCCTCCGATCCCCCTCCCTAGCCCTGGATGCCCCCTCGACGCTGCCTTGACAGGAATTCCAGCGCGTGGAACAATCCCTTTGCTCCACCAATCCCTGCTTCGCCACAAGGAGAGCGACGGCCATGAGGAAGTACGGGGCCCAGGACCCCATGCCCCCCGAATACCGCCAGCTGTTGATCCGGGTGCTGGACGTGCAGGCCAACATTGACGTGCCCAACCAGAATTACACCCACTGGATCTACCGCGCCCCCACCTTGGACGATCAGTGGTGGCTGGCCAGGATCACCATGGAGGAGCTGGGGCACTGCCGGATCTTTGCGGCGCTGCTGAAGGAGCTGGGCGTTGACGTGGATGCCGACAATTTCATCCGCCTGCCTGCCGAAGAGAAAAAGCTGGACTTCATGAAAGTGCCCTGGGAGACCTGGACCGATGTGGGCACGTTTCTTTTTTTGACGGATCGAGTGGGGAAATATCAGCTTCAGGAGTTCGTGGATTGCAGTTACGAACCCCTGGTGCGGGCCGTGGGCACCGTGCTGGAGGAAGAGGCCACCCATCCCGTGTACGGCATGTCCATCCTGCAGCGCATCTGCCGGACCCCGGAAGGCCGCCGGGACGCCCAGCGGCATCTGGAGAAGTGGTACCCCATCGCCCTCGACATGTTCGGGCGGTCGGATTCGAAAAACAACGAACGATACCGTTACTGGGCCCTGAAGAAACGGACGCACCAGGAGATGCGCCTTGCGTACATCGCAGAAGTCGAACCGCTCATCCGGGAGCTCGGGCTCGAGCCTCCCGACCCCCTGGTGAACAGAAAATATCTGTAGACCTTCCTCACTGCGGTGCCGCAGGACCGGATCAGGAGGCCAGGTGGCTCTCAGGACGCCGGAAGAGTTTCGCGACAGTTTGCGGGATGACCGCACCGTTTATTTCCAGGGCGAGCGCGTCCGGGACGTGACAGTGCACCCCGTCCTGCGCATCGGCGTGGAATCGGCGGCCGTCGATTACCAGATCGCCGAAGACCCCGACAACCGTCACTTCGCTGTTGTCCCGGGCCCCGACGGCCAGCCTTCCAGTCGCTTCTTCCTCGCCCCGCGCAACAGCGACGATCTGCTGAAACGCCATCTGCTCATCGAGGCCGGCAGCCGGATCTGCTTCGGCTTCCCCCCCTTCGCCAAGGAAGGGGGCTCGGATGCCCTCAATACGGCCGCCCTGGTGAGCAAGAAAGTGGACCAGCAGTTCGGCACCGGCTACCACGGTCGAGTAGAGGAGTTTCGACGCTACCTCCAGCAGAACGACCTGAGCGTCGCCATTACCATGACGGATCCCAAAGGGGATCGCAGCTTGCGCCCCTCCCAACAGGCGGACAAGGACCTCTATCTGCGCATGGTGGCCGAGCGCCGGGACGGCGTGGTGGTCCGCGGAGCCAAGGCGCACATCACCTCGTCGCCTTACACCAATGAGCTCTTCGTCCTTCCCTGCCGTCAGATGACGGAGACCGACAGGGACTATGCCGTGGCCTTCGCTATCCCGGCCAACAGCCCCGGGGTCAAGATGATCGTGAGCGCAACGGCCGCCACTCCCGTGCGTCTCATGGACCATCCCGTGAGCTCCAGCTACCACATCATCGAAAGCCTGGTGGTCTTCGAGGATGTCTTCGTGCCCCACGAGCGGCTCTTTCTCAAAAGGGAATGGCAGTACGCAGGTCTGGCCGCCCACCTGTTCGCCACCTATCACCGTGTGACGGCGGCCGCCTACAAATATCCCTTCGCAGAGCTCCTGGTGGGCGCGGCGAAGCTCATGGCCGAATACAACGGCCTGGATCGCATGAGTCATATCCGGGACAAGCTCTCCTGGCTCGTGACCTACGCCGAGACCATCCGGGCCCTGACTCGCGCCGCCTGCATGAACCCCGTGGAGGACCGGGACACGGGCATGGTCTACCCGGATCCCATCCTGGGCAACGCGGCCAAGTTTTATTTCGCCGACAACTATCATCATTGCGTGAAGCTGGTGCAGGACATCGCCGGCGGGATCGTGGCCACCGTGCCCTCGGAGGAGGACTATCTGAACCCGGAGACGAGACCGCTCCTGGACAAATACCTCCGTGGCGCGGCGGACGTTCCCGCCGAACACCGCCTGAGAGTCATCAAACTCGTGAAAGACCTGGTGGCCTCCGACATGGGCGGCTATTGGGAGGTGACCTCGATCCATGCCGAGGGGTCGCTGGCGGCCCAGCGGCTGGCCGTGTACGGCTCGGCCGACTTCCCCAGATACGAATCGGCGGCCAAGCGCGCCGCCCGGATTCATGATGGAACCGCCGGGGTCTACAGCGGGCTGGGGTGCTGGCGGGACGAGGAAAGCCGAAACCCAAAACCCAAAACCTGAAACTCTTAAACCCCGAACCTCAGCTCTTGAGTTTCAGGTTTTGAGTTTTGAGGGAGGGCCTCTCCGAATGAGTTCCGACAGAGTGCTGTATGAGAAAGGCGACCGGATCGCCACCATCGTCCTCCATCGCCCCGAAAAGCTCAACGCCTGGGACGAGGCCATGCTGGATGCCCTGCGGGAGGCCTTTCGAGACGCCAGCTCGGACCGCGAGATTCGAGTCATCGTCTTCACGGGAACGGGTCGAGCCTTCGGCGTGGGAGCCGACGTGGCCATCTTCGAAACCGTGGAGGATCAGGTGAGCTTCCGGGCGTTGAGCCGCTCGGTGACGGATTTTTTCGAATCCATCGAGCGGACGGAAAAGCCAGTGCTGGCAGCCATCAACGGGATCTGCGTGGGAGGTGCCCTGGAGCTGGCGCTCTCGTGTGATATTCGAATTGCCTCCGATCAAGCTCGCTTTGGGTTCCCGGAAGTCAACATCGGCCTCATCCCGGGGGTGACAGGGACCTCCAGGGCGCCGGGGCTCATCGGCCCCGACCAGGCCAAGCGATTGATCTTTACGGGCGAGTTGATCAGCGCCGAAGAAGCGGAGCGGCTGGGCCTGGTGACCGAAGTGGTCAAGGACCAGGAGCTGGCTGACAGGACCCGAGAACTGGCCCAGGCCATCTGCCAGAAGGCTCCCCTGGCGGTGGGGATGGCCAAGCTGGTGGTGACCCACAGCTTGACCATGGACCTCCACTCGCTCATCAGCTACGAGGCCATGTGTCAAAGCCTTCTGGTTCAGACGCAGGATCATCGAGAGGGCCTCCAGGCCTTTCGCCAAAAGAGAAAACCCAGGTTCACCGGCCGCTGAGATGAAGCTCAGGAGCTTCCTCAATTCTCGCGCGGAGAAGAGCCCCTATTGGAACCCGTACGCCGAGACCCTGCCCCGGGAGCAGCTTGAAGATTTGCACCTGCGAAAGCTGCGCGCCTTGATGGAGTACGCTCACCACGCGTCGCCTTTTTACCGCCGTAAGTTCCAGCAGGCGCAGGTCCGGCCCGAGGACATCAAGACGCTGGAAGACTTCAAGAAGCGTGTCCCCCTGACGGACAAATCCGAATTCATTAGCCTCCAGCAAGAAAACCCTCCCTACGGGGAGACCGGTGCCTTGCCCCTCGAGTACGTGGCCTTTCACAGCGAGACCTCCGGCACCACGGGAGTGCCCCTGGGCGTCCCCTTTACTTCGTACGATATGGAACGCTACGGCGAGTCGTGGATCTACGGCTACTGGGCCTTGGGGATCCGCCCCCAGGACACCTTCTATTTCGCCTTCAACTGGGGCCTCTTCGGGGGATTCTGGAGCGCCTATTGGGGCGCGCGACGGCTGGGGGTCCGCGTCGTCTCGGGCGGGGGACAAAACTCGGAAGGACACCTTCGCCTGATCCAGCGCCTGAAACCCACGGTGCTGCTGGCTACGCCGACCTATGCCTTGCGCCTGGCGGAAACGGCCAGAGGCCTGGGGATCGACCCTGGCACCCTGGGAATTCGGTATACCTACCACGCCGGCGAGCCAGGTCCCTGCTCCATTGAGACCATGCGGAAACAACTGGAGAATTCCTGGAAAGCGGTGGCGGGAGAGCTATACGGGATTCAAGAGATCGATGCCATGGCCCCCGGATGCCCCACGGGGACCGGCGTGCACATGAATGAGCTGAACACCTTCTCCTGGAGCTGCCATCCTGAAACAGGCCAGGAGGTGGCCGAAGGCGAAATCGGCGAGAATATCGTCACCAGTTACGTCAACTCGGCCCAGCCGCTCCTGAACTACCGGACCCATGACCTGGTGCAGCGCCATCTCCACTGCGAGTGCGGGCGCACCTGGCATTTCCTCAAGGGCGTGGTCCTGGGAAGGAGCGATTTCATGGTGGCCATTAGAGGAGTGAATGTGTATCAAACCGCCGTGGAGAACGTTCTGGGCAAGATCGCCGGGTTGAGCAGCCATTACGAACTGGTGATCACCCGCGACAGAGGGCTGGACGAGATGACGGTCCGAGCGGAACCGGTGAGGGACGTTGTGGTGAGCGACTATGGAAAGCTGGCCAGTGGAGTGGAGCAAAGCATCCGGGAGGCATTGGGCGTCAGGCTGGGGGTGGAGCTGGTAGCACCCGGCTCCCTGCCCAGATACGAGCTGAAGACCAAGCGCATCATCGACAAGAGGCCGAAGGAGGTCCGCCGTATCCTCGATCGTGGCTAGCCGGGAGGCGCCATGGAAAGACAACAGATTCTCGCAAAACTTCAAGAAGTGCGAGGCATCATCCGGCAGATTGCCGACGAGACGGACAATCCCATGCTGGAGCGCTGCCTGCGCTTGGCGGATATGAACCTGCATTGGGCCCAGTGGGGCCTGGGAGAATTCAGTAGCTTTCTGCCTGAACTGGAACCGCACGGTTCCGGCAGATCGCCAGCACGACCATGAGTCTCTTTTCCCTCCAGGGCAAGATCGCTCTCGTGACCGGCGCCAGCCGGGGCATCGGCCAGCATCTGGCGGTGGAGCTGGCGCGAGCGGGGGCGGACCTGGTGATTTGCGCCCGCAGCGAGGCGCCCCTCCGCGAGACGGCCCGAAAGATCCAGGCTCTCGGCCAGCGATGCCTGGTGGAGCGGGTGGACATTGCGGACATTGCCTCGGCGGAGGCCATGGTGGAACGCGTGCGAACCCAGTGGGGCAGGCTGGACATTTTGATCAACAATGCCGGGACCGTCCACGTGGAGACCATCCTGGACCTGAAGCCGGCGGATTGGGATCGGGTCCTGGAGACGAACCTGCGAGGGGCGGTCTTTTGTGCCCGGGCCTGCGCCCGGCTCATGAGGCAAAACGGCGGCGGAAAGATCGTGAACATCGCCTCCATCGCCGGACTCCAGTCGGAAGAGAAACTGGTCGCCTATTCGGCCAGCAAGGCGGCGTTGATCCAGTTCACCCGCACGGCGGCCCTGGAATGGGCCCGGGATCGCATCCTGGTCAACGCCCTGTGCCCCGGCTACATCGTCACGGATCTGAACCGCACCTTCCTGGAGAGCGAAGCCGGCGCCCACTACATCCGGCGTCACATCCCGCTGGGTCGAGCGGGACGCCCGGAGGACCTGACGGGCGCCGTCCTGTTTCTGGCTTCCCCTGCCTCCGACTGGGTCACCGGCTGTACGCTGGTGGTCGACGGAGGACAGACGATTCGCTAGACCCTTCCTCCGTTGTATAGCCCTGAGGACCCAGGATGGAAAGGGGGTGAATGAAAGAGTGATTGAATTGAAATATTCATTGATCATCGAGGCGACTGCAGATCCCAACTTTTTCGCCTTCTATTCCCCCGACCTGGAAGGGTTCACCAGCGTAGGCCACTCTGTAGAGGACTGCTTGTATAAGGCAAAATGGGGAATGGAAGAACACATTAGCCTACTCAAAGAAAGAGGTCTTCCGATCCCTGAAGCCAACCCGAAGCCAACCGTGACGATCCAAAATGAGGTGCGACTGGAGATAGCCCCGTAGGAGGATAGAGTATACGGGCACCTCAAGGGGTGGAGCTCGATCAGAGCCCGGGCGGGTTCAGCATTTTCCGTTTCGAAAGGACTGCGACTGATCTAAAAGAACCTCAAGCCAGGAAATAAGGAGAACGTTACCCCATGGTTCCAATGTCTGAATGGCAACGGAAGGCAGGCCGCAGGGCATTCCTGGTCATGACGGTGGTCATGGCCGGCTGGCTCTTGTCCGGCCGCGAGGTCGGGCGCGGCGATTTCTCCCGCGCCTCTCAGGCCGGCGCTGCGAAGGTGCCGGGCCACAGGCAACTCATTTCGTACCAGCCGCTGCCGGAGATCCATCAGGCCACCTGCGACTGGGAGCCCGGCGGTGTTACTGCGCTGGCCGCTGAAGAGCGGGGTCCGTTCTCGGCTTTCGCGGCGCCGGCCTCCCGCGACGCGCGGGCGGCGGAACCGGCAAAGCGCCCCCCGCTCCGCGTGATCCGGGACGCCTATGCGGCCTTCAGCTCCGTGGCGGTGGACCTGCTTTACAATGAAGTGGTCTTCACCGACGAGAACCTGTTTCAGATCCTGACCTTCAACCGTCTTGAGAATACGCCTCCCCGGGCCGCCATGAGCGAGCCCAAGCGCATCATCGGCGGGCTCAAGACGAAGATCGAATTCCAGTGCGGTCTCTACGTGGACCCGAAAAGCGGTGACATTTACGCCGTCAACAACGACACGGTGGATACGCTGGTGATCTTTTCCCGCCGGGCCAAAGGGGACGTGCCACCCGACCGGGAGCTCTACACGCCCCACGGCACCTTCGGCATTGCGGTGGATGAGCAGAGGCAGGAGCTCTTCCTCACGGTCCAGCACGACAATGCCGTGGTCGTGTTCCACAAGATGGCCCAGGAGGACGATCCCCCTATCCGGCTTCTCCAGGGGGACCGGACCGGGCTGGCAGACCCACACGGAATCGCGTTGGACACGAAGAACAATCTGATCTTCGTCACCAACCATGGGTCGGTTCATCAAGTTCGTCCGGGCCCCGGAAGAGGTTTGGGAAGACAGTTGGGGCGAGGAAGAGGAAAACCGAACTGGCCACTGGGATTCGATCATGCAGTTCCCGGCTCGGGCAAAATCCTTCCTCCCTCGATCACGGTGTACCCCCGGGATGCGAGCGGCGACACGGCTCCGCTGCGCGTCATCCGGGGTCCTAAGACCCAGATGAACTGGCCCAGCGGAATTGCGGTGGATCCGGAGCGGGGCGAGCTCTTCGTGGCCAATGATGCGGGAGACTCCATGCTGGTCTTCAGCGCCTCTGCCAGTGGCAACGTGGCCC
>JACQTF010000044.1 GCA_016210925.1 Acidobacteriota bacterium | reverse complement strand
GTTCCGGTCCCACCTGGATGGGTCGCCCCATCTCCTCACGCCGGAAAAGGCCATGGAAATTCAGGTCCGCCTGGGATCCGATATCGTCATGGCCTTGGACGAAGTGCCCCCCTATCCTTCCAGCCCGGAGGAGACCCGGGCTTCCACCGAGCTGACCTTGTGCTGGGCGAAACGGTGCTGGCGCCGCTTCCTGGAACTGGAGCATCCCATCAATCCCGGGCAAGTGTTGTTCGGGATCGTTCAAGGGGGCGTTTCGCGGGAACTGAGAAAGCGGTGTGCCGAAGCACTGGCAACCCTGGGATTCGCGGGTTACGCCGTGGGCGGTTTGAGCCTGGGCGAGCCCAAGAGCGTCCTGCTGGAGCTGCTGGATGCCATCTTCCCCCTCCTCCAGCCCCAGGCTCCCCGGTACCTGATGGGTGTGGGCGCCCCCCCGGACCTCTGGGACGCCGTCGAGCACGGTGTGGACCTGTTCGACTGCGTCCTTCCCACCCGGAATGCCCGCAACGGATGCCTCTTCACCTCCAGGGGCAGGCTCCTGATCAAAAACGCCCGGTACGCCCGGGACGAAAAGCCACTGGACCCGGAGTGCCCCTGCTTCGTGTGCCGGAATTACTCCCGCGCCTATTTGCGGCACCTCCATGTGGCCGGCGAGATCGCGTCGTCGGTACTCAACACATATCATAACCTCCACTTTTACCTTGACACCATGGAGAAAATCCGACAGGCTATTTGGTTCGATTCCTTTGTTGAATTCAAACAAGACTTTCTGATCCGATATCAAGCAGCACAGGGCTGAATTCGGGTAGAGTTCGAACCCGCCGGTCGCTTTCCAGAAAGGCCGACCAGTTTTCGGTGGGGCCGCCGGATTTTTGATTCTCCGGAAAGTCTTTGATACGATAAAAGCTTGGAGCGCCCTTCGATTCTCCACCCATCTCGTTCAATATCCAGGGTGTTCTCGAATTCGCGTCCGGCCGGGATGCGAGTTCCCTTTTGGCGATGACGTGGACGATCTTGCAGCAGCAGCCTTCCTCCGGAGCCGCGGGATTTCTGTCCCTGGTGCCGGTGCTCATCATCGCGGTCATCTTCTATCTGCTCATCTTCCTGCCCATGCGCAAACGCCAGAAGAAGCTGGAGGAGATGATCCGGAATTTGAAGAACGGGGACCGGATCATCACCAATGCGGGAATCCACGGGACGATTGCCGGCATTAAGGAGAGCACCTTTCTGTTGAAGGTGGCCGAACAGGTCAAGATCGAGATCTCGAAGAACGCTGTCGCCTCGTTGCAGCCTCCCGAGGAACACTAAGCCCTTCGGATGGGCGCAGGGCTGCTGGTCGTTTCATCCTGAGTATGAGACGAAATCTGTTGTGGAAAACACTCTTCATCGTGCTGATCGTCGTCGGGTCCGTCTATTTCTTTGTGCCCCCGAGGGAGAAGTTAAAACTGGGGCTGGATCTGAAGGGCGGGATCCATCTGGTGCTCCAGGTGGTCACCGAGGAAGCCCTGAACGGCGAGGCAGCTCAAGACGCCGAGCGCATCCGGGCAGACCTGATCGAGAAGAGCATACCGTTTGAGCAGGTGGAAAAGGGGGCGGGCTACTCTGTGGAGATTGCGGGAGTGGCCCTGGACCGTGAGGCCGACGTCGAGAAAGCCATCGCCGGCTACCTGAGCGGCTACGACAAGCAGACCCGCACCGAAGGCGGGAAGGTGCGATGGACGCTGACCATGCGACCAGGCTACGTGCGGCAGCTACAGGACACCACGGTCCGGCAGGCTTACGACACCATCGAGCGGCGCGTCAATGCCCTCGGCCTGGCGGAGCCCACCATCCAGCTCTACGGTTCTCGGGGCACGGACGTCACCGACCAGATCATCGTCGAGCTCCCTGGCGTGGAGGATCCCGGCCGGATCAAAGACATTATGAAGAGCACCGCCCAATTGGAGCTGCATCTGGGCGATGACATGAACCGGATCGGACCCTATGACTCGACTGCGGCTGCCCAGGGTGCCTATGGCGGCCGCGTGCCGCCTGACTACGAGGTGCTTGCCTACGTGCCGGAGCGCTCCACCGCCCCGCAGGCGACCCAGTACATGGTGGTCAAGAAGACGCCCGTGCTCACGGGAAAACATTTGAAGAACGCCCGCCGGTCGGCGGATCGCTTCGACCGGCCCGCGGTGAGCTTTTTCCTGAACTCGGAAGGAGCCCAGATCTTCGGCAGGGTGACGGAACAAAATATAGGCAAGCCGCTGGCCATTGTCCTGGACGGCAAGGTGCGATCCGCGCCCCGCATCGACGAGAAGATCACCGATTCGGGTATCATCCACGGCAGCTTCACCATTCAGGAGGCCGAGGACCTTTCCCTGGTACTCCGCTCGGGCGCCCTGCCAGCGTCCATTAAGGTGATGGAGGAACGCACCGTAGGGCCCAGCCTGGGACTGGACAGCATCCGCCAGGGGGTGGTTGCGTCGTTCATCGGCCTGGCGCTGGTGATGCTGGCAATGCTGGTCTATTACAAGCTGTCGGGGATCAACGCCATCGCGGCCCTGACCCTGAACCTGGTGATCCTCCTGGGCGCGATGGGTTACTGGCGCGCCACCCTGACGCTGCCGGGCATCGCGGGCATCATCCTGACCATCGGTATGGCGGTGGACGCCAACATCCTGATCTTCGAGCGGGTCAAGGAGGAGCTTCGGACCGGCAAGACCATTCGCCAGGCCATCGACGCGGGTTTCGCCCGAGTCTTCCTGACGATCATTGACACGAACCTGACCACGCTCATTGCCGCTGCTTTCCTCTTCCAGTTCGGGACCGGCCCCATCCGTGGATTTGCCGTCACCCTGGCGGTCGGTTTGATCGCCAACATTTTTACGGCGGTGTTCGCCGCGAAGGTTTTCTTTCAGCTGGTGCTGGACCGTGTCCCCCAAATGAAACAGATATCCATTTAGGGGGAAAACAACCCATGCAATTATTCACCCACATCAAAGTCGACTGGATCGGGAAGAAGTGGTACCTGATCAGCGTCTCGGCCGCGCTGCTGACCGCGGGCGCGGTCTCCACATGGGCCAGGGGCGGCTTGAAGCTGGGGGTGGATTTCACCGGCGGGACCATCGTGCGGGTGCGCTTCTCCGAGACTCCACCCGTGGACCGGGTGAGGGACGCCCTCAAGGCGCGGGGCCTGGCCACCAGCGAGATCCAGCGCTTCGACGAGCCCGAGAAGAACCAGGTGCAGATTCGCCTTCCGCTGGCCGCTGAGGCGGAGGAGGTGGAACGGGGCGCCCAGGTGGTGCGGGAGGCCCTGACTCAGGTGTACGGCACCGTGGGCAAGCCGGACTTCAACCAGCTTCCGGTCGAGGCCCTGGTGGACGCCATGCGGGAGGCGGACGTCGCCCAGGTGAAGGGGAAGCGTCCAGACCAGGAGATACAGGCCTATTACGAGGGCCTGGCCCGGCGGCTCCATCAACGGCGGGTCGAACTGGGGATCCTCCAGAGCTTCGACCAGCTCCGGGACGTGGAAGGTGTCGGGGACGGCCTCCTGGCCAGTCTGCGGGAGCGGTTCGGCCTGGGCAATTTTTCCATCATCAGCGTGGAGAGCGTCGGCCCGAAGGTGGGCAAGAACCTCAGGGACCGGGCCCGGGATGCGGTGATCTTTTCTCTGCTGGGCATGCTGGTGTACATCGGCGTCCGATTTCGCGGGACCGTCTACGGAGTGGCTGCCATCATCGCCATCTTCCACGACGTGCTGGTCACCCTGGGGTTTTTCTCCCTGACCCAGCAGGAAATTTCTCTGACGGTGGTTGCGGCCCTGCTGACACTGGTGGGCTACTCGGTCAATGACACCATCGTCATCTACGACCGGATCCGGGAGAACCTGAAGCTCATGAGGCGGGAGGATCTGGTGACCATCGTCAACACCTCCATCAACCAGACCATGAGCCGGACCATCCTCACGTCGGGGATGACCTTCCTGGCGGTGGTGTCACTGTTCCTGTTTGGGGGCGAAGTGCTGCGCGGATTCTCGTTCGCTCTGGTGGTGGGCATCATCGTCGGGAGCTACTCGACGCTGGCCATCGCCAGCCCTTTGGTGGTATGGTGGTACCAGTGGCGCGGCAAGCCCAGGGCAAAGGCCCGTCCGCAGCTCCGCAAGATGGCGTAAAGGCCTTGGAAACATGCGGTTTCTGCTCGCTGGGGGAGCAAAAAATATCTTGACTTCGAAAAATTCGCTCCATATGATGCTCCGATGGGTGTTGGGTCGATCTCCACTCTCCGGCGCTGAAAATCCAAAGGAGTAACTGGACAAGCCATGTTTGAGACTTCGCTGATAGAATCCTCGCCGAACAGGGCGGCACGGAAGCAGGGATTGACACTGATCGTTTCAGTGACGGTGCACGCTTTCCTCGTCTTCCTGATCGTCGTCATCCCTTTGATTTACTATGAGGCGCTGCCCCAGCAGGCAATTCTCACGTTCCTCACCGCACCGCCTCCGCCGCCTCCGCCCCCACCGCCACCGCCACCGCCAACACCCAAGCCGGTGATTGAACAGCAGGTGATCAAGCCGGTGGAGATGACGGTGCCGACCGAGATTCCCAAGGAAATTCCCCCGGCGCAGGAGGTGCCTGAGATTTCGGGCGTAGTGGGAGGAGTCGTGGGGGGTGTGGGGGGAGTGCCTGGCGGCGTGATGGGAGGAGTCCCAGGGGGCATTTTGGGAGGTGTCTTGGGTGGAGTTCCACCTCCCGCGCCACCACCGCCGCCGAAGAAGAAGCCCATCATGGTGGGTGGCAATGTGCAGCTGTCCAAGATCATTAAGAAGGTGGAGCCTGAATATCCGGAGCTGGCCAAGCGCGCCCGCGTTCAGGGCATCGTGGTGCTCTCCATCACCGTGGACGAAACGGGTCACGTGGCCGAGATCCGGGTCATCCGCGGGCATCCGCTGTTGGACCCCTCGGCCATCGGGGCGGTCCAGCAGTGGGTTTTCTCCCCGACCCTGCTGAACGGTCAGCCCGTGCCGGTGCAGTCCACCATCACGGTCGTTTTCAACTTGAAGTGATGCGAAGGTTCGCATACTTTCTCAATTCGGAGGTAAGACGAAGATGGGAATGAATCTGGCAGATTTGTGGGGCAAGATGGGCTACACCGCCAAAGGCGTGGTGGTCATCTTGGGCATCATGTCGGCCTGGTCGATCGCGGTGATGATCGAGCGTTGGCTCACCTTCTATCAGGCGCGCAAGCAGTCGCGCACCTTTGCCCCCCACGTGGCGGAGGCACTGAAGGAAGGCCGGATCGAAGAGGCCATCAGCATTTCCGAACAGTACAAGAAGAGCCATCTGGCGAAGGTCCTCGCGACGGGATTGAACGAGTTTAGAGCGCACCAGCACAGCAGCGAGATCCCCGGAGAGACGATCGAGTCCGCCCGGCGCGCCCTCCAGCGAGCCACCGCCATGGGGGTGGAGGAGTTCAAACGAGGACTGGGCGGCTTGGCCACCATCGGGTCCACCGCTCCCTTCGTGGGCCTGTTCGGCACCACCGTGGGCATCATCAACGCCTTCACGGGAATGGCGGTGTCGGAGACCGCCGGGATCGGCGCCGTGGCCGGCGGAATCGCCGAGGCGCTGGTGACCACCGCGTTCGGGCTGTTCGTGGCAATACCCGCCGTGTGGCTGTACAACTACTTCACCAACAAAATCGAATCCTTCACCGTGGAGATGGACAACTCCTCGTCGGAGCTGATCGATTTCTTCTTGAAACGGAGGGCGACACGTGGCGGTAAGTGATACGGGCCGGCGACAGGGCAAGATCTCGAACGTCCAGTCAGACATCAATGTCACGCCCATGGCGGACATCATGCTGGTGTTGCTCATCATCTTCATGATCACCACCCCTCTGCTGCAGACGGGGGTCAGCGTCAACCTTCCCAAAGCCAGAAACCCCCTGGACAAGCCCGAGGCTGACAGCGAGAGTGCTACCATCGTGGCCCTGACCCGCGAGGGCAGGATTTACATGAACAGGGTTCAGATCACCCGAGCGGAGCTGGAGCAGCAGCTGCGCGATCGTTTCGTGGACGCGGCACCCTCTGACAAACTGGTCTTCATCAAAGCCGACAATGCCGTCAACTATGGGCACGTGGTGGAAATCGTGGATCTGGTGCGGGATTCCGGGGTGGAAGCCATTGCCCTGCTGACGGATAAAATCGAAGCGAAACAGTAGCACCCCTTCCCCTCCGGGCATGCCCCTGGGGATGCAGGGCTGGAGAAAAAGCCATGGCTATGGCAGTGGGAGCGACCAAAGGTCCGAAGGCAGACATCAACATCACTCCCTACATTGACATCTTGTTGGTGTTGCTCATCATCTTCATGGTCATCACGCCGAAGATTCAAAGGGCGCTGGATGCGAAAGCGCCCCAGCCCTCTCCTCCAACGCAGAAGGGCCTTGTCACCGGGATCGTGGTGAGCATCGACGCCAACAACGACGTCATGATCAATCAGGACCCCGTGACCCTGGGGGATCTCGGGGCGCGGTTGCTGGAAATTTACAATGCCCGCGCCGACAAGACCATGTTCATCAAGGGGGACCCCTCGCTTCCTTATGGCGATGTGGTGAGAGTCATTGACATCGCAAAGGGAGCCGGCGTGGGCGACATCGGTCTGATCACCAGCGAGATCGGCACTGGTGCTTCGGGCGGTGCTTCTCAGTAGGGAACCGCAATTCTCTTTTTCGGAGGCGTGGGAAAGCGATGACTCGTCTTCTGCGGGTGGGGTTGTCGGTCACCCTGGCAACCCTCCTTTTTTCCGGATGCGGATTTGTCAGTAAGCTGAAAGCGCGGGATCGTCTGAACAAGGGCGTGGCTGCCTACAAGGACGAAGATTACCCCGAGGCGGTGAAGAAATTTAAGGAGTCCATTGAGCTGGATCCACAGTTTGCGAATGCCTGGCTCTACCTGGCTACCGCGTACCGGCAACTGTACGTCCCGGGAAGCCAGACCGAAGAACACCGCGAAAATGCCCGGAAGGCCGTCGAGACCTACCAAAAGGTTCTGGAGTTGGATCCTCGGAACCTAAACGCCATAGCGTCGATCGCGGGCATCTACAATGACATGGGAGAGCACGAGAAGGCAAAGGATTGGTACCGGAAGCGCCTGGAGATTGAACCCAACAACCCTGAGCCTCTGTACGGC
>JACQTF010000049.1 GCA_016210925.1 Acidobacteriota bacterium | reverse complement strand
GCTTTGGCCAATGCTGCTGTAATGGCTTTTGATGAGTGATGGGATTCCAGTGGAGGAGATTCGCCGTCTCCTGCTCCGGTGGTACGATCGCCACCGCCGGGACTTGCCGTGGCGGAAGACGCGGGATCCTTATCGCATCTGGCTCTCGGAGGTGATGCTGCAGCAGACTCAGGTCCGGACCGTCCTCCCCTATTACAAAAAGTTCCTTGCCCGCTTTCCTACCCTGGAGTCTTTTGCCCGCGCCCGACTGGACGAGGTTCTGGCCTTGTGGTCCGGGATGGGCTACTACAACCGGATCAGGAATATGCATCGGGCCGCGGGCCTGGTGTTGGAGGAAGGCGGGGAATTTCCCAGGGATCTTCAGGACGCGCGACGGTTGCCCGGCGTGGGGCGGTACACCGCCGGCGCGGTATTGAGCATCGCCTTTGGCCAAAGGCAGCCGGTGGTGGACGGAAACGTCCTTCGGGTGCTGGCGCGGCTTTACAAGCTGCGGGGTCGGCCCCATTCGTCTCGGTTCCAGGACCGGATCTGGAAAAAAGCGGAGGCCCTTGTGCCCCGGAGACGGCCGGGGGATTTCAATCAGGCGCTCATGGAGCTGGGAGCCACGGTCTGTACCCCTGCATCGCCCGCCTGCGGGCGCTGTCCCCTGGAGGAGCAGTGCCTTGCCCGCCGGGCGGGCATCCAGGAGAAGATCCCGCCGCCGCTGCAGCGCCGCGCTCCGGGAGTGCTTCACGTGGCGGCCGCGCTCGTTCGGAGACCAGGTCAGGTTCTGCTCGTAAGGCACCAGGATGGCGGAGTGCCGAAAGGATTCTGGCAGCTTCCCTCATCGCCCTGCCACGCCGCCGCGGGCTCGCGAAAGGCGCTGGAGAGGCTCGTTTCGCGCTGGGGCGGTCGGGTGCGTGAAAAGCTGTTTTCCCTGGAGCATGTGACCACGATGCGCCGGATCGTCTTTCACGTCTTCCGGGCGGAAGCGCCCAAATTCCGGCCCGCTGCCGTCGGAGGCCAATGGGTCTCCCCGGACCAGTTGGAGCATCTCCCTCATTCGGCTTCGTTAATCAAAATCCTGACTCGGGCCTGTAGCATCTGAATGGACCCGATCATTTTCTTCAGCTCTTCCCCGCCTCGGAAAACTTTCGATGAGTGCCGGGTAGCATCTTGCAACCGCTGCCGGAGTCAGCCCGGTTAGCCTACCGGCGCTTCGGACCAGTTCCTTCGATCGACAAAGGTCAGTGGTTCGAGCCGCCGTCCCTTCGGGAACCGACGGACCTCCCGGCGTGCGCTCCAAAGCAGCGCAGGCCCGATCAGGTGGTCCAACGCGCGTGCAAGACCGCCCAGCTCGCGCTCGACCTCAAGCCTCAGGGCCCGGATGCGGTCACTGACCGGTTGGTTCCATTCGCGCAGGTACTTCTCCATCGCCCACAGGGCCGCGCCGTACCCGGTCCGTAGTTGACGGCCTTCGAGCGCGAAGCGAGCCCTCACGCGGGGGTCGCGGTCCTGGTGATACCGCCGCCAACCCTCCAGCATCGTTCGGATCAGGCGATACAGGCTCGGACCGTTGCGTTCGAAATCGAGCCGGAAGGCCCAATCCAGGATCGATTTTGATGCGTCGCGCGAGATCGCCCTGTGGCGAAAGTTGAACTTGTACTGTCCGTGAATGTCGGCGAGGTCCACGTCGGGGAGCAAGCGTCCTTCATCCTCCATCTGCCGGTAGAGGGGCGTACCGGGCACCGGCGTATAGAGCATGAACTGGTGGCAGTCGCTGTCGTGCCCCACCGCGTATTCGATTTCGTCGACGATGTTGTCCGGCGTGTGATGCTCGAGACCGATAATCGTCGAACCGTGCACCCGGATGCCGTGACGCTGCAGCTCTTTCGTGAGGGCCACCGTGTCCGTTCCCTTCAACTTTGCGTACCCGCTTCGCGGAGACTCCAGCCCCAGCCACACCCATGTGACGCCGAGCTCGACAAGCTGTCGGATGTCGTACTTGGCGAGGGCGTTGGCGGAAGAGAACACGTACATCGACCAGGACTTGTCGTGGGCCTTCATGCATTCGAGCAGCTCCAGCGCCCGTTTCCTGTACAAGAGGAAGTTCTCATCCATCATGAAGAAGCAAGAGACACCCAGAGTGGACTCCACCTCGCACATGACCTTGAACAGGTCGGTGCCGCGCTCGTAGAAGTTGATGAACTTGCCCTTGCCGCCAAAGAAGGCGGAGGTCGTGCAGAAGTTGCAGCCCATCGGACAGCCGACCGAGGGAATGATGGTGGCGGCGGGGTTGCCGCCGCCCGAAGGTCCCGGCAGACCCATCAGGCGAAAGCCGAAAGACGAACGGATGGCCGGATGCTGCAAGGGCCGATCGACCGGCTCTCCCAGGAACCTGCGAAACCACGCCACGCCTTCACCTTTCACAATGACATCGGCGTCGATCATGCTCTCGATGCCAGGGATGGCGCTCACGTGTCCTCCGACCACGACCAAGGAACGGGGTGAATGCAGGCGCGCCAACCGGCACATCTCTCGAACCTTCCCGACGTTCACGATGATTGCGGAGATGCCGATGACGTCGTAATGACACCTGGTGATCTCGCGGATGAAGCGTTTTCGCGTTGGAAAATCAAGCAGCGTCGAAGGAGCCGAGATGTTCTGCTGGATCAACATGATGCCCCAGGAGCGGTGGAACATCCGGATGGAGAAGGGACCTTGTTCGCGTGTGACTTGGTTGTGGTAGAGCTCGACTGGGTTGATGGCCCGACTCCCGTATTCATCGTCCTGCGCGAACGGGCCAAACACCGAAGTCAGCAGCACGCGGGTACGGGTGCCTTTGGGATGCGGTGGTATGTACATCCGGCAAGTTTAGCAGAAAAGTTGGCCTACAAGTCGGGCGGCGTGTAGCCTGAAGGGTTCTCACTCGATCGGACGGCCGGCCTATTGACCACGCTGGTTGACAGAAAGTCTGGTGCTCTCTATTATCGTAGCCTTAGTTTCTTGGAGGGATTGAGACTGTGCCCCTGTACGAATATCACTGCCTGAAAGGCGGACATCGGTTCGAGCAGATCCAGAAGTTTTCGGACCTGCCGGTCAAGAAGTGCCCGACGTGCGGAGGAAAGGTCGAACGCCTGGTGTCCCCCTCTGCCATCGCGTTCAAAGGGAGCGGCTGGTACGTCACCGATTATGCTCGAAAGGGTTCTCCCCCTCAGGAGAAGAAGCCAGACAAGACAGAAGGCGGGACGGACAGCAAGGAAACAAAGGAAACCAAAGAGGGCAAGGAAACCAAAGACAAAAAGGAGACCAAGCACAAAAAGGAAGATTGAAGCTTAGAATTTGAGGGACTTGAGGTATTCGCGAAACTCCCGCCCCAGATCCTCCCGCTTGAGGGCGAACTCCACGGTTGCTTTTAAGAATTCTAGTTTGTCACCGCCGTCATACCGGCGGCCCTCGAACTTGTACCCGTAGATTTTCTGGCTTTTCAGGAGCTTTCGAAGGCCGTTGGTCAGTTGGATCTCGCCTCCCAGGTCGGGTTCGGTCTGCTCCAGCATCTCGAAGATCTCGGGAGTCAGGATATAGCGGCCGATGACCGCCAGGTTGGACGGGGCCCTCTCCACCGCGGGTTTCTCCACCAGATCGCTGATCTCGAAGACCCGGCCGTCAGGCACGTTGGCGGTGACCGGGCGAGCCTGGATGATCCCGTACTGGGAGACCAGCCTCCGCTCGACCTCCTGGATGCCGATGATGGAGAACTGGATTTTGTCGAACAACTCGATCATCTGCTTCATGCAGGGCACCGGCGCGTCGATGATGTCATCTCCGAGGAACACGGCGAAAGGCTCGTTGCCCACCAGGTCCTTGGCCATCAGGATGGCGTGCCCCAGGCCCAGGGTCTCTTTCTGCCGGACGTACCAGACGTGGATCAGGTCGGAAATGGACCGAACCTGTTTCAGCAGGTCCGTCTTTCCCCTCTCCTGGAGGATCCTCTCCAACTCGTAAGAGACATCGAAGTGGTCCTCGATGGCATTCTTGCCCCGCCCTGTGATGATGATGATGTTTTCGATCCCGGACGCCACCGCTTCTTCCACCACGTACTGGATCAGGGGCTTGTCCACCAGGCGAAGCATCTCCTTGGGCTGGGCCTTGGTAGCAGGAAGGAAGCGGGTTCCCAGCCCGGCGGCGGGAAAGACGGCTTTGCGAATGCGCGGCATAGAGTGACGGGTCACGGCCACAACAGGCCCCAAACGGGAGCGCCTCCTCATCGGGCCCACCTCGCACTTTAAAGGACGCCATTCTGGCAAGTCAACCCCGATCCGACCGAATGTTATCGGGAGAGGAACGCCTTGCGGTCGACTCCGGGTCAGCAAAATAGGGCTACACCGTCCGGACAAGTCCGGTATAATTTCTGTGTATGCTGGATTTATCGTACGTAACCGAGCACCTCGACCAGGTCCAGGAGAAGCTCCGCTCCCGAGGCGAAGGGCAGCCCCTGGACGGGTTCAAGCGCCTGGCAGACCAGCGGCGGGCCACCATCCGGGAGATGGAGGATTTGCGCTACCGCCGGAATCAGGCGTCCGAGGAGATCGGCCGCCGGAAAAAGAGCGGCGAGGATGCCGGCGAGCTGATGGGAGATATGAAGGCGATCGCGGACCGGATCAAGATCCTGGAGGTCTCGGTGAAACAGGTGGAGGAGTCCCTGCGCAGCACGCTGGCCGGTTTGCCCAATTTGCCCCACGAGACTGTTCCCGTGGGCACCGACGAAAGCTCTAACCGGGAGGTGCGCCGCGTCGGCGAACCGACCAGGCTGAACTTCCCCGCCCGGGACCACGTGGAGCTGGGGTCGAACCTGGGGATTCTGGACATGGAGCGTGCGTCCAAGCTGGCGGGCGCACGATTCGCCCTGTACATGGGTCTGGGCGCGCGCCTGGAGCGGGCCCTCATCAACTTCATGCTGGACGTGCACACCAAAGAGCACGGGTACCAGGAGGTCCTTCCGCCCGTCCTGGTCAATTCCACCACCCTGTTCGGTACCGGCCAGTTACCCAAGTTCGAGGGGGATTTGTTCAAGGTCACTGGCACGGACTACTACCTGATCCCCACAGCAGAAGTGCCCGTGACCAACCTCTACCGGGACGAAATCCTGGAAGGCTCTCGCCTTCCCATCAACCTGACAGCGTACACGCTCTGCTTCAGGAGCGAGGCCGGATCGTATGGCAAGGACGTGCGAGGTCTGATCCGCCAGCACCAGTTCAACAAGGTCGAGCTGGTGAAATTCACCCGGCCCGAGGATTCCTATCAAGAATTGGAGAAACTGACCCTCGACGCCGAGGATATCTTGAAGCGCCTGGAACTACCCTACCGGGTGGCGGTCCTGTGTACGGGCGATATGGGCTTTTCCGCCGCCAAGACCTACGACATCGAAGTCTGGCTCCCCAGCCAAAACCGTTACCGGGAGATCTCTTCGTGCAGCAATTGCGAGGATTTTCAAGCCCGCAGAGCCCACATTCGCTACCGTCCGGGTCCCGGAGCGAAAGCCCGTCTGGTGCACACTTTGAACGGTTCCGGTCTGGCCGTGGGCAGGACCTGGATCGCCCTCCTGGAAAATGGCCAGCAAGAGGACGGGAGCGTGGTCATCCCATCGGCTTTGAGGCCCTACCTGGACGGCCTGGAACGCCTCACCCCTGGACCGTAGCTTCCCATGCCAGACCTGGCGAACCAGTTGAGGGACTTTGGAGAGGACCGCACCTCCGGCTCAAGCCAGTTGGTGCGTCAGGCGCGGCTCATGCTGCAGCAGGCCCTGCGCGAATGGGCCGACGCCGCCCCGTCCGACTTTCGAGAGCGGTGGGAACCCTGGTTGCGTGCGCTGGTGGGTGCCCATCCTTCCCTGGCATCCCTCCGGAACCTGGCCAACCGGGCCGCATTGATCTTGGAGACCTCGGGCTACGATCCACGGTCGCGGGAGCATCTGTTGGAGATGCTCGCGCAATGGGACGAAGAAGCCGCCGCTCGCCTCTCCGCCCTGGCGCAACATGCCCGGTGTCTCTTCCCTGTAAGAGGGCCGGTCCTGGTTTACTCCCAGAGCGGGAGCGTGCTGGAGATACTGAAGGAGGCTCGGCGTCATGCCGTGACGTTGGAGGCTATCTGCTCGGAGGGCCGCCCGAAATACGAGGGGCGGGAGATGGCCAGGAAACTGGTCGAAGCGGGAATCGCTGTGCGAGTCCTGACCGATGCCGCCCTGTTTGATACCGTACCCGAGGCCGGAATGGTACTGGTGGGCGCCGATGCTTTCCTGCCAGGGGCCTTCGTGAACAAGGTCGGGACTGCTTCGTTGTTCCATCTCGCCTGCCTTTTTGACGTCGCCCGGTATGTGGCCTCCACCGAAGATAAATGCCTCCCGGCGGCGCTGGCGCGGCAGTTCGAAATCGAGAGCCGGGATCCAGCGGAGGTCTGGGCAGAGCGGCCAGAAGGAGTCACGGTGCACAACCGGTACTTCGACCGGACGCCCCTCGAGCTCTGCACGGCCATCGTTACCGAGACGGGAATTCATACCCCAGCCTCTTTCCGCAGCAGGGTCGGGGAAGCTCAGGTAGCAAGAGCGCTGGCCATCCCGCCGTAGGTTCGTGGGGGGCGTGCCTTGACCTCAGCGGGGAGGACGAATGGGCGAGGCAGTCTTTCCTTGAATCTGCTTCCGTCACTCTGGTAGAAATGAACTTCACAGCTGAGGGGAGACCTGATGATCCAGTTTACCTTGGACAAGAACTGTGGGATGCCCTTCCACGAGCAGCTCAAAAGCCAGCTCATTTCATGTCTTTACATGGGGAAGCTAAAGGAGGGAGATCGCCTGCCCTCCATTCGCGAGATGGCTAAAGACCTTGGCATCAACTACAAAACTGTCCATAAAATCTTCCGAAAACTTGAGGAAGAGGCGTACCTGGAAGTCCGGCGCGGAAGCGGGGTTTTCATTCGGAAGCAGCATGCGGGGGAGTTTCGGGCGCTGCGCCAACAAGCCATCTTGAAGCTCATCAAGGACTCTTTGGATCGGGCACGTCGCATCGGGCTCAGCGAGGCAAAATTCATTGGATTGCTCAACACTTACGTCCATGGTGACCATTTGAAAAGATTGACGTGCGCGGTCGTGGATCACGAGGAGGAGGCCGTCATTTTCTCGGCGGAGCTGGCCAAGCGCCTGGGAGTGCGCACCATCCCCGTGTCATTGACCGACTGCGAGCAAAACGGGCGCTCTGTTGCCGATAAGCTAAAGGAGGCAAACTACTTGCTGACCACCAGCTGGCACCTCAACGAGGTGAAAGCTCTGGCGGATCGTTACAAGAAGAAAGTCTTGGAGATCAAACCCAATCCTGAGATCTATAAGGAGATCCTGGAGGTCGTGCGCAACAAAAACGCCGGGATTGTGGTTCAGGACCCCCACACGATGCATGCTTCCACGGAAGTCTTCATGCAAATCTTTTATCCCTCGACGGCTAAGAAGTTCTTCATCACCGCCATCGACGACACGGAGCGCCTGGAGGAACTGATTCGAGAGGCGGACATCATTTACGTTTCTCCCCTATGCTGGGACGCCATGCGCAAGCTCACGCCCAGGCACGTCGAGCTGAAGACCTTCGAGAATTTCATTTCCGAGGAATCGCTGGAGACCCTGCGCCAGATCCAGCTCTTCTCGTAGCCATCAGTGGTCAGTCATCAGTTTTCAGTTATCAGTTATCAGACTTGGGTGAGCGCGCCAGGCTCCGGCTGCTCTGAGAACTGAGAACTGAAAACTGACGACTGAAAACTGAGAACTCGCACCACCAAATGCGGCCGCTGAAGGAGTTCTTGCACGAGATGCCAAAGGCAGAGCTGCACGTGCATCTGGAGGGTTGCATCACCGCCGAGATCTTGCTTCCCCTGGAAGCAAGCCGGGGCGAGCCTGCCAACCCGGAGGCCTTCCAGGAGCTTTATCGTTTCAAAGATTTTTACGGGTTCCTGGAGGCCTACGGGGAGGTGTGCCGGCGAATCCGGCGGCCGGAGGATTTCCGCACCGTTGCCGGCATGGTCCTGGTGAGCCTGGCCCGGCAAAAGGTCCGTTACGTGGAGATGCTGTTCACGCCAGCGGTCTTCTTTCGCCTGGGCCTGGACGTGGACGAGGTCTTCCACTCGATTTTCGACGCAGCGGAACAGGCCCGGAAGTCGTGGGATATCCGGTGCAGCCTGATCCTGGACAACGTCCGCCAGTGGAAGCCCTCTTTCGCGGAGAAGACCCTGGACTGGGCCCTGAAATTTCGGCCGTGGGTGGTGGGAATCGGCATGGGAGGCGATGAGAACGGTCGTCGGGCGAAAGAGTACGAATCCATCTTCCGGGAAGCGCGAGCCCAGGGCCTGCGCACAGTGGCCCATGCCGGGGAGATCGGGGGGCCCAGGAGCATCTGGGATGCCCTGGAATATTTGAGCGCGGAGCGAATCGGCCACGGGGTGACTGCCCTCGAGGACCCCGTCCTGGTCAAGCACCTCCTCCGCCACCGGATCACCCTGGATGTCTCGCCCACCAGCAACGTGCGCACCGGCGTGGTGCCGAGCCTAGCCCGTCATCCCCTCCCCCGGCTCCTGGAGGCCGGGCTGGCTGTGACCATTAACAGCGACGATCCCGCCTTTTTTCAAACCAGCCTCAGCGAGGAATACTGGAATCTCAGCGAGCAGTTCCACTTTCCCGCGGAGCGGATCGTGCAGCTGGCGCGCCAGGCCTTCGACTCCTCCTTCCTGGCCGACGAGGAGAAGGCGGTGCTGCTGAAAGAGTTTGACCAATACGTCCAAATGAAAAATCCCGGCTCAAAGGATTCATGAGTCATCACGCACGGGGAGGAAATGGTATGTCCAAAAAGCTTGTATTTTCCTCGGTGGTGTTGGGGTGCCTGGTTTTTGGCGTTCCCATGTCGGGCGCCGACTGGAATCCGCCCTCCAAGGTCTCCCGGGAAGCGATCGTGGAGGCTTCGAACGCGGTCCTCGCCAGGCCCGACATCAAGTTGAAGGTCAAAGAGGATATTTTCCGCATCCGTGCCCTCGAGATGGACTGGGACATCGGAGCGATGGTGTATGAGCCCGAGGATCCTTCAAAAATCCCTGTGGGACCCGATGGAAGGAAGATCGGTGTCTTCCTGCTTCACGGCGGAGAGGGCGATCATCGATCGATGGATGACCGGGCGCATCTGCTGGCGGGCAAGTTCGGTTTTAAGGTGGCGAACATGAGTTATCCCGGCAGGCTCTACCTGCTGGACCCGAGCAGAGACTGGCCGGGCGACACGATGCATCCCGACGGCACGGTGCGAACGCCGATCTGGAAGAAGGATGAGCTGATCACCGCGGACCAGTATGAGGTGATTGAGGACAAAGAGGAGTCCAGGAGAAAGAGGTGGGGCACGCTGATCCTGGCCTGTGCAAAAGAGGGCACCGAATTCTACCACCGCATGGCAGCGTGGCCGGTAGCTTTTGAAGAGGCAGGGAAGGAGCTGATGCGCCGGCACCTGCCGGAAGGTCAGTACTCCATCTATGTCCACGGCCACTCGACGGGAGGGCCCTTTGTCTTCATGCTCAGCCAGCGGGTCCCCAACATCGTGGGCGTCATCGGGATGGAGAATTCGCCCTTCGGTTACATCTATGGGCGAATGATGGGCCTGACTTGGGATCTCCCATTCAACTGCTTGAGAATACGTTCCTGGCGCGACACCGCCCGGTACGTGGGGCCGGAAGTCCTTGCGAGAGAGGGACCGCAGGCCCTGATGCGCTTGCCGGAGCTGATGGAAGAAGTCTTGGAGAGCTGGAAAAGGGAGACGAAGAGCCCCCAATTCAAGGCTGAAAATACCATCCATTTTAACGGCCGGGAGTCCCTGGCGGAGGCGGCGCGGGGTGCCGCCAAGCGGCTGAACATGACGGGGGAAGAAACCGAGGCCCTCGTCAAGAAATACATCGGCTATACGCAGGAACTCGCTGGAAAAGGAGTCAAACCGGTCCCGCCGGTGCTCTTTGGAATCGCTAAGACAAGCCGCGACCATTCTCCCGAAGCGTACAGCAAGATCTATCTTCCGATGTTTGCCGCCATGAATCCGGCGCCCAAAGTCCGCGTCGTTCAATTTGACGCGGGAACCCACGGGTACAGCGAGCCCGAGCCGGGCCTGCCCATGGGAGTGGCTCCGGCAGCGGCGAAAGTTTGGTACGATGCCATCATGGGCGGATATTACCAGGACTACGCCCGCCGCTGGTCAACGGGGAAATGAACCGCCGAGCACCTGACTTCTGCCGGATGCACCCCGCCGGCGGTGCGGAGGGAATTTCGTAATGGAAGCCACTATTGCAGAAATTGCGCCGGACATCTTTCGGATCAGTATCTATCCGCCCGGGTCAGGCGTGAGCTTTGGTTGTTTCCTGATTCGGGACGAGAGCCCCGCCATGATCGAGACCGGCCTGCGCAGCATGTACGACCTTGTTCACGATGCGGTTCGCCGTCTGATCGATCCTGCGAAACTGCGCTACCTGGTGATACCTCACTTTGAGATGGACGAGTGCGGCTCCCTGAACCGTTTCCTCGCGATCGCGCCCCGGGCCGAGCCCGTGTGCAGCCCCGTGGGAGGGCTGGTGACGCTGGCGGACTTCAGCGATCGGCCTCCCAAGATCGTGGGGGGCGGTGAAAGGCTGTCCTTGGGGCGCAAAGAGCTGCGGATCGTGCTCGCCCCCTGGGTCCACTACTGGGACAGCATGCTCGTCCACGACGAGACGGACCGCACGCTCTTCACGTCGGACCTCTTCATGCAACCGGGGGATCGAGAGGCCATCGCGAGGGAAGACCGATCGGCCGAGGTGGTGGATTTCTGCCGCTTCTCCGGCCTCCTTCCCTCCCAGAAGCACCTTGAGGCGGTCTTAGACCGCATCGAGCCGCTGGCCGTGGACACCCTCGCTTGCCACCATGGCTCCGTCTTGACCGGTGACCCGCGCCGCTATTACCGCGCCCTCCGCCAGAATACCGTGGGGGACGTCGTACAAGCCCCCTTTTACGAAATGCGGAACCCGCCCAGTGCCGGGTGACCGACCCTCCGGACGCCTCACCCCGGACTGCGCTCGAGCATGCTCCCATGAACGGGCTCGGGACGAACTTCAAGGCTCGCGGCGTTACGTCGAAGGTATAATGAGATTCGGATGCTTTCCCCGACGGAGGGATGGCCGAGTGGTTGAAGGCGGCGGTCTTGAAAAGCTAACCGGGGATTGCATGTATCATGGGATCAGGTACTCACCCCGGACGATTCCTTAGCAGCGGAGTACTGCACTGTAACAATTCTCCTCGCCAAGGAGCGGAAAGGTGATCGTAAAACTTACCGTCAGGAACTACAAGAGCCTCCGGCACATTGAGTTGCCACTAGGGTCCTTTCTCACGTTTGTGGGCCCTAACAACAGCGGCAAGAGCAACATTCTGGACGCGCTGCAGTTTCTTCGGGATTTCGTTAGCAATCCCACTGGAGCCGTTAGCCTTCGTGGCGGCATCGGTGATCTCATGTGGGACGGCGACCTCGGCCAAACACTCGGCCTAGGAGTGCACGGTCGAGGATCCCCTGCCCTCGGTTTCTCTGAGCAGATCACATTCACTTATGACATCGAGCTGACCGGCCGGCCAGATCAAACCTTTTCGCTGGTTCGAGAACGATTCGTCGCTGGGTGCCGAGTGCCGGCACCGGGCTCGACGGATCCCGTCGAGCTGCAGTTGTCCAAGTCGGGTGAGATCGCACTGCTTGAATATCCTGACAGGCAGGGCATGGGGGTCCTCCGTGATGTGACTGGAAAGGTTCTTGCCAACGTGGGCATAGCCCCCCAGAACTCGTACCTAGCTCACTTCGGGATGACTCCGGAGAGCAATTGGGTGATTGGAGGCTTCAAAGCTGCCTTGCAGCGGTGGTCGTTTTACAATTTCGTGCCCTCTCGGATGCAACGCATCGCGCCGGTCAGGAAAGATCTTCAGCCCGGATTCGAAGGCGAAGCCGTTTCGACTGTGATGCACACGCTTCATTCCGAGTTCCCACAGCTTTTCAGGGAGATTGAGGAACTCCTACGCACGGGGGTTCCGGAGTTGGAGGGACTCATGACCGCTCTGGCCGATCAGGAAGGCCAGACATATGTCGCCGCGCGAGAGCGAGGCTTGTCGGTACGTATCAAGCCTTGGATGATGTCGGATGGCACGCTTCGCTTGATGGCGCATCTGGTGGCACTCTTCTCGCCTTTGGCCCCGCCCCTTGTGTGTTTCGAGGAGCCAGAGAATTACGTGCACTTCCATCTCGCGGAACTCCTCGCGAGTACGCTCAAGCGTGCAAGCCATCGTTCGCAGGTTTTGGTAACAACCCATTCGCCATTCATACTCAACGCCCTCGAACCTGAGGACGTCTTCGTGGTCGAGAAGGAAGAGGGCAGCACTCGTGTCAGCGCGGCCGCCGACAGGGCTGGGCTTAGGGAAGCGCTTCAGAGGCTACGTTTGGGAGAGCTTTGGTACTCGGGCGCTATCGGAGGAGTGCCATGAAGATCGGACTGTTCGTGGAGGGCCGAAGCGACAAGGGTAGCATACCCCATCTGATCAAAGGTCTAGTCCCGAACGCGGGTGTCGAACCACGAACGGCTACTTCGGGAGATATGCTAAGTCCTGAGAAGATGGAGGGATACTTGATCCCGCTGACCCGACAGCATCCCGATGTCCAGAAGGTGCTCATCGTTCGCGATTGTGAATGCACGGACCCGTCAGTGCTTCGCCCGCTGAGCGCACGCGTCCAGTCCCATCTGTCTCAGCAATTTCCCAGTCTAATCGTTCGGTTTGTCCTGGCGGTACATGCGCTTGAGGCGTGGCTGATGGCGGACCGAACGGCGACCGGCCAGGTTCTGGGTCCGAATGTCGCGAGGCAACTCCCGGCGAACCCAGAACTAGAGTGCCGGCCCAGACAATTGCTCGAGCAGTTGTCGGACAAATTTAATCACGTGCGCGATAATGAGCGCATTGCTGGGGTCGCTAATGTTAGTGCCATTGCTGCATGCTCTCCGTCCTTTGCCCAGCTCCAAACTGCATTGAAGGATCCATAAGCGCACGCGACGCTGGCGATCGAGGGCCCCGTCTGCATCGCGACGTCGTTTCCCGCAGTCAGATTTCAGTCATTGACGATGCCCGGTTCAAGAGCGAGGTGGCCAGATGCGAAACCACGAAAAGACTTGCGCGCGACTTCTGGGGTGTCAATTTGACGCGGGAGTCCACGGGTACACCCAACCCGAGCCCGGCCTGCCCATGGGAGTCGCCTCGGCGGCGGCCAAGCTGTGGTACGACGCCGTTATGAGCGGATACTACGCGGACTATGCCCGCCAGTGGGCGGCGAGGCCGTAGTCTGCTGCATGTATAATGGGATCCGGCGCCCATTCCGACGGAGGGATGGCCGAGTGGTTGAAGGCGGCGGTCTTGAAAACCGCTGTCCCGCGGAAGCGGGACCGGGAGTTCGAATCTCTCTCCCTCCGCCATTTCCGCCGTTTTCGATGAGGATCCCGGGACCGGCGATCCCACTTCACCTCGAATCCGACGGCACCGAAACAGCTTAGCCTCACTGCATCGCACGGAGGTCCATCATGTCCAAACGCGCTCTGGTCGTAGCAGGCGTGATCGTCATCCTTGCCCTGTATCTCTTCTCTACGTACAACGGCCTGGTCTCGTCAGAGGAATCGGTCAAAAACGCGTGGGCCCAGGTGGAGAACGTCTATCAAAGGCGCTTCGACCTGATCCCGAACCTCGTGGAGACGGTCAAAGGTTACGCCGCTCACGAGCGGGAGACGTTCACCGAGGTCACCGAAGCCCGCGCCAAGGCGGGCAGCATTCAATTGAGCCCGGACATGCTGGCGGACCCGCAGAAGTTCGCTCAATTTCAGGAGTCTCAAGCTCGGTTGGGTTCGGCCTTGGGCCGGCTGCTCCTGATCGTCGAGCGGTATCCGGAGTTGAAGGCCAATCAAAATTTTCTGGAATTACAAAGCCAGCTGGAAGGGACGGAAAACAGGATCTCGGTCGAGCGGCGCAGGTTCAATGACGTCGCTCTGGAATACAACACGAGGATCAGGCGCTTTCCGACCAATCTCATCGCGAGAGTTTTCGGTTTTCAACCGAAGGTCTATTTTCAGGCTGAGCGTGGCGCGGAGAAGGCTCCCAAGGTGAAGTTCTAGTCCAGGACCTCGCGTACGCCTCGATGAAGGGCTTCCTTCGTTTTTGTTCACTGGTCGTCCTCTTCTCAAGGGTGGGGCTGTGCCAGGAGGTCCCGAGGCTCGCGGCAAGGGTCAACGACTACGCCGGCTTGTTGACCGACGCGGAAAAACAAGCCCTGGAAGGCAAGCTTGCGGACCTGGAAAGAACGGATTCGACGCAGGTGGTCGTGCTGACGGTTCCGTCGCTGGGGGGAGAAGCGATCGAGAGCTATTCGATGCGGGTGGCCGAGGCGTGGAAGATCGGACAGAAGCAGTATGACAACGGCGTAATCCTGCTCGTGTCCAGAGAGGACCGCCAGTTGCGCATCGAGGTCGGCTATGGGTTGGAAGGAAAGCTCACCGACGCCCTGTCGAAAAGGATCATCGACACCGAAATCGTTCCTCGTTTCCGCGCCAACGACTTCTACGGCGGGATCGGTGCGGGCGTAGATTCCATCGTCGAAGTAGTCAAGGGAACCTACCAAGCAGACAAGCAGGTGGGAGATGAATCTTTCATTCAGGTGTTAGTGTTCTTGTTTCTGCTCGTGATCGGTGCCGCTCTCGTACACTGGCTGGTCAGCGCTTCCCTGGGAGCTCTCGCGCTTCCTTTTGCGGTGTCCCTGTACTACGCGCCCAGGGCAATCTGGTATGTGGTTCTGGCCATGGTCGGGTTTATGTTGGGAGCAGCGGTGGGCTTCGTGAAAAGGTCCGGCGTCATCGGCCCGGTAGCGCGAGGCTTCGGTGGGCCTGGCGCTTTGAGCGGAGGCGGATGGTCTGGTGGGGGCGGCTTCTCGGGGGGAGGTGGCGGCTTTGGCGGCGGCGGCGCTTCGGGCAGGTGGTGAGCGGCAGTATGAAGCTGAAAACCAAAAAAGCGCTTGAAGGGTTCGTGGCTGATGCAAGAAGGCTCTTGGGAGACAACCTAAAATCGGTGGTCTTGTACGGATCGGCGGCGAGCGGAGATTTCGTCGAAGGTCATTCGGACCTTAATCTGTTGCTGGTCCTTGAGCAGGTTGATCTCAAACGTTTGAGACAAGGGGGGAGGCTTTTTAAGAGCTGGGTCCGGCGGGGCAATCCGGCTCCCCTGGTGTTCACGACGGCGGAGATGCAACGATCGGCCGATGTATTCCCCATCGAATTCCTCGACATGAAGGAGAGCCACCAGGTCCTTTACGGCCTCGACCCATTGGAAGGGCTCGATGTGGATCCCAAGAATTTGAGGCTGCAATGCGAAAACGAGCTCAGGGGCAAGCTCGTTCGGCTGCGGAGCCTGTATCTGCCTATCAGCGACAGACCGAGGGCGGTCAAGAAACTGCTCATCGATTCCTCTTCGAGCTTCCACACCCTTTTCAGAAATGTGTTGAGGTTGCTCGGCGAAGCACCACCGATCCACCGGCGCCAGGTGGTGGAGAAACTGGTGGAAAGACTCGGCGTGGATCGGGAGGCGCTGGTCAGGGTGCACGACCTCCGGGAGGGGAAGATCAAGATCACAAGCAGCGAGCTGGATGAGTTGCTGGATTCCTACCTCGGGGTGATCTCAACCGTGATCGATAGTGTGGACCGGCTGTCCGGCAAATGAAGCAAGTCTGGATCGTCGGCGGAGAACACGGATTCCAACCCGAGGGACCGAAGGGAGGAAAGGGAGATCCACAAGAGCAGTGCGTCAATGCGATCGCCCGTTGGGCGAAGAAACGCTGGCCTCTCTGAAGTTTCGTTGGAGCTTCGTCAGCAGCCTGGAAAACAGGAAGTTCCCATCTTCGCGGCTGCCTTCGAGCGTAACTCCGTGGCAATTTCCAGGGTCTTGGTTGCAGCTTCCCTCGCCCTGCGTTGCGCGTCGGGCGTGGTGGCATATTTCTCCAGCAACTGCCTGCCGAGTTGCTGGTGGTACAGTTCGTCCGGCTGGATCAAGTTTCGGTACATCTGGGCCGTCTGGCGATCTCCGGCGGCCTCCGCATAGCTCATGAACCGGTCGTTGACCCGATAGGCGATGGATTCCAGCGTGAACTGGCCGGCCGCGATTTTCTCTACGGTGGAGGGGAGGCTCCTCAAGTACTCGAAAAGCTTGTTGACGCCCGGCACGACGAAGTCATCCATCGAAATGCCCAGCTCGTGCAGCCGGGTCTCCACCAGCTTGAAATGCCTGGCCTCATCTCCCGCCTGCTGTGCCAGCGTCAGCTTGACATCCCACTCCGGCGTGGAAGGCACCCAGGCAGCGGCCAGCTCGCTCACGCTGATCTCGTTGGCCAGGGCGATCTTGAGGAGTTGGATGAGATCCGGTTTGGACTGTCCTTCGCCGGTGAGAGACCCCAGGTCGCCCAGTCTAGCCAGCAGGAGCTCGTTGTGCGCCTGCAGTTCTTGAACGAATGCTTTGCTTTCCACGGCCCCCCCTGTCAAAGTATTTCCACGGCCTGGAAGTTTGCGCCGCCGTCCGGCGCACAACCCACCCGTTTGGATACATTATACGAGAAAGGACCTTCCGGGCGAAAAATGTGAATGTGCTCTCCCCTCCGTACCGTCTTCCCGAAGTTTTCGCCGTGGGTTCCTCGTGGCGCGCCGCGGCCCGAGCTAGCGGCGCCCCGTCTGGAGGAGGGAGCGGACGTAGCGGACCAGGGCCCAGGCCCGCGCCTGACGGAGGGCCTCTCGCTCGCCGGGGTTGAGCCGTTCAAATTGTCCTTTGTTCGGGACTTTCTCCCGGACGTGATCGGTGACCTCCTGGATCTCCGGAGCAGGCAGCAACTGGTCATAGTCCGAGAGATGGATGAGATCGCGCACATAGACAAGAGCCTCGGCAAACGAAGGCATGGGTGTACCGTTCATCCCGGTCATCAGGGTGCGGTACAGCTCCTCCTCGGCCTCGCCGCACTTGAAATAGCGGGACCGGGTGAAGTCGGCGGGCTTGATGGGACGCCCCCAGTCGTCTTTCAGGCCCGCGGCCGACGGGCCGTCTCCCTTTCCCGTGAGCCCATGACACTGCCAGCACTTGAGCAGGAGATAGGCCATCCTGCCTTCGCGCAGGTTCTCCAGCGGCGGCGGTGGGGCGGCTATGACGATGGCCTGCGGCGGAGCCATCGAGGCAAATCTGGGAGAGAACGTCTTGATGTACTGGATGACAGCTTGCTGTTCCTCAGGACGCAGCACCCGGGCAAATCCAACCATCGGGGTTCCGGGAAGGCCCCTGCTGACCGTTCGCAACAGGTCCTCATCCAGGGGCAGTGCGCCGGAGGCGGTGGAGCGGCACTTGAACTGGCCGAATTGAAAATCGCGAGGACGAAATCCCAGCCGCTGCGCGTCCGGGCCATCTCCCCGGCCTTTTGACCCATGGCAGCGCATGCAGTTCTGTTCGTAAACCTTTTGGCCGAGCCCAAGGTCGGCGTTGGGCGTCGCGGCTTGGAGGCTTGGTGTCAGACTTCCCGAGAATGCGAAGGATGCGAGCCAGGCCAATGCCAGAGGGGCTCGTCTGCGGGGCGACATGTCGGTCTCCTTTCTTCTTGGTGCCAGCGCTTGCCCGAAAGGTTCTTCGGGCACAGGAGGTTTACCATATGCAAGCGGGAAGACGGTGTCAAGAAATGCCGTCTTCTCGTGGGGCTGTGGGTGTGGTAAGGTGGCGTTTCATGAAGCTTGCTCCGCTGAGCGTGGTGTGCCCTCAGTGCGGTTCACCGGACGTGATCTACAGCTGCAATCCGGCTTGCTGTTTCAACCACGTCTGCGGCGACTGTCTGGCCAGCTTCGAGCTGGTGACCCGGCCGGTAGGGCAAGAGATGTTGCCGGGCGACATCCCGACGACCGAAAAGGACGCGTGCTCGCCCACGGCCGAATGCGCCTGTTGCCATGGAATGGAGGTTTATCTGGTGGCGGAGGGAGATGGAAACACCACGCGAGCTCTCTGTGCCTCGTGCCATGCCCTCCTGGAACTCGCCTGCCAGTTTCAGTAGCCGCCTCAGGCGTTCGACGTTGTTTTTTTGCCCCGATCTGCTATCATGACAACTGGCCTGGGAGCAGCCGCCCGCGTTTATTTGTGGGACTGTTCGTGCGATACTGCAGATCCGGAGAGGTGCTGGAGTGGTCGAACAGGGCTGCCTGCTAAGCAGTTGCACGGGCTTAAACCCGTGCCGGGGGTTCGAATCCCCCCCTCTCCGCCATCCCACCCCTTGTGTGCTCCACCTGAGTGCATCTGAACAGCTCACCCAAGTCTCTGCTGAGTGGGGCTTCGGCTGACACCTCTGCACGAGCCAGAGGTGACTCGTTCCCAAGCCATCGATGGCTTCATGGGATGCGAGGGCATCGTCGGGATGAACATCACTGAGGGACACTTTGGAAATCTTCCTTTAAGTGGGCTGCGCTTCGCCGTCGTCTGGTGGTCCAAAACATGGGGACTCTCATGCGCATGGGCGTACCGATCTCCTTAGGGATGGAAGGCTGGGCGGATGCTTTGAGCTTCATCGTTTTCAGCGGGATGTGGCTGGTGATGATGCTCGCCATGATGCTCCCTTCGACCTACCCGACGCTTCTTCTTCATCGCACCATCTTCGAGAAGCGGCGCCCCGAGACCTGCGGGGGACGTTTCTGTTTGGGTTGGGCTACTTTCTAACCTGGACCGCAACCGGCGTCTTGTTCGCCGGGGGAGGGGCCTTTTGCGTGCGCCTGCACCAAGCCGCCGACGCGCGCAGCATGCTGCACCATAGGCATCCAGCAGTGCCTGTATCGCCGCCTATTCTGATGCCTCATTCGGAAGGTTCTGGGCCGTGGCGAAGAAGACCAGAATCAGCACAGCTGGGTCTATTCCGATCATCTGACGCATACCATTCCTCCGAGAGAGTGACGTTGCGACGAATGACAGGGCGGCCATTAATCGTCGCGGACGATCATGGTGCCGACGCCGGAGTCGGTGAAGACCTCGCTGAGCAGGGAGTTGCGCTTCAGCCCGCTGATGACGTGAGCGCTGCGCACCCCCTGCTCCACCACCCGGAGCAGGGAGACCACCTTGGGCAGCATGCCGGCGGAGAGGCTCTTGGATTGGAGCTGCTCCCGGGCCTGGGATGCCGTCAGTCTGGAGATGCGGGTCTCGGGACGGGCCGGGTCCTGGTAAATGCCGTCCACGTCCGTCATGTTGATGTACTTTTCAGCCTTGAGGTGCACGGCGATCTCTGAAGCGACGGTGTCGGCATTGATGTTGTAAACGTTCCCCTCGGCGTCCGCGCCCAGGCAGGCGATGACGGGGACGTAGCGGTTCTGGAGTAACAGTTCTAGCAGGCGCACGTCCACATCCACGACGTCCCCCACGTGGCCGAAATCCACCCACTCCTCCTGGCCGGTCTGCTCGTCCACCAGGCGCTGGGCGGCCCGGCGCTGAGCGAGGATGATATTTCCGTCCACCCCGGACAGACCCACCGAGGGGACGCCTCTGCGGCGCAGGCAGGACAGGATCTCGATGTTGATCTTGCCGGCGTACACCATCTTGGCGATGTCCAGCACCGCATCGTCGGTGACCCGGCGGCCCTGGATGATCCGTGGCTGGATGCCCAGCTTCTCCGACAGGCGGGTGGCCTGCAGGCCGCCGCCGTGCACCACGGCCAGCCGGATCCCTACCTCGTGGCAGAGGGCAACCTCCTCGGACAGGTCGTGGAGTCGTTCCATGTCTTCCACCACCCGTCCCCCCAGCTTGACCACGAAGGCCTTGTCCTGGAATCTGCGAATGTAGGGGACCGCCTGGCGCAGAAGGTCCAGGCGGTCGGAATCGGTGGGAGAAGCGGGAAAGGTTTGACGGTCCAACCTGGGTCCTCCTTAGCTACAAAACCCAAAACTGAAAGAGGCGAGTTTCGGGTTTCAGAGTTTCAGGTCTTCTTTTAAAGCAGGGCCGACAGCACGGCCTTTTCAGTGTGGAGCCGATTTTCCGCCTGCTGCAGGATCAGCGACTGGGGCCCGTCGATGACTCCATCCGTGGCCTCCACGTTCCGGCGGATGGGCAGGCAGTGCATGAAGCAAGCGGCCCGGGCGCGGTTCATCTGTTCCTGGTCCACGATCCAAGTGCGGTACCGCCCCCGGACAGCCTTCTCTGCTTCCCACCGGCCGTAGAACGCCAGGCTTCCCCAGCTCTTGGGGTAGACGGCCTCCGCGTCCTCGAGCGCCTCCTCCATGGAGGTGGTCTCGCGAAATTTGAGGCCAAACTGTTCCATATTTCTGCGCACCAGCTCCACCAGGTCCGGGTCCAGGGCGTACTCCGGCGGGCGGGCGATGGTGAGCTGGCACCCGAACTGGCTGGCCATGAGCGCGAACGAGTTCGGCACCGCCATCGGGAGTGGCTTGGGATGACAGGCCCAGCTGAGGACCACTTTTTTCCCTTCCAGAGAGCCGACCTTTTCCCGCAGGGTCATCAGGTCCGCCAGGGCCTGGCACGGGTGGAACCAGCAGGACTCCAGATTGATGACCGGGACGCGGCTGTGTTGGAGGAAGCCCTTGAGGACCTTGTCCCGCTTGTCCTCCTCCCAGTTTTGAAGCTTGGGAAACGCCCGGACACAGACGGCCGACACGTAACGGGAGAGCACGGCGGCGGCGTCCTTGACGTGCTCGGGCCTGGAGCCGTCCATGACGGCGCCCTCCTCGAACTCCAGGTCCCAGATCCCCTGGCCGGGCTGAAGTACCACGGCCTGCCCGCCCAGTTGGTGGATGGCCACCTCCATGGAAGCGCGGGTCCGCAGCGAGGGGTCGAAGAAGAGGAGGGCCACGCTTTTCCCCGCAAGCGGGAGCCCGCCTCCTCCCCGCTTGAACTCGAAGGCCGCTTCCAGCAGCGACTCCACCTCGCGCTTGCTGAAGTGGGCCAGATTGTAAAAGTGCCGTCCCTTCAGCGAGAGCTCGCCGACGGGTTCTTCCAAGGGAGAGGGCCTCCCGGACATTGGATACTCCTCTATGCGTGGACGCAGGAAACTGCCACCTGGCGGAACACTTCCAGGAATTGATCGATCTCCTCCTGGCGGAGGGTGAGCGGTGGCAGCAACCGAAGGACCTCCGGGTCCTCGCTGAGCCCTGTGAGGACCTGGCGTTCCAGCAGTGCATGCTGGAGGATCTTGGCTTCCGCTTCCAGCCGGATTCCCACCAGGTAACCCAGTCCCCGAACCTCGCGCACGCCGGGCATCCCGCGCAACGAGTCCATGAGGTACGGGCTGTAGGTCCGCACCCGCTCCCTCAGCTTTTCTTCCTTCCAGACCTGCAGGGTGGCCGCCATGGCGGCGCAAACTACGGGCCCGCCGCCGAACGTCGTTCCATAGTCCCCGATGGAAACTGAGTCCGCCCGGGGACTGCGAATGAGCACGGCTCCCGCGGGGAGCCCGCTGGCGATCCCTTTTGCCAGGGTGACCAGATCTGGATAGACGCCTCCGTACCCGGAGAACAAGAAGTCTCCCGTGCGGCCCGTGCCCGTCTGGACCTCGTCGTAGATGAGAAGGGTGCCGTACTCATCGCACAACTCGCGAAGGCCCTGGTAGAAATCCGGCGGAGCCATGATCACCCCCGCCATGCTCTGGATGGGCTCCAGAAAGACAGCGGCCGTGTCCGGGCCCATCGCCCGCCGGACCGAATCCAGGTTGCCGAATTCCGCCATCCGAATATCGGGAACGTGAGGAAACTTTCCACGGTAGCGCCCCATCCCGGTGATGCTTAAAGAGCCCAGCGTGCGGCCATGGAAGGAGTTTTCGAAGCTGATGATCTGACGGCGCCCGGTGAACTGCCAGGCCATCTTCAAGGCGTTCTCATTGGCCTCGGATCCCGAGTTGACCAGGAAAACTTTTCGGAAACCCTCGGGGAGCACGCTGAAGAGTTCCTGGACCGCCTCGGCCCTGGCGGGACTGTAGGCCACGTTGGAATAGAACAAGAGCTGCCCGCTCTGGCGCCGGATAGCCTCCACCACCCGGGGGTGGCAATGTCCGACGCTGGCCACCGCGTGGCCTCCGTAAAAGTCCAGGAAGCGCCGGCCTCGTTCGTTGTAAACGTAACAGCCCTCGCCCCGAACGATCTGCATCGGGTATTTCTTGTACGTGCGGAGCTCCAGGGTCTCTTCCACTTCAATGGCGTGCGATCGCCAGGATTCGTACGTCGCGTTCATTCTTCTCCTCTCCGGTTTAAGGGTGACTGCCAGGGATCTGCAGCCCCGTTCTTTCGTCCAGCCCGAACATCAGGTTCATGTTCTGCACCGCCTGCCCCGCCGCCCCTTTGACCAGGTTGTCGATGGCCACGAAGATCACAGCGTGTCTTCCCTGGGCGGCCCAGCCGATGTCAGCGAAGTTGGTATGCTTGACCCAGTTGACGTCAGGAGATCCCTCTACCAGGCGAACAAAAAACTCATTTCCGTAATACTTCTTGAAGATCGCTTCCAGCTTCTGATCCGTCATCTCCTCCTGAAAGGAGAGGTAGAGGCTGGCGAAAATTCCACGCACCATCGGGGCGGAGTGAACCTGGAAGACCAGGTCCCAGCCGCGGCCCCCGTTTTCCAGGCACTGGAGGATCTCTGGAAGGTGCTGGTGTTGAAACGCCTTGTACGCGAAAAAGCTGTTGGCCCGGCGGGGGTGGTGCGTGGTGGACAAGGGCTTGGCCCCGGCGCCGGAAGAGCCGGTCTTGGCGTCTGCAATCACCGTCCCTTCCAGGTAGCCCTCGGAAGCGAAGGGGTGCAACCCCAGGTTCACCGCCGTGGCGAAACAGCCCGGGTTGGAGACGCGCATCGCTGTCCGGATAGCAGGACGGGCGATCTCCGTTAACCCATAAACGAACTTTTTCTGGAGGTGAAAGCAGGCGTGGGTGCGCTCGTAGTACCGGGCGAACAGTTCCGGATCGCGAAGCCGAAAATCGCCGCTCAGGTCGATCACCTTGATCGCGTCGGGGATTTCGGGCACCACCTCCATGGCCTGGCCGTTGGGAAGGGCCAAAAACAGGACATCCAGATCGTCGAGCCCGCCCTGGGGAAGGCCGTCGCAGAAAACCAGTTCGGTGAAGTGGGCCAGACCCGGGTGCACCTTTGCCAACGGCTTGCCGGCGTGTTCCCGGGCTCCCACCCAGCGGATCTCCGCCGCCGGGTGCAGCAGGAGAAGCCGCAACAGCTCGCTGCCGCCATACCCGGATCCGCCGAGGATCCCCACCCGAATCTTGGAGCTGCCGTTTGCGAGGTTCATGCGATTTTCTTCCGCCCCACCATTTGCAAAATCTTCTCGGTCACGGGCTGGACCTGGGAGGGATGCCGCAGGACCACGATCAGGGTGTCGTCTCCCGCCACGGTCCCCACCACCTCCGGCCACTGCATCCGGTCCAAGGCGCGGGCCACGGGCTGGGCGTTGCCGGGTTCGGTCTTGACCACCAGCAGATGGCCCGCGTGGTCGATCTCGGTCACGAATTCCTTCAGGATGCGCTTGCCCGCCAGCACGTCCGCTCCCCGCACCTCGTCGGGCAGCACGTAACGATAGCCCCCATCGCCAGCCACCTTCACCAAACCCAGCTCTTTCAAATCCCGGGACAGGGTGGACTGGGTGACCCGGATGCCGTGTTTCCCCAGCTCGCGCTGCAGCTTCCGCTGGTTCCCCACCGGTTGTTCCTGGACGATCCGAAGGATCCAGTGTTTTCGATCGTGCATGAATATGCATTCTAACGAGTAAATATTCAAAAGCAAGAAAAATCTTTGCTCCCCTTCCTGGGAACGGCCCTCGGCCTGGGACGGGTGGGGAGGAGGGCCAGAGGCTACCCAGGACCCAGCCCAGCGGGCCGCCCAGTCTGGCGGAGGGCAATGTCCTGACAACCCGGGTCACCGCAAGCCTTTGACATGATTTGTCATCCGGTCGCTTTGTCATACTACCGGTCAGAATTGCTGGAAAGATGCTTCCAGGCTGACCCTCCCTAAGCCGTAAGCCATTTAGAATCAATCAGCGACAATTTTGTCAGGTTCTTGCTTTTTGGCAGGGCCATGAGCAGGAACCGGGAAACAATCAAGCTGTCGGCCGTGGTCCTGGCCCTGATGCTCCTGGTGGGGTCCCCCGCGGGACAAGCTTCCTCCTCCAAGCTGGACCGGTTCCTCCAGAGGGTTCCCCAAGGGGGCCAACAGAAGGTTCGGGTCATTCTCCAGTTAGAGATCGTCCGGCTGGAAAGTCCTCCATCCTGCAACCTTTTCACTTTCCACCACTTTTTCACCTTCCAATCTCTCTCTGATTGTGTCCCCCTGAATCGGGTGGTGCAAACGGACACTTGCTCGCTGAAGGGCCGACAGAGGTGACCGGCAGCCCAACGGCGAAACTCTCAAAACCAATGGGCGGAATCCAGCGGGCCGGATCTTCCGTAGATAGAGAGGAGAACAACAAGGGCCTTGCTAGGCCCGACAGATCACCCGTAGGGGAGGAGCATATGAAGTTCATGATGACGTTTTCCTGGGCACCGGATACCCAGAAGCGGAATGAAGGCATCGCACGATTCCAGAAGACCGGCGGGCTGCCGCCCAAAGGGGCCACGCTGTTGGGACGCTGGACACGCGCCGACCTGAGTGGCGGCTTCGACCTGCTGGAGACCGACGACCCGAAGACATTGGCGGAGTTCTCCTTGATGTGGAATGATTTGATGGAGTTGACGATAGTCCCCGTGTTGGAGGATGAAGCGCTGGCCGACGTGCTGAAACGCACCGGCAAGCATGGATAGGGGCTTCCCAGTCTTGCACGTCGGTGACGTGAGCCCACGAGGGGACGAGGGGAGATACCGTACAGGTGTCGGTCCCGGCGGGCACTTTTAACCAGTCCCCATGCGCCATGAAGAATGCGCCTCCTGAGCGTTGGACCCAACGCTGGCTCTGCGTTGTGCTTGGCCTTGTGATGCTGCTGTCAGGCTGGGCTTTGCTGGATCTTTACGGCTTCTGGTCGTCCGACGTGCGCACCTTCGATCCGCGCGAGCTCGCCCTCCTCGAGATGGGGATGTGGCGTGCCTACTACGAACACGAGCCGCTTCGCCTCTACTGGCTGTTGGTGAAGAAGCTCCGGCGGCAGACGCACTTTCCCTTCCTTCACGCCAACGTGAACGCCTATCGTGCCGCCAAGGCGGCGACAGTGTTTCAGGAAGGCAGCTCGCGCGCCGACTACGAGCGCGTCCTTCCCTACCTGGAAGCCTACTATCGGGCGATATGCCGCATCGGCCGCTTGCAGAGTGATCCGGTACGAGTAGCGCGACTGGAGCTGGAGTGGTGGATCGCTCACCGCGAGCGTGCGCGACTCGGCGAGGCTGCCCTCGTTCAGGCTATTGCTGCCTCAGCCGCCGCGCTGTACGAGGTCCCTGCCGAGAACTTGCGAGACTATGCCCGGGCCCGCGCCGCCGCCATGCTCCAGCGGGACAGGCTGGCTGAGACCCATGGTGCGGTGACCGAAGCGGAATGGCAAGAGATCGGCTCCAAGCTCCTTGCCTCCTACCAAGGTCTGGCTGCTGCGCTCAAGAGCGGCACTTCCCGGTAGAAAGGGGTGCCTGGGATGTCAAGGCCTGGGGAACTCCCAGTCGGAGGGGGCGGAATACGTTTCCCTGCGCCAGCGGTAGGGCAGGTCCAGGATGGTTCCCGGCTCGGAGATCTGGTAGAGGGCCTTGAGGGAGTCGCGAATCAGGGTCATCTGTTGAGCGGTGTTGCCTGCTTCTCCCAGGGCATGGCCGAAGGGAAAGCGGACGAAGACGGATCGGGGCGGGCGGACCGATTCGGTGACGCGGCGCAGGATGGAGATGGAGATGGTGGCAATTCCGGCTCTCTCCAGGGCCCGCTGGATCAGTCCCACGGACTGATTGCAGAGGCCTCAGGCCGGGGTGAGGAACGCCACGTCGGCGTGCATCCTTTTCAGGGCCTGGACCAACTGGGGGGCGATGTGTTCCTGGAGGGTGCGGATGTGGGGCCCGTCGATATGTCCCATAAAACTGAAGTGCACGGGCGTCAGGGCTCCCACGATCCCGCGGGACACCAGCTCTCGAAAGCGATCCAGGGGAAAAACGATGTTGAAGTCTCG
>JACQTF010000040.1 GCA_016210925.1 Acidobacteriota bacterium | reverse complement strand
GGCCAGTCCCTCAGCGCCCTATGGAAAGGTGGGCAAAGAATTCTGCCGCACCTGCCACACCCCCTTTGACAGCCCGGAGTTCACCTACGAGCGGTTCTGGCCGCCGATCGCCCATTGAAAGCGGAACCGGATGCATGACTTTTTCAGCGACCTCGTTCACCTCCTGAAAGAACTCGACCCCCCCGAAGGCTTTCGGCGGGAGGTGGCATTCGCAGCCTGGAATAGGGTCGTGGGCGATGCCATCCGTCGCCGGACGAAGCCCCAAGCCTTCCAGGGGGGAACGCTCACGGTAGAGATCGAAGACCCCTCCTGGGCGGACCAGATGGAGGAGATGAAGGGAGAGATTCTGGGCCGGCTCCAGCAGTTGCTGGGCGCCCAGGAAATCCGCGCCTTGCGGTACCGGACAAGACGCCCGTAGGGGCGGGCCCCGTTTCCGTCAGGTGGCCAGCTCCAAGGGTTCAACGGCGGTGCTTCTGGCGGTTGGAAAGTCTTGGATGCAGCCCGTGAAAACAGGTATGATGGTTGGTTGCGATCCCAGTAGGTCAAGCGGTCCCATGAGCGGCAAGAAACGACTCCTTCTTTCGATGCTGGTGCTTTGCCTGGGCTGGAAGTCCGTGCTGGCCGGCCGGGTGGCTGCCACCGTCGATCCCCAGAGGGAATCTCTGGATCTGAGGTTTGATGTCAACCAGACCTCCACGGGGACCGGCGGCGACGTGGATGTGTCGCCCAACATGGTCTACACGCCCGACGGCCAAATAGGCTTCGTGGCGTTCACCGGCTCGGACGTGGTTCTGGCCTTTCGTCCGGACACGGCCCAGATCGTCCGGGCCATCGCCGTGGGCTCCCATCCCGTCTTCCTGGTCTTCACGCCGGACTTTCGCTCTCTGCTGGTGGTCAACGTAGGCTCGCTGGTTCACGAGAAGGAAGGGGAAGGGGACGGCATCTCGGTCATCGATGTGGGCTCCCTGTCGGTGGTGCGGACCATCTCTTTCGAGAAAGTGGACTTCGGCTTTGGGAGCAATCTCGTGCTGACCCGGGACGGCCAGTTCGGGTTCCTCTCCTCGACGGGGACCCACGAGGTGGTCAAGTTCCGGGTGTCGGACGGAAGCGAAGTGGGCCGGGCCCGCAATCTCTTTCGCCCCGCCTATACGGCCCTGTCCCCCGACGATGGTACTCTGGCAGTGGTCAACACGCTGGGGAATTTCACCGAGCGAACCGCCGAAACGGTGGTCTTTTTATCCAGCGCCGATCTGAAGGTACAGACCACCTTTGTGGCCCCGGACCTGAGCGCCAACTTTGTATTTACCAACCAGGTGGTCTTCACCTCGGACGGGAGCAAAGCCCTGGTGACGAACGTGGCGCAGCTGGGTGGGTTTGACGAAGACGACCTCTTCGTGATCAACGTCAGCGATGGCAAGCTGGTCAAGAAGATTCCCGCCGGAGCGGATCCGTCGCGCATCCTCCTGACGCCGGACGGGAAAAAGTTCATCGTGGTCAGTCGGTCCTCCCTGACCGTGCTGAACGCCGAGAGCCTGGAGGGAATATTTTCCGTGGCGCCCCCTTTCCCCTCCTCGTTCCAGAGCACCACGGGCGTAGCCTTCTCCCCGGACAGCTCGCTGGCTTACGTGTCATCTCCTTCCGACGATTCCCTCTTCACCATCGATCTGACCACCAGCGCCATCACCACCCAGACCCGTGTGGGCGACGACCCCGACGAGGCTTTCGACGAACCCCTGGACGTGGCGGTCACCCCGGACGGAACCCGGGTGACGGTCTTGAACTTTCGCAGCAACAAGATCGATGTGGTGGTGGAGTCGTTCGCTCGCCACGCGCCCCTTGCAGTGCTGAACGCCGAAACGTTCAGCGGATTCGCGGTGTCGAACCCAGGGGAGCAGGCCGCGGAGGTGACCCTGACCTTCGTGGCGGATGTGGGTGCCCCGTTTGTGGGCACAGACGCCGTCAATCCCGTCAAGCTGACCCTGGGACCGGGGGAGCAAGTGTCCCGGTCGCTGAACGAATGGTTCAACCTGCAGGAGCCAGCGGAGACGCAGGAGGACGGGGGGCCTTCGGGCTGGATCTTTCTCGACAGCGACCGCCCCGGCATCCAGCTCCTGTTTGTGAAGGGCGACCGTCTGGGCAACGGTCTGGATGCGCTGCAGTCTGTTGGTACTCCCCTTCGGGAGATCTTCTTTTCCAAGATCGCTCACAGCGAGCAGTTCTTTACCGAACTGGACATCGTCAATCCCAACTTCAACACGGACCAATTCGACCTGGAGGCTTTCAACGCCTTCGGCGATCGAATCGGTGCCTCCATGGGCAATACCATTTCGGGAAGAACCCGCATCAAGCGCCGGTTGGATCAGTTTTTCCCGGACCCCCAGGAGAACCTCCGGGGTTGGATTCGGATCAGGTCCAACATGGGGCTGGTCGCCGCTCTCGTGTATGGAACGGCCGACAGCCTGGCAGTGCTCCCGGGCCGGTCCTTGAATGAGTCGCCGAATCCCCTGAAGCTGTACTCGCCTCATTTCGTGACGGGAAACGGTTTTCGGGCTCGTTTGAGCCTGAGCAATCCTCTGGAAGAGCCCTTCTTCATCCTCATTCGAGGATTTGCTCCAGCGGGCACTTCCCTGGGAGAGGTGCCCTTTACCCTGGAACCCGGCCACTCGTTCGAGGCCGAAGTGGGCGAGCTGTTCGGCCTGGATGCGGTCCAGCTCCGCACGGGGTGGATCGAGGTGGAAAGCAGCCACGGTAGCGTGATCGGGCATCTGGAGTTCTCGGGCCCTGAGTTCACGTTCCTGACGGCCGTGCCCCTGGAGGGGACTTCCCGGACTCGGATCGCATTCCCCCAGGTGGCCCAGAACGACGATTTCTCCACCGGGATCGCCCTGTTGAATTCCAACGATCAGGCAGCCACCGTCACCCTCCGCATTCTGGACACCGCAGGGGCTCTGACCGGCGAACGGATATTCACCCTCGCGCCCCGCGAACAGCAAGCCCGGCTCCTCACGGAGTTTGTGCCAGGCTTTGGCTCCCAGACGGGCGGACAGGTCCAGATCAGATCATCACTCCCCCTGGTGGCGCTCGAGATTTTTTTCTCGAACGAGCTGCGTTTCCTGGCCTCCGTTCTGCCGGAATAGCCCTGACCAAGGATCTTCGGGCTGGCCTCCCCTCTCCCCTTCTTCTTCGACATTTTTTCGCAAATTTCCCTCCGGGGCGGTTCTAGTCAGCGAAGTTCAAATTTCACCAAGGAGGGAAACTCAATGAAAGGCACGCGTCGGTTTATCGCAGTGATGACCTTGTTCTCGGTCCTGACAGTGGGCTCGGGGGTGCTCTGGGGTCAGGGCAACGGCCCTGCTCCATCCGCCCAGTCCTCCGAGACCCAGGGACAGGTCAACCTCAACACGGCGGGGGCGGAGGAGTTGGCCACCCTGCCCGGGATCGGTCCCGTCATCGCTCAGCGCATCGTGGATCACCGCGCAAAGAACGGCAAGTTCAAGCGGCTCGAGGACGTGATGGCGGTGCAAGGGATCGGAGAAAGGAAGTTCCTTCGGCTGAAGGATCGCGTTACCCTGTAAGTCTTCTCGTAAGCCTCCTCCCACGGGCCATGGCCCCCATCCCTACGGCCATGGCCCCCTCCCTTTCTCAGAAGATTCAGAAGGAATTTGTTCCGATCGTTGCGTTCTCGTGTCGAAGGGCGTCTGCTGAAAGGGACAGTTTCAGTTGACCGCGAAGGCACGTTCAGGAGTGAACGAGCTGAAACCCATGATTCCAGCCCGCGCGATCCAAATTTCGACACAAGCGCAGGACATCGTAGTGGATCCATTTGGTGGTGGAGGCAGCACCTACCAGGAAGCGCAGGGGCTTGGACGTTACTGGATAGACAGCGAGATTGGCGACTGCAGAGCCATCGAGGAGCGTTTCCGGTCATTCATGCCCCTGACAATCGGTGCAGACCCGCCGGTGAGAGTCCTGGAAATACTATCCGGCGCGGCAACTTGATACTGACTCAGAGCCTCGCAGTCCTGGACTGAGGGATGCCGCGAATCGTCCAGACAAAGGCGTACAACGGAGCTGTACCGTACACACAGCGGAATTTCCAGGCTCTCTTCCCCTATAATGGGGGAGTGGAAGAGCTGCGTGCGATCATCTTTGACCTGGACGGGACGCTGGCCAACACTCTGCCCCTCATCTACGATGCCTTCAATCACGTCCTGGAGCCCCACCTGGGACGCCGGCTGCCTCCTGAGGAGATTCGCTCACACTTTGGTCCCCCCGAGCAGGAGATATTCGGCCGGCTTCTGACGGCCGGCGCCGTGCCCGGCGCGGTCGAGCGCCTGCATCGCTTTTACCGGGTTCACGCCGACCGGGTCCGCCTCTTTGATGGCATGCGTGAAGTCCTGGATTACCTCCAACACTACGGCGTGAAAATAGGCCTCTTTACCGGAAAAGGGCGCGCCGGGACCCTGATCACCCTGAAGCAACTGGGCCTGCTGGACCGGATTCAAGCCATCGTCGCCGGAGACGATGTGGTGTGCCACAAGCCCCATCCCGAGGGCGTCGTGAGGCTCCTGGAACTGCTGGAGGTGGGCAATCACCAGGCTTTGGTGGTGGGAGATGCTCCCGCGGACGTGCGCGCCGGGAAGGGCGCGGGGGCGTACACTGCAGCCGCCCTGTGGGGAAGCGACCGGCGACAGGCTTTGCTGGAAGCGGGACCGGACTGGATCTTTGCGACGGTGGGGGAACTGGAAACCTTTTGCAAAGCCCGCGTCGGCAATTCGCACCCGACCTAGACCTGAACCTGGGAGAACGAAGCCGTGCTGGATCTCAGCGGAATTCTGGCCCCCGTCACCACCCCCTTTGGCCAGGATGGGACTTTGGACCTGGGGGGCTTGCGGGCGAATTTTGACCGGTGGAATCGAACCGGGCTGGCCGGATACGTGGTCTTGGGTTCCAACGGGGAAGCAGTGTACCTCTCGGAGACGGAGAAATGGACGGTGGTGGAAGCCGTCCGGGGGTTGGTTCCTTCCACCAAGCGTTTGATGGTGGGGATCAACACTGAGGGAACCCGTGAAGCGATCCGTCAGTGTCGCCAGGCTGCCGAGCTGGGGGCGGAGGCGGTGCTGGTGAGTGCGCCTTCCTACTTCAAGTCCAGGATGACGGCGGATGCCTTCTTCGTCCACTTCTGGAGCGTGGCGGACGAGTCGCCGGTGCCGGTCCTCGTTTACAGTGTCCCTCAATTCACCGGGGTATCGATCCCCCCTGGGACTGTCGGTCGACTGGCATCCCACGAGAACATCGCCGGGATGAAGGAGAGCTCGGGAAGCCTCACGGCGATCGCAGATTTTCTCTCCGAGAGCGCGGGCCAGGCCTTCCAGGTGTTGTGCGGTGCCGGTCCCATCCTGCTGGCTTCTCTGGCCCTGGGGGCGGTGGGGGGAATCGTAGCCCTGGCCTGTGCTGCCCCCGAAATTTGCGTGCGGGTTTTCGAGGTGTTCCGGTGGGGAGACGTCCAGGGAGCCCAGCTCCTGCAGGCAGCTCTGACGCCCGCCTCCATCGCCGTCACCGATCGGCATGGAATTCCGGGGTTGAAAGCGGCCATGGAGTCCGTGGGTTTCGTGGGCGGGCACTGCCGCCTGCCGCTACTACAGTTGTCAGAGGAGGCCAGGGAAGAGATCGTCAAGACTTTCGCTGCCCTGCGCGCTGAGTACGTTGGTGACTGAAATTCCCTTCCGCGATCTTCCGGGCCAGCCACGCCTGTTCCTGGATTTTCTGGACTCCTCGCCTGCCGCGACCGCGTTCCTTCCCGCCCCGCGGGATCCGGACGCCTGGCGGGAGCGGGCCCGCAAGGTTGCCGCGCGGTGTTCCCATCGAAAGGAGCTGGCGAGCCAGCTGGCTCGTCAAAATCGTTTCTGGGAGAACGACGGAGCAGCCCTGGAAGCCCTCCAGCGGTTGGAGGACCCGGACACTGTGGCCGTCGTCACGGGACAGCAGGCCGGGTTCCTGGGCGGGCCCTTGCTGACGGTGTGGAAGGCCCTTTCAGTCCTTCGGATCGCTGAGGAAATGAATGCGAGCGGAATTCCCACGATTCCCGTCTTCTGGATCCAGACGGAGGACCACGACTATGCGGAAGCCTCCGAATTCTGGATGCTGGACTCAGATGACCAACTGCATTCCTTGATCTACCAGGCTGAAGCGCCGTCGGCCAAAGGAGCAGTGGTGGGAAGGCTGGCGCTGGGATCCGGGACAAGCCAGGCCCACGATCGCCTCCAGGCTCTGTTGCCCGAGGGCCCCTTTAAGGAGGCTCTCCTGAAAAGCTTGTTCGAGGCTTTCGCCCCCGGGCGCGCCTGGGGCGACGGCTTCGCCCGGTGGATGGCGGGGCTGCTTGGAAAAAGGGGGCTGGTCCTGCTGGACCCCCTGGACCCGGCGCTGAAGCGGCTGGCCGGCGATGTCGCCGCGCGGGCCCTTTCCAGGAGCGACGAACTGGCGGCGCTTCTGGGCGAAAACGACCGCCGGCTGGAGGCAGCGGGCTATCCTCTGCAGGTGAGGCTCACGGCCGGGCATTCGCTCCTGTTTTACTTGCAAGAAAATCTTCGGATCCCCATCCGTAGAAAAGACGGCTGTTTCGAGATCAATGGCGAGATCCGGGACCGCTCGCAGCTGGTGCGGGAGGCGGACGAACACCCCGACCGGTTCAGCCCCAACGTCTTGTTGAGACCGGTGGTCCAGGATTGGATCCTTCCTTGCCTGGCCTACGTGGGAGGTCCCGCCGAGGTGGCGTACTTCCCCCAGCTTCGACCCCTTCACGCCTTTTTCGATCTCGAGGAACCGGTGATCGTCCCACGGAACGGCCTGACCCTGGTTCCGGCCAGGATTCACAGGCTGCTGGAGAAATACGGGTGGAGCCTGGGGGACTTTTGGGGGGACAGCGACGCTGTGTTTCGCCGGTTGATGGAGGATTTTCTCTACCGGGATCTCAGCGCAAAGTTCCGGGAGACGGAGAAGCTCTTTCGCGACAGGCTTTCCGAACTGGAGCAGGCATTGGAGAAGCTGGATCCGACCCTGGCGGGTGCGGTGTCAACGTCCGAGAAAAAGATCCTCTATCAACTGGGAAAAATTGAGCACCGCTTCCTCCAGAATCATTCCCAGAAGGCCGAGATCGCCCGATCCCACGTCCGCCGGGTGGAGAATCTACTTTTTCCCGGCTCCCGTCTTCAGGAGCGGGTGCTCAACGCGGTGTATTTCCTGGGCGGCCATGGATATAATTTCCTGGATCGGGCTTACGAGGCCATGGAGCCGTGGCCCAGTGCTCACAAGGTGCTCTTTCTCTGAGGAACGGATCTTGACCCCCTGACCCCGTACCAGCTTGCTCTACCGGCGGCGAGCGCCGCGTAGTCCAAAGAGCTGGTGCGGGTTGAAGGTCAGGCTTCCACAAAATGAACATCGGGATCACCTGCTATCCTACCTACGGCGGAAGTGGAGTGGTGGCTTCCGAGCTGGGCCAGGAACTTGCCCAGCGTGGGCACACGGTTCACTTCATCAGCTACGAGTTGCCTTCCCGAATCGTGGAACTGAACGAGCGGGTGTGGTTTCACGAGGTGGAGGTCGTCACCTATCCCTTGTTCGATTTTCCGCCTTACGCTCTGGCGCTGGCGACGACGATGGTGGAGATCGCCAACTCCTTCCACCTGGATTTGATCCATGTGCATTATGCCATCCCCCACGCCATCAGCGCCTTCCTGGCCAAGTCCATGATGGCTCCCCGTCGGCTGCCTGTCATGACCACCCTCCACGGCACCGACATCACCCTGGTGGGCAACGACAAATCCTACCTGCCCATCACCCGGTTTGGAATCGAGCAGAGCGATTGCGTCACGGCTGTTTCCCGCCACCTCAAGGAGGCCACGGTCAGGGAGTTCAAGACCGAGAAACCCATCCAGGTGATTTCCAACTTCGTGAACCTCCGCCAGTTCCGACGGATCCCGCCCCGGAAGCTTCAGAAGCGGTTCAGCCCCGGCGGGGAAAAAGTGCTGGTCCACATCTCCAATTTCCGCCCCTTGAAGCGGATACCGGACGTCATTGAGATCTTCCACCGGGTCCAGAAAAAGATTCCCGCTCGGCTGTTGCTCATCGGGGATGGGCCGGAGCGCTCCAACGCCGATTATCTTTGCCGGAAGTTGGGCATCAGCGACTCCGTCTTTTTCCTGGGCAAGCAAGCTTCCGTCCGCGAGTTCCTGTCCGTGGCCGACCTCCTGCTGTTACCCAGCGAGCTGGAAAGCTTCGGCCTGGCCGCCCTGGAGGGGATGGCGTGCGAGGTTCCGGTAGTGGCGTCCGATGCCGGAGGGCTTCCGGAGCTCATCGAGGACGGGAAGCACGGGTTTCTGGTCGGTGTGGGTCAGACGGAAGAGATGGCGGAAAGAGCACTAACGATCTTAAGGGATCGTGATCTGCGGCTGAAAATGGGGAAAGCCTGCCGGGCGCGGGCGCAGGACTACAGCAGCAAGAAGATCGTCCCGCTCTATGAAGCGGCTTACCAGCGTCTGCTGGAGGATCATGCAGCGCCGGCGGCCCGCCCCGCACCTGGTAGCCGAAATCGGCTGGCCGGTTTGCCCAACAAAAGGACCAGGTGCGGGGCCCGGGTCGCCGAGGCTAGCGATCCTTGCGGAAGTGTCCAGACCACCGTGGACCTCACCCGTGCGAAAGCATCGCAACCCATGGCGCTGAAGAAAAAGGTGCAGTATGCCATCCGGACGCTGGAGGCGGCATACGGTATCCCGGCACGAAAGCCGACGGATCCCCTGGACGAGCTGATCCTCACCGTCCTGTCCCAAAACACCAACGACCGGAACCGGGATCGGGCCATGGAGAGGCTGCGGCTGCGCTTTCCCACCTGGGAGGCGGTTCGCCAGGCGGCCCACTCCCGAATCGCCCATGCCATCCGGGTGGGAGGTCTGAGCAACATCAAGGGCCGGAGGATCAAACAGATTTTGAACGTCATCCATGAGCGTTGCGGTTCCTTGGACCTCTCCTTCCTGCACGACCTCCCGCTGGAAGAGGCCCGGGAGTTTCTCCATTCCCTCAATGGCGTGGGGCCCAAGACCGTTGCCTGCGTCCTCCTCTTCGCATGCGGGAAGCCCGCGTTCCCCGTCGATACCCACATCGGACGGATCACCCGCCGCCTCGGCTGGCTTCCGGTGAGAGCCAACGACCGGGTTGCGCATGCCCGAATGGAGGCGCTGGTTCCACCCGAAAGGTATCTCTCGCTTCACGTGAACCTCATCGAGCACGGAAGGACCGTCTGCAGGCCCCGGAACCCCCGTTGCTCGGAGTGTTGTATTCGTGCGGTGTGCGCTTTCCCCGTTCGGAAAAATCTTTGAGAGTTTTTCTTCTCCGGTGCTAGAATCCCCGGAGGGGCAAGTTTGGGCGACGCTAGAGGCCGCACTGCGGCGGGATGTGAAGAGGGACCTGGCCGTCTTTTAAGAACGGGCCCTCACCGGAAGTGCTCGGCCCACCGTGTGCGGAAGGCAGACGGCGGCCCTGAAGGTGGTTAAGAGCCGCGGGAGGTGCTGGGGCACCGTTTTTTTTGCAAAAATACAGGGCCAACGTCTATAATTTTAGCTTTCTCCTCCCACGGGTCGCCATTGTAGTTTTGTAGATTGGATTGCTCTGCAGGAGCCCATGATCCAGCAGCGCGCGAAGATCTATACGATCCTCTCATACGCGATGGACAGCGCCTGGATGATCGCGGCGCTGCCTCTAGCCTACTATTCCCGCCTGGTCTTCAATGATCTGGTCCCGGTAGAGGTCGCGGCTCATCTCAACCCCAGCCTGTATCCGCTTCCCCGCTATTTCTGGCTCCTGGCCCTGTTTTTGCCTGGCTGGACGTTGGTGTCCTGGACCCTGGGGATTTATCGGTCCCTCCCCAAGGTGCCGCTGGTTCGCCAGACTCTGCGGATCGCCCGGGGGGAACTGATCCTGGGCTTTCTGGTGGGATTTGCCTTGTTCTTCCTCAAGCAGGATCCCAGCCGGCTGTTGTTATTGCTCTGGATCTTTTTCCACTTCCTGCTGGTGGTGGGTTCTCGTTGCCTGTTTGGCTTTGCGATCAACCTGCGGTGGAAGAACGGGTGGAACTACCGCAGCATCCTGATCGTGGGCAGTGACGAGCGGGCTCGGGAGATCGGAAGGGTGCTGGAAAAATACGAGACGTGGGGCTACAAGGTGCTGGGCTACGTTTCGGCCAACGGCGCGGCCGGCGGAGAAAAGAGGGTCCCGGTCCTGGGGCACATCCAGGACCTCCCGGAGATCATGGAAGACCACCCCATCGACGAGATCTTATTCATCGGTTCCAGCCGCCGGGACCTGGAAAGCTTCGACGAGGTATTTCGCCTGTCCGAGGAACTGGGTATCAAGACCCGCCTGGTGGCCACCTTCTTCCCCCAGTCCATCTCGCGAATTTCCCTGGATTTCCTGGACCAGTGGCCGCTGATCACTTTTTCCAGCGCACCCGACCACGAGGTCGCCCTCCTGGTGAAGCGGATCCTGGACGTGGTCCTGTCGGCCCTGTTGCTGTTGATCCTGGCTCCCTGGATGCTGCTCATTGCGGCGCTCATCAAGCTGACCTCGGACGGCCCGGTCCTGTACCGGCAGGTCCGGCTGGGACTCTACGGGCGGAAGTTCGTCCTCTACAAGTTCCGCTCCATGGTGGCAGGCGCCGAGGATATTCTCTGGGAGATCAAGCATCTCAACGAAATGGCCGGGCCGGTGTTTAAGATGCGCAACGATCCCCGGGTGACACCGTTCGGCCGGTTCCTCCGCAAGTCCAGCCTGGATGAACTGCCTCAGTTCTACAACGTCCTGAAGGGAGAGATGAGCCTGGTGGGTCCGCGGGCTCCGCTCCCGGAAGAGGTCAGGGAGTACACCCGCAAACAACGGCGCCGGCTCAGCGTCAAGCCTGGCATCACGTGCCTGTGGCAGGTGTCCGGCCGGAACGAAATTGACTTCAACGAGTGGATGGCCCTGGACCTGAATTACATCGATCACTGGTGCCTGGCCCTGGACCTGAAAATCCTCCTCAAAACCCTCCCGGTGGTGGTCCTGGGCAAGGGCGCCCGGTAGCGCCAGAGTCCGGCCAACGCCCGCCCTCGCCAAAGCCAAAATGCCTCGGGCGAGATCTGTGTTCCTGGAGGGAGGCTGGGAAAACATTTCCACAACCAAAAAGTGACGGTATAAGCAATGACGGCTGTGGTGGCTCGTTTCTGTCTGACCTTGGTGTTAGGTCAGGAGGTGCCCAGGGATGAGCCCTGGATCTATTCGGAGCGGAACTCCAGGACTCGGTCGGATCGGACTACGACAAAGCCTTCAAGCGGGCGGAGACCTCGCGAGGCAGCGCTTGATCCGCGTCAGCATCCGTCCACAGGTCCAGGAAGCGCTGGTACGCGGCTCGCGCCTCGGCGCGCTTCCCTTGCCGCTCATACACCTTGCCCAGTTCGGCGTGATAAGGCGGGTAGGGGATCAGGAACCGGATGTCTGAGGAGTCGAACCTTAGCAGGTCCTCGTACGCTTGAGCTGCATCCTCGAGACGCCCCAAGGCCAGGTAGGCCCGCGCCACGCCGTCCTGGGGGAACGGCAGGTTGTGCATGACATAGGCAGAAGGGAGATTGAAAAGGTTTATGCGCCGGGCCGGGGGGCGGGCGTCTCGAAGTTCTTCCAAGGCCCGCTGAGCGTCGCCACCGAGAAGCAGGACCTCTCCGCGCAGCGTGCCGATCAGAACGCCGCCAAGCTGAGCCTGAGGCCCTGAAGGCTTTTCCGGCGATTGTTCCGCGGCCTGAAGGTGCGCTTTGGCCTCCTTCAAATGATTCTGCGCGACTTCGGCTCGACCCCCAGCGTAGGAGTCCCATAATTGCCAGAGCCGGGCCCGGCTTACCGAGGGGCTGCGGCCCGCCAGAGCACTGGCCCTGGCATTCCACTCCAGGCCCTGCTTCCATCGCGCGCGTGCGAACTCCATCTCCCCAAGCATCCCCGCGCAGAAGACGCCGTTTTCGTAGCTTTTCAGCTTTTCCGCCAGCTCGAGCCCGTGCCTGAAGTCCGACTCCGCCTTGCTGTACTGGCCCAGATAAAAAGCGAGGACGCCCCGGAGAACCAGGCAGGTGATCTCAAACGGCGTGCCCTTGGATTGGGACATGGCCAGTGAGAGCTCCGACAGGGCCGCATCATATTCCCCTTTCACCGCGTGGACGTAGGCCACGTTTCGGTGAGAAACATAGAATTGGGGATTCTTTTCGAACACGCGCCGATACTCCCGCACTGCCCGATCCAGGTCGCCCGAGTGAAAGACGACCTCGCCCAGGGAGTCCTGGGGATTGGGATCGGTGGGAAGCAGGGCCACGTATTTCTCGATGAACTGAATCGCCATGGGATAATCTCCCATGCGAGAATAGGCGTACCCCAGGTTGTTCATGATTTCCGGCGCATCGGGATTCCGCTGCGAAGCTTTCTGGTAGAGTTCGATGGCTCTCCCGTCGTCTCCAAACTCCCTCGTCACGATGCTGCCCATGCGGAAGTAGGGGAACCACTCGTTGGGATAACGGGCCGTGATTTGCTCGAAGATCCGCACAGCCTCCTGAGGATCCTGCCGGATAAAGTACGCTTCCTCCGCATCCACGTAGAGCTTTTCCTTTTCCGGCAGATTTCTCGAATGTTCCACCGCCTTCTGGAGGGCCTGAAGGCTCTCCTCGGTCAGGCCGAAATAGCGCAGCGCCATATGCAGGGAGAGGTGTGCCATGGCGAAAGTAGGGTCAATCTGGACGGCGCGGCGGAGCCGGTCAATGCCCTCCTCATGCAAATAGCGGAACGCCAAGTCGATACCCTCAGCGTAGTAGCGAAAGGCTTCGGGAGACCGGGTGATGACGTCGGTGATCCGGAATGAAATC
>JACQTF010000039.1 GCA_016210925.1 Acidobacteriota bacterium | reverse complement strand
CCTTTGCGGTGCAGCAAGTCGTATCCACTCAGGACCCTCGGCAGGGGAATCCGCGTGGCAAAGGTGGTCACGCCATAGGAAGTCCAGGCCTGCCCCTCCCGCCTGAATAATTCGGCCAGAAGGCTCAACGGCTTCTCCGCAAGCCACATTTCCCAAGTCAGCGCACCCATTTCCGGAACACCGACCCAGCCCAGCTCCTCCGCTTCGGGCCCCATGGATGCATTCATGTACTGCGTATAGCCTGGCATGGCCTTGCTGGCCTCTTCCAGCGCCTTGCTGTTGATAAAACCCCGAGGGCCTGCAGTCAGCAGCACAGGATTTTTGGGCGCCACTTGATCCAAAGCAGCGCGCACCGGCAGTTGCTTCGTCCGTCCCCACGGCGTCAGCAGAGGATGGCCGCTGGCATTGGCCACCAGCCAGTCCCCCGGCTTCAGGCTGTCAGTCTCCTGCCGGACCCTCGACAGAATCGTTTCCTTAACGCTGCTTAGTGAATCTTCCGGTTTGACCTTGATGCTGATCCTCTTGCCCCGCGTCGGAATCTGCAGCCCCATCTCTTCGCCCAGTCGTTCGAGCGCGTATCCGTACAGATGCGCGTGCGGCTCCACCAGGCCGGGAATCACTGTTCTGCCCTTGACGTCGATGAACCGCGTCTTGGGCCCAACCAGCGCCTTGATCTGCTCGTTGGAGCCCAACGCCACGATCCGGTCCTTCTTGACCGCCAGCGCCTCAAAGATCTTTCCCGGTTCCGGCCTGGTGCTCGCATCATCCATGCTCACAATCTCGCCGTTGACCACCACCAGGTCAGGATATCCGTGCTCCGCCACCTCGGGAGGCAATTCCTGAACTGAAAATCCGTTGCTGGCCAGCACCAGGTTGAACACCAAAGATCCCATCCACGTCCGCATTCCAGCGACTCCTTTCATCGCATGACCTCCCCTTCATGTGATCGTGAGTCAGTGCATTCCCATGTAGCATCCGGTGATGCGCTTTTGCTCAGGACCTACCACGCCGGAGGGGTCGATGTACATCTTCCCGTCGGTGGCCACCAAGGCTTTTATGGCCTTCGGATCCTCTCCCGCGGTCTTCGCCTCCACTGAGTGTCCCAGGCTGAACTCGCCTGTGGGGGCGCCCTGAGCGACTCGAAAGACGATCTCCGCCACTAAACCTGCAGCAATAGACGTGTCCGCCGGAGTAGCGATTCTCACCCGCAGCACTGACCTCTTCGGATCCCGAATATCGCGGTCGACTTTCGTCTCAACGGATATTCTCTTGTTCTTAAGCAAGTAGCCCGGCTCGACCTTGAGAAATTCGAGGATTTCCGGATCAAAGGTCACCTGCGAGACCATGGTCCCCACCTGGACTCCTTTGGCGGCAAGCAGGTTCAACGGTACCCGGGCCTCAGCGCCCGGAATCCCGTAGCTCGTTCCCAAAGTGATAGCGGTGGGCTGGCTTTTTTCTTCCTCCTGAGCCCGGGCAAAGCCGAACGCGTTGGCGGTAGATACCGTCGCCGTCCCAACTCGTACCGCTTCCGAGCCAACGCGAAGCAAGTGTACCAGCCTTCGACCATGCACCAGAAGGCTCTTTCGTTCAACATCCGTGAAAGTTCGCACTCCATAAAGTTCGAGCAGAGCCAGACACTGGCGCATCGATCGGGACGCAAAAGCAATCTCTCCCCGGTAGGCTTGCACCCTCGCGAGGTAGAAGAGCGCCAGGATCTCGTTTCTTCGGCTGCTCAAATCGTGGAAAACTTGTACCGCCCGCGTCAGACCCTCTTCAGAACTCTCGAATCGCCCCTGGCTCAGCCCGGCAATCCCCCTGTTCAGCCAGCCCAGCCCGGATAGGAGTGAACCCCGGGACATCCCGGAGATGCTTTTGTCAAAGCAGTCGGACGCCTCTTGAAAATTGTCTGACTGCAAGTGCAGCCAGCCCAGGTTGTACAAACCCAGGGAGGCTGATTCTGGTTGTAGGTCGATCGCGTGGTGCAACGCCTCGACGGCACCTCTGAGCCATCCCAGGCGGAATCGGGCATAGGCCAGCTGGTTCAAGCTGCTGAAGGCAAGTTGCTTCAGCCCCTGCTCCTGACCAAGTTCAACTGCCGCTTCCAGCTCTCTCGCGGCGCGCGCGAAGTCACCGCGGTTGCACCACTCGAGCCCGGCAATTCGATGTTGGAGAGCCTGGAATCGCTTCCAGGGCCCCGCGTCACCTGTCCTCCGGCGGTAGCCCTCAGAAATCCTAATGCCGTGCGAGAGTAACGGCCGAACCTCGGTGGAAATCCGAACGTTCGCGTTCCACAAGACGCGATCAGGGTCCCGGCCCTCTCTTTCCTGAAGCGCACGAACGCCTGCGTAGACATCTTCCAAACGGATCAAAATCTTTCCGAACAATTCCTCCAGTTTCGCGGAGCGTTTGGCCTCCCACCCTGTGCCGTGGAGCTGGCGCGTTTCCTCCGCCGCTCGCCCGGTCAGGGCGATGCTCACCGAAACGGCCCTCTGTCCCTCTGCTCTTGCGCTCTCGCCGGAGACCAGCAGGGACAACAAGATCACCGCAACACCTCGGCAGAGATACATACTCCCGATGTTTGATCGAACTCCCCTGGGCCCCTCGAAAGGCACCGGAGCAGAGTCCTTTAGAAAATGAGCTTCAATCCAAGCTGAACCTGCCGAGAGAAGCCCACGGTCTCCGTCAATCTTCCCGCCTGGCCGCTTGGGACGCCGCTCGCGTTCGTGAAGACTCTCCTCCCCGTCGTGCCTGGCGAGTTGAAATTCGGGCGATTCAACAGGTTGAAAAACTCGGCCCGAAATTGCAGGTTCACCTTTTCCGTCACTTGGTTGTTCTTGAACAGCGAGAAGTCCGTGCTGGCGAACCCGGGCCCGATCACGGTGTTTCTTCCCAGTGTTCCGATGTTACCCGCGGGCTGCAGCGTAAATGCGACGGGGTCAAAGTAGCGATCCGGGCCTCCCAGCACCGGATTATTAGAAGCTCCTGCCTTGAGGTCCGGGCGGTCGGCCAGGGTGATACCCAGGGCCAGCGTCCTGGAGCGGTTGAATGAGTTTTCTATCGTGAAGGGGCTTCCCGCGGCCACGGTGACGATCCCGTTCAGGGACCATCCTCCGAGCAGGTAAGGCAGGAACCCTTTCGCACTTCCCAGCCACCGCCTCCCGCGCCCCAGCGGGAGATCGTAGGTCCAGTTTGCCACGAAGCTATGCCGGACGTCGAAACTGGAATGTCCCTGCTCGTTGCTTCGTTCGTCCGAGTCCACCGGGGCTCCCTGCTCCGTCCGGGTGAACGAATTGAACTGGCCCGCAGCCTCGTCAATGGACTTAGAGAAGGTGTAGGAGGCCTGGAACTGCAGATCCTTTTCGAATCGCTTGCGGAGCGCGGCCTGCAGAGACGAATAGTTGGAGTTCACGTCTGCCGTGCGCAGCCCGAAGGGGCCGAGGTTAGGGTTCCGGCGCGTGGCGCCCGCCGGGAAAAATTTGCGAGCGCCAGGGATCACGATCGGCAACGCGGTATTGATATCGCGAACCCGGAACAGTTTTGCGCCATGGGATCCCAAATACTCCAGGGAAACGACCACCTTTCCCGGTATCTCGCGCTGGATACCAAGGGAGAATTTCTGGTAGTAGGGTGTTCCCGCGTGGAACTCGACCCCCCGCAGCTCCGGGTCCTTGCTGGCGAGGATCGCGTCCAGTACTTGGGGAAACCGAGGACTTACCAATGTCGCACTGACCGTGTCGAGGGGAGAATTCAACATGAAAAACCAAGAGGTCGGATCGAAGAAGAGCCCGAAGCCTCCCCGCAAGGAGGTCTTTCCGTCGGAAAACACGTCCCAGGCAAAACCGAGCCTTGGGTTGAAGTTCCTCAGGGATGGATTGGCCACAAATGGTTGTCCGAAAGTGAAGTCCTGGTCGTTCAAAGAGCGAAAGTTCGCGATTCGGTCGTGTTGTTCCACGATGCCGGTGGTGGGCTCATAACGGAGCCCCAGATTCAAAGTGAAGTTGGGCCTGAGCCTCAGGTCATCCTGCGCGTAGAACGCGAAAACGCTTTGGCGGTATCCCCTGGCGGGATTGAAATTGATCCCAGCTCCCGGATTCCGAAATGTCCGGGCCTGAAAGCTGCTGGGAGCACCCCGCAGAAAGCTTTCAATGTTGTCGAAAGTGAACTCCCCCTTCAGGCGAAAAGTATTGACAGAGTTCCACTGGTAGCGCTTGGCCACGGCGCCGAACCTAACGGAGTGTTTTCCCCTCGTCAGGCTCACGACGTCCTCCCAGCTGAATTCGTTGGTGAGAAAGCGCCGGTCCGGTGGACCTCCTTCTGGCCCGAGGTTGGTCAGATCAGCGCGAAAAAGAAATGATCCGAATGGCAGACCAGGAAACCAGCGCAGCGAAGGATCGACGGTTTCGGTGCTCTCATCCGCATCGGTCAGCGTGGTTCGATTGAAGCCGAACCGAAAGACGTTCAGAAAACTCGGCGAGAACACCCGTTTGTGCTCCAGCGTGGTGTACTGGTACCGCGAAATCGTGCGAAGGGCAAAGGCAGGAAGCGCACGGACTCGCCCCACAGACCCATCCGTGAGGGTGTAGCGGGCAAAGAAAGAGTCCTTCTCAGAAAGCAGGTGGTCCACGCGGGTGGTGAGAAAGTCCTCGTCAGTGGGGTTGCTTCTGGCGAAAATGTGCTCGGCCGCTCCGTTCCCGAAGTCACGCCCGTTGGGCAGGGGAAAGAGCTTCAGGAAGGGTATGATGGAAGGATGGACGGTCACCCGCTCCAGGACTCTGGTCCTGGGATTCGGCAACAGTCCTTCACGCGCCTGCACGTTGGGGACGCTGGCGATCTGGCTCACCCCCAAGCGTTCTCTCAACCCTTCATAGCCCACGAGGAAGAAGGTCTTGCTCCGGAGGATCGGCCCGCCCACCGTGCCCCCGAACTGATTGCGCTTGAATTCTGGCTTTGGCTTGTCCACCTTGTCGAAGAAATTCTTGGCATCCAGATTGTCATTCCGATGGAACGCGAAAGCAGTTCCGTGCCAGTCGTTGGTCCCGGACTTGGTAACCACATTGATCAGACCTCCGCCCGAGTTCCCGTACTCGGCACTGTAATTGACGGTGAGGATCTCGAATTCGCGGATGACGTCCACACCGTACACGGTACCCCCCGCGCTCCCCGGTGTGGAGTTGTTGTGGTTGTTGATCGAAGTCCCATCCATGCTGAAGTTGTTTTGTTGGGGCCGTGCGCCTCCAATAGACATCTGCTGGCCACGACCTTGCTCGAGTGCAGTGCCCACGTTGTGGATGGCATGAACGCCGGGCTGCAGTCGGGCAAGCTGGTCAAAGCTCCTACCGTTGAGTGGCAGGTCTCGGATCGTCTTCTCCTCGACCAAGGCCGATAGGGTGGACTTGGTAGTGTCAACGAGAGATGCTTCGCCTGTTACCACCAGCTCTTCCGACATCTCTCCGATCTCCAGAATAAAGTTGACGACCGCCTCGCGCCCTACCGTGAGTTCGATCCCACGGCGCACGACAGGTTGAAAACCTGCCAGCTCGGCCCTCACCTCGTAACCACCGACACTGAGATTGGTGGCCCGGTAAAAGCCCGACTCGCTGGTCAGCACGGTGCGCGTCAGTCCCGATTCCGTATGCCGAATGGTCACCGTGACACCGGGCAGCACCGCTCCGGTCTGATCCTTGACCTGACCCAAGATCGTCCCGGTGGTGACCTGGGCGTTTCCCATCTTCTCCATCCCGCCCCCAGCCAGGATCAAGGCGAGCAAGCAGCTCTTCAGGGTACGAGTGATGGTGGGTTTCATTGGATTCCCTCCTTCAAAAGTCGCCAAATTCCTCAAGGCAGATTCACTTCAGGTAAAAAATGTTCTCGGCACCTCCCTGGAGAGGTACGCGGGCCAATACTTGATGGCTTTCCGCGTCTATGACGTAGGCGGCGTTCTGGGCCGAAACGGGGACGTAGATATGCTTTCCGTCATCGCTCAACTCCAGGTAGCTGTGAATCATGATGGATTCGCTCTCCGATGCAATGGCCTTCAGGCCCTTGCCCTTGGATTCCGCCGGCGCAGGACCGGAGGCGCGCCAGACCCCGAATGCCACCAGGGATAGGCCGAACAGAAGCGCTGCCATCCGATTTCGATGGAACTTCCTGAGCGCGACGAGCGACAAGCCGAAGAGCCCGACTCCCAGCACCAAGGCTCCCGTATGGACTGTTCCGGGTTGAGCGGGAGGGTTCGCCGGCGGACTCTGAGGGGCTGCTGCTGCTGCGGCCCCCTTCTTCTCCATCTCTTCGTGATCCATCCCCTCGTGATCCATTCCCGCCATATCATTGGTGGAAGATCCAGCAGGCGAAGCCGCCGCCGAGTTTGCTCCCGCCAGGGGTGCAAGGGGCACGCTGCCTACCTTTTGGTAGCTCTGGAGGTCTACGACCGAAAACGAAGCGGGCGCCGACACGTACATCCATCGATGAGAGGGCTCGACGACGAACTTGTCGGGCTGCCTGTCCACAGGGATCCTGGCCACCATCTGGCGCTTGCCCACGTCCAGGACCCAGACCGAGTGATCTGCGCGGCTGACCACGTAACCAGTGTTGGGGTTGTGCGCGTCGAAATGAATCAGCGCGGGGCGCTTGCCGAAGGGAAATTTGGCAACTTCCTCATTCTTCGCCACGTCGATGACGGAAAGGGTGCTCTCGCCGCTATTGCAGGCGATGACCTCGTGAGTCGCCGGGCAATAGTCGATTCCGTGGACCCCCTGGCCCGTCGGAATCGACTTGATGAAGGCTTTCTTGACGGCATCCACGACGGAGACGTTTCCGGCGATCATGTTGCTCACATAAATGAAGCGTCCATCGGGGGTGAAGGCTATCTTGTGATGGCCTGCATCGGTGGGGACGTGAGCCAGGACCTTGTGCGTTGCCACATCGATGGCGGTCACACTGGCCGAGCCGTCGTTCGGCACCCAAATGGTCGTGCCGTCGGGTGAAAGATAGATGTGGGTGGGGGCCTTCTCCACGGGAATCACCTCGGCCAGCTCCAACGGTTCCGTCCGGATGACCGCAACCT
>JACQTF010000035.1 GCA_016210925.1 Acidobacteriota bacterium | reverse complement strand
CCCTTACTCGATTGTAACTGTCAAACCACGAACCTGAAATACTTCCACCAGAAACCTGGAAGGTGCCCTCCCATGAGTAGGTTCCCCGACAGAATTGAGTAGGTGTGACAGTAAAGGTCCCACCCCAGTCCCCATCGAGGATACTCTTCGTCCCGCCGCTGATGGTAAAGGTCAGTGCGTTCGATGTGCCCCCGCCCGGAGCAGGATTGAAAACGGTAACGCTGGCAGTACCCGCAGCGGCAATATCACTGGCCGGAATAGCCGCATTGACTTGAGTCGCACTCACAAATGTTGTGGTTCGATTTTGCCCGTTCCACCGCACTACGGAACCGCTCACGAAATTTGTCCCCGCAACTGCCAAAGTGAACGCTGAACCGCCTGCCGTTGCTGAGGACGGGTTAAGACTGCTGATGACTGGTACCGGATTTCCCTGAATGGCGTAAGTGAGTGTTTCAGTCTGCTCCACAAAACCGGATTTATTTCCTTTGCTGTCGGTAACTTGAGCTTTAGCTGTATAGACGAGGGTTATCGAAGTATCCTGAGCCGCTCTCGCCTCCGCGATTTGGGCGTCGCTGATGAAAAAAGATCCCAAGCCAACAGATCCAGATGCGCGGTTTGTGAGCTTGATTGTGCGGCTGTCGGTCGCGGTTTGGGATTGCCGATTGCCCGCTGGATTGTTAAAGATATAGTAAGCCGAACCAGCGTATTCCACAGAGTCTGCGTCCGAGTCTGGGTCGGCGTAATCCGCGAAGGTACTGAGCGTGCGGTCGTTGTCCCGATTAAATCTTAAGGTCACCCTGGGGGGCGACCCCAAGGGTGACGGGGCGTCAATGGTCAGGGTCACCGCGACGGTCTGCACCCTGTTGGTTGAAAGCGGGTCTGACACCGTGATGGTGGCGGTGTAAGTCCCCTCCGTCTTGCCCGAAATGGTGACCAGGACCGTGTACCTCTCCGAATCTCCTGAAGACAGGGGCCGGATGGGCCCGTCCAGCCCCAACCAATCCGCTTCCTCGAGAATCGTGTAATTGAGCGTGCTGCCGGGCGGGCCCGAGTTCCTAACCGTCAACGACTGTGGGGAGGGATCAGGCCCTCCCTCGGTCGCTGAAAATCGAAGGACGTCGGTGCTCAGGGCGATGATGGGGGCGGGCGGGGGCCCGGGCGGATTTATCTTCTTTCCCACCTCCTCCACGACCCTGGGGTCGCACTCGAGCTGGGTGTGCATCAAATTGTAAGGTCCCAGCCTGGTGATCCCAGCGGGTGGATCAAAGCCGACGCCCAGTGAGCTGAAGAGCCCGATAATTCCGTCGTCCGGCACCTCGCGGAAAATCCAACTGGAAATTTTTTTGGGAAACCACGATTGGGACCCGCCCACGACAACGACCGGCGTCGTGGGGCGAGTCTGCTTAAAGTCCTCCCGCACCGACTCCAGAACCGAACTGCCCGGAGTCAGATCGCCCTTCACAGAAAGATGCTCGACGAACAGCCTGAAGTTGCTGGCAACGAGGGCGGTGACGGGAGGGAGGAAAATCGTGGACCAGGCGCTGGTTGTGGCCACGTGCTCGGCGACACTCGCGGCCGGCGTCCCCATAATGGGGCTTCCCAGGGTGACGACCCGCTCGATGCGGATGCCGTTGTCCGGTCTCGTTCGCGAGGCCGCCGCCAGCGCCACGACTCCTCCCAGGCTGTGTGCCTCCAGAACCACGTTGCGGACTCCCAGCTCCCACAGCCGATCCAGGGCCTGCGCCAGCTGCGTACCGCTCTCGCGGATGTCCTGCGTCCATTCGTAGTTGAACCCGATCACTTCATCGCAGCCGTTCTTTTCAGCGAGGGACCCCAGGCAGGCATCGTGTGCCGGAAAGGCTTTTTCCACGGAACTGAGCACGCCATGCACCATCACGCAGGTCCGCCCGCCGCGGGATCTGAAAAAGACCGGGAGAGGGGCCCAGCCAGTCGCTTTGGTCCAGAGCTTGAGTTCCGACGGGGCTGCCACCGGTGGTGTCGTGGGCCACTCCAGCGCGTGAGCGGATCCGGCGAGGCGACCCCCGCTCCCGGAGGGCGCCCATTTCACGAGCGCCAGGTAGACCGTGGCCGCCGAATTTGCGCCGCTGATCTCGAAGTGCTCCATCAGTTCCGGGGAGAGAGTGACCGTCGCTGCCTTGCCAGACACCAAGACGTTTCCCGGGACCCCCAGGAAGAGATCGTTGGAATCCGGCGGCAGCGTGGGCGCCAGGATCTGCCCCAGGGGAACAGCGCCGTCGTAGCCGTCCGCCGTGCTCCCGGAGAAGTCCAGCCTGATCTCCATCCCCGGCGAAGCCGCCTGTTGGAAAAGGCCGCCGGTGGATAGAGTGGCGGAAACCGGCGATGAGAGCGTGGGTTCAAACGCAAGGGACAAAGCAGGACCCACGCTGGTAATCAATCCACTGGGGGCCTGCTTGGGAAGGGATGACAGCAGCGTGAGGGTGACGTTCTGATCGGTCTTGAAAGCCTGAGCTGGGATCGAGACGCGGCTCCCGCCGGCCAGGGCGACCGTTCCTCCCTGCGCGGCTCTCACGAGCTGGTTTGTGGTCTCCAGGACTCGCACGGCCGGGTTGCCCAGGGAGGCAAGGCGCCTGCCGCCCCCAGGCACGAGCTGATAAGGAAAAGATTGGCCGGTGCTGTTCCCCAGGGTCAATTCCAGTCGTCTGCCATCCCGATCGAAAAGCCGGAGGCTCCCGGTTTGCACCGCCTGCCCGGAGCCGATCAGGATGATTTCCGTTTGAAAGCCGCCGCCGTCCACGAGGTGTGGAAATAACATGGGTCCCTGGCTCGTTGCCGGCGTCGAAAGGGCCACGGGAAGCGTGGTCAACAGCGGCTCACCCCGGCGATTCAGACTCTGGCGCAGGGTCATGGCGGCAAAAGGGATGTCACTCGTGACCTCCAGCACGCCTCGGAACGGGAGGGCCAGTCCGGGAAACAACTCGTCCACAAACTTGGCGACCTGGCCCGCGGCGGGTAATCGCACGGTCGTGGTGAGACCCGTACTGCTGCCATCCGAGCGCTTGAGGGTCAGATTCAACAGGAGGCTTTCATCGAAGGGATTGTCGACGGCGATGCCTGTGTTGCTGCTCCTGGTGAAATCCACGAAAATCCTGGCGCTTCGCACCAGAGGCGCGGCGCCGACTCCGGCTTCGGTCACCAAAACGCCGTTGCGCCGGAGGCGGAAGATCCCCACCGGCACGGGAGTAGCGTTTCCGGGATCAGGGCGTATGAGAACGGAGCCCACTTTCAGACCTCCCGAACCCGCCGTTTCGGCGAACACGACTCCGTTGCCGGGCACCGTGTAGGTGAAGGACGACGCCGTTGAACGACCGATGGTGACCGCCAAGGGGTTGCCATCCTGAGCGAACAGGACGAGCCTCCCTTTCAGGCTGGTGCTCGTGGGATTGAGCAAGACAAACTGCGTCGTGAGCCCCTCCCCATCTGCCATATGGGGCAGGCAGACAGCTCCGCTGGACACCTCGGCCCGCAAATCTGCCACCGGCAGGGTGCTCAGCACGCTCTCGTCCCGCTCGTTGATGGTCAACCGCAAGGTCACGACAGCCACGGCGACGTCGCTGGCAATGGTGAGAACACCTTCAAAAACCTCGGGCACATTCCGCAACAGGTCGGGGATGAACTTGGCGATCTGCCCTCGGGCAGGAACGCCCAAGGTCGTCGAAGCGATGACTCTGAGACCATCGGCAGAGCTAAGAGTGACGCTGACGTTGGCCGGGCGTTCGTTGGGATTCGCGATGGCCAGACCCGTTTTGATCCGCGAACCATGGATCTCGGCGAAGATACGGGCCGCAGTCGTGGGGCGCGCGGAGGGAACGCCGGTTTCCGTCACCCGGGTGCCGTTCTGAACAAAGCTGAATACCACCGCCCCGGCGGGAGGAGCCTGGCCCGCATCGGGTGTGACCTCAGCGGATCCCACCTGGACTTGAATCGCGTCCGAGGACTGCTGTGAAGTCTCTGCTGACCCGAAGGCGGTCAACCCTGCCCAGGAACCTGTGACTCCAACCAGACAAATCAACAGCCTGCCAGCAAAGCTCGTCATGGTTCGCCCCACGGTGGATCCAATGACACAGATATCAGCTGCGTTGGACTGCTGGCGACATTATGACGGATGCTCGCTCCAGAGTCAAGGAAGAATCCGGGCCCACAGCGCGCCAGCGCCCCGGCTGTCCCACTCCGGCGCATGCTGTAGCGCCCGGCCGCCCGGGGTCTCACAGGACGGAGCGTGCTGTGCCAATGCCAGAGATGGTAGGATCAGCCGGGAGGAGGAAGATGAGTGCTTTTCTCCGGAGCCTGTTCAGGATGTGGCGCGGCCACTGGCTCCAGGCTCAGAGCTATCAGAGATCCCTGTACTCCGTGGGCGCCTTGCTGTTGCTCAGCGCCCTGTTCCACGCCGGGGTGCTCCTGGTCACGGGAGGGTCCCTGCAAGGCGACGTCTCCTGGCGCAAGCCGATCCTCTTCGGAGAAAGTTTTGGGCTGACGTGCTGGTCCGTGGCCTGGATCATGACCTTTCTGCCCAGGCGAGCGGTGGTCGGCTGGCTGCTGTCGGCCACCCTGGGGCTGGCGGGCACGCTGAAGGTTCCCCATGCCCTGGCCGTCCACGCCCCACAGGTCTTGCCTTTGCTGGCCGGCTTGCTGTGGTTCACAAGCCGGGATGAGCGCTGGAGGACCAGGGTCTTCCTGATGGGCGCTGCAGGATACACGCTGGTGATCGGGGTGTTCGCAGTTCAAGCCTTGAACGGACTGGCCCCTCTGGATCTCAGCCCACCCGGGGAGATCTTGCTTGGAACGGGCATCCTCATGGCGATGGGGGCGTACGCACAAGGACTGGCGGCGGTTCGCCAGGCCTTCGCGCCGGGCGCCCGCCCATACGGCTCAGAATAAGCGTACCGCCTCTCCGCGGCCATCTGGCGCGAAAAATGGGGACAGGCTACTCATTTCCAGCAGAAGGAGTTGCCGGGACATCAAATGCCGGGAAATGAGTAGCCTGTCCCCATTTTTCCTTCCGCTCGCGGCTCCGATGTTCGGGCCCTTGCACGTCTCCTGCGCCCCGTG
>JACQTF010000034.1 GCA_016210925.1 Acidobacteriota bacterium | reverse complement strand
CCCCGGGGTGAAGAGGTGCTCTACCGGTCGGTGGAACAGCCGGTGAGCGATCTGGCGAATCTGCGGTGGGCCCGGGCGCGGTGCGTCCTTCCCACCGGCTCCCGAGCGCTGATTCTGGAGGTGGGAGGAGACGGGGCCGTGCCGTCGTATGCTGCGGCCTGGGGAGACTTTGTGCTGCTGGAATCGAAGGCGCGGTTCCCCGAATCCCCCAAAGGGCTGTGAAATTGTCCGCGTGGATTGCGGTGCTGGGACTTGCCCTGGAGCAGATCTCCTGCAGCCCCGACAGGGCGGCGAGGGTGGAGTCCGCCCGCGTGGAGTACGACTTGATCCGGATGTTTCCGCAGGCCCAGGTGGTTCCCGTCCAGCGGGCTGACGGATTGAGGCCGTGCCTCATTTTCGAGTTCGCCCGTGGGGGCCTGAATCGGCGGACGTTGACCTTGATCGCCAATAGCGAGGTGCGATTCACCATCGAAAGGATCCAGAGCGGGGATCGCCTTCGCTTTGGTCTCGCCATGCCTTTCAATTTGGGCGACGGCGCCCAGGCCCGTGTCTTGTTCCAGTCGGGCGCCCGCTCTCGGATGCTTTTCCAGCGGGACCTGGATCCGGCTCGAAGGAGGGAGGACCGCTCGTGGAGCGAGGTGGACGTCCCGCTCAAAGACTGCACGGGGGAGCAGGGCGAACTGGTCTTGCAAGCTCAGAATGCGACGGGGGACTTCACGGGGGATTGGATCGGGTTCGCGGAACCCGAGGTGGTCTCGGCGAACCCCTGAGGGAAGCGAGTGAAATTTACCGGCGAGCGATTCATTCCCGGCTACGATGACCCGCAGCTTTTTCAGGAGCACCTCCACCGGTATCTCTTCGCCGTGGAACTCGTGGGCAGCAGAACGGTCCTGGACGTGGGATGCGGGGAAGGGTACGGGACGTTTTTGCTGGCGCGGTCTGGGGCTTTTGCGGTGGGGTTAGAGTGGGACGGAGAGAGCGTGGAGCACGCCCAGCGGCGGTATGGTCACGGGAGCGTTCAATTCGTGCGGGCCCGGGGCCAGGAGCTGCCTTTTGTTTCGGGAGCCTTTGACGCGGTGGTCGCGCTGGAGTTTATTGAGCACGTCTCCCAGCAGGAGGAGGCCCTGGCTGAGATGGCGAGGGCGCTGACCCACCGGGGCGTGCTGGTGATCTCCACGCCCAACAGGGAAGTGTATTCCGACCAGGCCGGCTACAAGAATCCCTATCACGTGCGGGAATTCTACGAAGGGGAATTTCGCGACCTGCTCCGGCGTTTCTTCCCCAGCGTGCAGCTTTACGGACAGCGCAATCTCCCCGGGTCCCTGATCTGGCCTTTCGACGGGCGGGATCATGCCCGGGATCTCTATACCCGCTCGAGCCAACGCCAGGACCTGGAGGAAAATGCCCGCCCTTCCCAGGCGACGTATTTTCTGGCGGTCTGCCGCAAGGAGCCTGTGAAATCCGGTGATGCGACCCGCGCCTCCGCCCTGCTGGATGTCAGCGAGGGCATGTTCGACATCCTGCGCGAAGAGGTCGGCCGCCGAGATGACACGGTTCGGCGGCTTCAGGACGAGCTGAAAGAAAAGACAAACTGGGCCCATGACCTAGAACAGGCGGTCCGGGACCGGGACGGCGCGATTGAGGACCTTCATAAAGAAATGGAGGAGAAGAACCGGTGGGCTCTCGACCTTCAGGGCGAGAACGACCGGGTGAATGCGTTGGTTTCCGAGCTCCGGGCTCAGGAAGGAAAGCTTCGCCAGGAAATCGAGGAGAAGAACCGCTGGGCGCTGGGGCTCGATGTGGAAATCCGGGATCGGGATCGTTCCATTCGAGCCCTGCAGGTCGAGGTGGAACACCTGGCAGCGGAACTGAATGATCTTCGGCGACGTGTGGCCTACCGTGTGCTCCGTAGGCTCCACCTGGTGGACTGACTAAAAACCCAAAATCCAAAATCTAACCTGGATTATTCATGAAAAGACCCGGAAGGGCACGGCTGAAGCCGTGCCCTGACGCAAATGGTTCATGAATAATCCAGGTTAGGTTTTGGGTTTGAGGTTTGAGGTTCAGTATTTGTGTTTTTCCAGTGAGTAGCATTCTCCTGGTGCTGGTCTCTTATGTGCTCGCGCTGGCCGCCTGGCCAGTTCTGGCCGTGCTGTTCCTGTTCGCCCGCCCCGTACCGGGCAGGTACGGGGCGCGCGGCCGAAAAGGGGTGGCGGCTCCGGCGCAGGCCTCCGCTCCATCTGACCGAATTTCCATCGTCATCCTCAACTGGAACGGCCGGGATCTTTTGTCCGACAACTTGCCCTCCGTGGTGGAGGCCGTCCAACGGGCCGGCATGGAAGACGAGGTCCTGGTGGTGGACAACGGGAGCACGGACGGCAGCGTGGAGTTCTTGAGGGAGGAGTTCCCCACGGTGCGCGTCCTGAGCCTGCCCCACAACCGGGGCTTTGGCGAGGGAAACAACGCGGGGGTTCGAGCGGCCCGCCATGACCTGGTCCTCCTCCTGAACAACGACATGAAGGTGGACCCGGACTTCCTGGCGCCGCTCCGCCGGGGATTTCGCGAGCCCCGGGTTTTCGCCGTTTCCAGCCAGATCTTTTTCCAGGACCCGGTTAAACTCCGGGAGGAGACCGGGAGGACCTTTGCCGTGTTCCGGAGAGGTTGGATCGAGTACGGCCACGGCCCCATGCCGGAGACCGCGGGGGCGGAGTTCCTTCAGGTCCTGTGGGCGGGCGGCGGATCCAGCGCGTTCCACCGCGCCCGGTTTCTGGAGCTGGGAGGGTTTGATCCTCTGTATTCGCCGGCTTACGTCGAGGACGCGGACTTATCGTACCGGGCGTGGCAGCGAGGATGGGTGGTCTTAATGGCACCGGCCAGCCGGGTGTACCACAAACACCGCGCCACCTCGGGCCGGCGCTTCACGCCGCTCCAGGTGGAACAACTTGTCCTGCGCAATCAGTGGCTGTTCCTCTGGAAGAACCTGCACGATTGGAGCTGGCTGGCTCTCCACCTGTGGCACCTGCCGGCCCTGATTCGTCGCCGCGGGGATGAATTGGGGTTCGCGACGGTGGGTTCCTTTTGCCAGGCTCTGAAGCGATGGCCTTCGCTTTGGAGCGCCCGACGTCGCGCTTTGCGTCTTCGGGACGATGCCGAAATTTTCGGCCGGGCTTGCTCAGGCGTCTCCTTCCTTGCGGGGGAACCGCGGGTTCCGGGCCGGGATCGCTTGCATATCCTATACATAACCGCCTACCTGCCTCACCTGGGGCGTCATGCGGGAGCCGGCCGCATGTACCACCTGATCCGCCTCCTGGCCTCCCGCCAT
>JACQTF010000043.1 GCA_016210925.1 Acidobacteriota bacterium | reverse complement strand
GAAGCACGCTTCCAGCTCCTTTGCGTAGTAGCGAGAAACGCTGCCGGCGAACTCCGCGAGCCCGGTTCCGAGACCGCAGAGGCTGGTCCGGGCAAGGGCGGAGACCAGGTCGGGCCACTCGGTCTTTTCCTGGATGGAAGCGCTGCCACGTGGAAGAATCTGGCCGAACATCTGCTCCATGCGGCGGCTGCCCAGCCGGCACGGTGTGCACTTGCCGCAAGATTCGTAGGCCGCGAAAGCGGCGACATGGTGGACCAGATCCCGAATGGAAGTATGCTCGTCGAAGGCCACAATGCCTCCGTGTCCGACACCGGCCCCGAGGGTGCGGAGCTCTTCGAAGCCGAAGGGTGCATCGAGCTGCTCCGGCGGAAGGATGCCAGCCAGGGGTCCTCCGATGATCACGCCCTTGAGGCCTCCCTGTTTCAATCCTCCACCCAGCTCCTCGACGATCTGGCGGACGGGCAGGCCGAACTCGACTTCGTACAGTCCGGGCCGGCAAAAGAGGGAGTTGAGGGAGACCACCTTGGTGCCTCGGCTGTGAGAGAAGCCCAAGCGTCCATACGCCTCGCCACCGTGGCGAACGATCCACGGAATGCTGGCAAGGGTTTCGACGTTGTTCACCAGCGTTGGTTTTCCGAATAAGCCGTGTTCGCTGGGGTAGGGCGGGCGCGGCATGACTTCAGGCCGCTTTCCTTCCATGGAACGGATCAAAGCCGTCTCTTCACCGCAGACATAGCTTCCCTGACCGAGGGCGATCTCGATGTCGAAAACAAAGTGTGTCCTGAGAACGCTATCCCCCAGGAACCCGGCGCGGCGCGCCTCGGCCAGTGCCTGCTGCAGCACCTGATGCGCCCGGGGGTATTCCTTGCGAAGATAGATGTAGCCCTTCGGTGCCCCGACCGCGTAGCCCGCAATGGCCATCGCCTCGATCAATCCGTGGGGGTCCTCCTCCATGAGGAAGCGGTCCACGTAGGCGCCCGGGTCTCCCTCGTCGGCGTTGGCGATGACGAACTTCTCGTCGGAGTTCTGGCGGGAGACCGCCCGCCATTTCCTGCCCGTGGGAAACCCCGCGCCCCCTCGCCCGCGCAGAGCCGAAAGCTCGACGGCCTGGATGATTTCTTCTGCCGGCTGGCGAAGCGCCTGTTCAAGGGCAGGGTAGCTCCCGCGCTCCGCGTAGGCATCCAGCGTTCGAGCACCGCCGGAAGCTACGTGGGCCAGCACGATCGCCTCAGGGGCGTGTACCTCTATGCGAGGGCGCACGTCCTCGGCACTGGAGGCGGGAGCCAAATAACATTTCCCGAGGCAGTAAACCCTCGGCTCCCGAGAAGACGCCGCTCTCCAGCGATCCGGATGGCAATGTCGGGCAACAAAGCATGCCGTCCCCTGACACAGCATCTCGCCGGTGAGGGGTGCCGAAAGATGGTAGAAGGAATCCGTGTGGGGTGGATGGGGTTGCGACTTCATCCCAGTGGTTTCTCTTTTTTCTGCGGTGGCCTGCCAGGAGCCCCTTCTATGAAAGCTCGACGCGCTGATCTCCGGCGGACGCCGCTGCCGTCGTGGACGCGGCCGCATGCCCGCTGGCGGGGGATTCCACCCGGATTCGCGCGTCCACAATGCGGCAGCCCTCACCGGGCAGAAGGGCAAAGATCGGGTTCAGGTCAAGCTCGCTGATCTCCGGGATCTCCTCCACCAGCCGGGAGATGCGCAGGAGAACAGCCTGGATGGCGTCCACGTCAGCCGGCGGGTGCCCACGGTACCCTTCCAGCAGACGGTACCCCCGTATTTCCCGCACCATTTCGCTGGCGTCGCGGTCGGTGAGGGGCGTCACCCGGAACCGGACGTCGCCCAGGATCTCGACGTGGATGCCGCCCAGGCCAAAGGCAATGAGGGGTCCGAACAGCGGGTCATCGGTCACGCCCACCATCACCTCGACGCCGGAGACCATGGGCTGCACCAGCACCCCTTCCCATGACTCGAGGTCGCCCACCTCGGCCAGCCGCCCGCGAATCTTCTGAAAAGCCTGCCGGACAGCGGGCTCGTCCGTGAGGTTCAAACTGACGCCGCCCATCTCTGTCTTGTGGACGATGCGGTGCGAGGCCAGCTTCACAGCGACGGGAAATCCGATGCTCCGGGCCAGCTCCGCGGCTTCGTCCGCCGTCCTGGCCACGCCGCCGGGAGGGAGGGGCAGGCGCAGTGCCGTGAGAACCGTCCGTGTTTCCTCCACGGTGAGCCAGCCGGCGCCCCGCTCGCGGATGGCCTTCCTGCAGATTTGGCGGGCTCCCGCGGGATCGATGTCGTCAAAGTCCGGGATCACACCCGGCGGGCAAGACCTCCATTCGGCATACGCCGCCACCTTGACCAACACCCGTCCTGCCGCCTCCGGAAAAGCGTACGACGGAATGCGCTCACGCCCCGGGACCAGAGATGTTTTGATGCCCGCCTCGCCCATCAAGCAGGTCAGAACCGGCTTCCCCGCGCCATCCGCTGTGCGTCCTGCTGCCACCCCCTCGTGGATGGCCTGGACGACAGCGTCCGAATCCACCATGCCCAGAGGAATGTAGATCACGATGAGTGCATCCACCTCCCGTGCCGCCAGGACCGTCTCGACCGCCTGGCGGTAGTCATCGGGGCCTGCGGAAGCCACCATGTCCACTGGATTCCTGACGCTGGCGGCCGAGGGCAGAAACGACGTCAGACGGGCCGTGGTCACGTCCGAAAGCTCCGGGACCCGGAGGCCGCCCGCCTCGCATGTGTCTGCGCACAGGATGCCCGGGCCTCCCGCATTGGTCACAATGCCTACCCGGCGTCCCGGAGGCAACGGTTGGCTGCCCAAGGTGGCGGCGAGGTCGAACATTTCGTCCAACGTCTCAGCACGGATGACACCGGTCTGGCGGAAGAGAGCATCCACAGCGATGTCGCGAGCAGCCAGCGCGGCTGTGTGGGAGCCGGCCGCGCGCTGCCCTGCCAGCGTCCGCCCTGCCTTGACAGCCACGATGGGCTTGCTGCGGCTCACCCGCCGTGCGATGCGGGCAAAGCGTCGCGGGTTGCCGAAGGACTCCAAGTAAAGGAGGATCACATCGGTGGCGTCGTCCTCCTCCCAGTATTGCAGCAGGTCGTTGCTCGAGACATCCGCCTTGTTTCCGACGCTGACAAAGGTGGAGAGGCCCAGTTGTCGCTGGTGGGCCAGGGCCAGGATCGCCAGGCCGAGCGCTCCGCTTTGAGAGGACATCGCCACCCGGCCCGGTGGCGGGAACACGGGGGAGAAGGACGCGTTGAGCTGCACCTTCGGATCCGTGTTGAGCAGGCCCATGCAGTTCGGTCCTACCATGCGCATCCCGTATCCCCGCACTTTGTCCACCAGCTTTTGCTGCAACTCCCGTCCCTCGGCATTGACTTCCGCGAAGCCCGCTGTGATGATCACCAGCGCTTTCACCCCACGTTCAGCGCAGTCGTCCACGACCTCCAGGACCGCATCGCGGGGTACGACGATGATGGCGAGGTCCACCGGCTCCGGCAGCTCCCGTACGGACGGATAGGCTCGAATGGAGCCCACCACCGAGGCCTTCGGGTTGACGGGGTAGACCGGGCCTTGAAAGCGGTTCGCGACCAGCGCCTCGAGGATCCGGTAGCCGATGTTCGAAGGGGTGCGAGAGGCGCCGATCACCGCCACGGACTGCGGCCGGAAGAAGCGGAGCAGCGAGGCCGTCGTGAACACCCGGTCCCTCATCTCTGAACGGGTGACGCTCGCTTCGCTGGGCACCACCGAGAAATCCACCTCGACGTCGCCGTTGTCCACCCGGGAGCGCAACTGAAAGCCGGAGTTGCGGAAGACTTCCAACATGGGCTGATTCTCTGCGAGGGTAACGGCCCAGAAGCGGAGGAAGCCGTGACGGGCGGCCAGCAGCGCCAACCGCTCCAGCAAAAGGGTGCCCAGCCCCTTGCCTTGAAAGGCATCGTCCACCGCCATGGCGACCTCGGCCGTCCTATCGCCTCGGGCGAAGTAGGAACCTGTGGCAATGATGCTGCGGGCGCCCCCCAGGGTGCGGCTGACGACGAGGGTGATTTTGGAAGCGGGATCGGAGGAGTTACACAGGGAATCGATGAACTCCCCGCGGGGAGGGGACGTGGAAAAGAAGCGCCGCCGCCTGGACTCGGGCGAGAGCCGGTCGAAGAACGCCTGCAATGCTTCCCGGTCTCCAGGCTGGGCAACGCGGATCATGGCGGTCGTCCCATCCCGGAGGATGAGGCGCCCGGATTCAGCGGAGTCCTGGTACGGCGGGGGTAAATACAGAGGCCGCACTGCGGTCACGGATCATTCCCCTCTCGTTGTTTACATTCTCCATCGGGGCGTCGGCTCACACACTCAGCTCCTTTTGCGGCTCATCGGGCCGTCCTGGGCGGAATGGCCAGCACCGGGCAAGGGGCCGCCCGGATCACCCGCTCGGCAGTGGCGCCCAACAGGGCCCGGTCGAGCATCCCCTTGCCGTGGATGTTCATGACCAGCAGGTCCACGCTCCGTTCCTCCGCCAGCGTCAGGATGCGCCGGTAGGGTACACCGACCTGGACCTCGGTGGTCACGGCGCACCAGTTCCGTACTTCATCCGGCACCATCTCTTCCAGTTGCTCTTGGATGCCCCGGAGGAGCGCCCCGCGGTATCGTTCCGGAAGATCGGCCGTCGGGTCTTGCAAAACGTGGAGCAGGGTCATTCTCGCCTGGCTTTCCTGTGCAAGGGATAGGGCGTAGGACATCGCGTCTGCCGATCCCTCGGAAAAGTCGGTGGTCACCAGGATGTGCCTGATGGCCGGTGGAACGGATTCGGTCTCCTTCGTGGCAGCAAGCGTCAGGATCGGCACGGGAAGATGGCGCAAGAGGCGCTCGGTCACCGAGCCCAGGAACCAGCGCTGGAACCCGCGGCGTCCATGGGTTCCCATGACGACCAGGTCGGCCTTGGACAGCTCCACTCCCCGTTTTAGTTCTTCATCAATGTCGCCGGTGTGAACCGCTGTCAAAGCCTGCACCCCGGCGGCTTTCGCGGACTCGGCCATCTTGTCCAATTGGTGCACCGCTTCTTGCTCGGCAGAGCGAAGAATGCTGACATCCACTGAATATTCGTAGGATGCCGGCGGAAGAGGCGAAACGACATGCAGGATGTGCAGCTTGGCTTCATAGTTGCGGGCGAGCGCAATGGCATATTCCAGGGCCCGCTGCGACGCCGGGAAAAAATCTACCGGACATAAAATGTTCTCGATTCGGACCATATTGCCTCCCTTAGGAGGGCGTCTTCTGCCACTCCTCTTGCCGTACGCGTATGCCGGCCCATTCGCGCTTCAGGCTGACCTCGGCGGAATGGCCAGCACCGGGCAGGGTGCCGCCCGGATCACCCGCTCGGCGGTGACGCCCAGCAGAGCGCGGTCGAGCATCCCCTTGCCGTGGATGTTCATGACCAGCAGGTCTACGCTCCGTTCCGCCGCCAGCGTCAGAATGCGCCGGTAGGGCACACCGACCTCGACCTCCGTGGTCACTTCGCACCAGTTCCGTACTTCGTCGGGCACCATCTCTTGCAGTTGCTCCCGGATGCCCCGGAGGAGCACGGCGCGGTACCGGTCCGGAATCTCGCCCGCCGGGTCATCCAGAACGTGGAGCAGCGTCACCCTCGCCTGGCTTTCCTGTGCAAGCGATAGCGCGTAGGACATGGCGTCCGCCGATCCCTCGGAAAAGTCGGTGGTCACCAGGATGTGCTTGATGGCCGGTGGAACGGACTCTGTCTCCTTCGTGGCAGCAAGCGTCAGGATCGGCACGGGAAGATGTCGCAAGAGGCGCTCGGTCACCGAACCCAGGAACCAGCGCTCGAACCCGCGGCGCCCATGGGTCCCCATCACGACCAGGTCGGCCTTATACAGCTCCACTCCCCGTTTCAGCTCCGCGTCGATGTCGCCGGTGCGCACCGCAGTGACCACAGGTACCCCAGCGGCTTTTGCGGGTTTGGCCATCTTGTCCAGATGACGCAGCGCTTCTTGCTCGGAAGAACGGATGAGGCTCACCGTGTCGATGGCATATTTGTACGCTCCCGCCGGGAGGGGCGCTGCGACATGCAGGATGTGCAGCCTGGCCTCATAGTTGCGGGCGAGCGCAATGGCATATTCCAGGGCCCGCTGCGATGCCGGGTAAAAATCCACCGGACACAGGATGTTCTCGATTCGGACCATATTGCCTCCCTGAGGAGGGCGCCTCGTGCCGCTCCTCTTCCTGCGCGTCGCGTCCCTGTTGGGCGCTCGAGAGGCCGGGGATCATCGAGGCAACGCGGCAGGTCACGCGGCTTTTTCGTCCGATGCTTGCTGACAGGCGGTGCACAGGTCGGCCCAGGGTACGACCCGCAACCTTTTCTCCGCGATCTCCCTGCCGCATTGAACGCACTGTCCGTACGTCCCATCGCGCAATCGTTCCAGAGCACCCACGACCTTGTGGTACAGGCTCTCGTACCGGTTGTGAAGTTCACTGCGGACCGCCTGGTTCAGGTGAAACTCGGCCACGTCCATAGAATCGCCGGCGGTGGGATATTCCACCCCTTCCTGTTCCCGGCGTATTTCCTTCTCCAGCTCGTCCCGAATCTCAGTCAACAGGGCCGCGTACAGTTTTTGCTCCTTGACGTCCATGATTATCTCCTTCCATGCAAATTATGCAACAGCGAGGCCCACGGCCGGGGATCAAGCCGTTGAATAATCGCATTGTTCAGTTGGGAGTTACACAGCGTCGCTCGCCAGGCGGAGCCGATTGAATGGGTCAGATAACCCACGCAGGGAAATTCGACGCGCCCTATCGGACTAATCCAGACGCTTGCGAAACCGCAGAGCACTCACCCCCAGGATCAGCACGCCGAACACCGCTAAGGCGGCCATCTGCGGCCAGAGAACGGCGAGCCCGGTCCCCTTGAGAAAAATGCCCCGGACGATCTCAAGAAAATAGCGCACCGGATTCAGGTAGGTAAGGTACTGAACTACCACAGGCATGCTGCGGATGGGAAAGGCAAATCCGCTGAGCATGAATGCGGGCATGAAGAAAAAGAAAGACGCCATCATCGCCTGTTGCTGAGTCTGAGAAATCGTGGAGATGAACAGCCCGGCTCCCAGCGTCGTCAGCAAGAACAAGACCGAACATCCCAAAAGCACGAGACCGCTTCCCCGGAATGGGATGCGGAAAACCAACAGCGCCGCCGCCGTGACCAGGATCACCTCCAGCAGCCCGACCAGAGCAAACGGCAATGTTTTGCCGAGCATCAACTCAAGGGGCCGAATCGGAGTCACCATCAACTGCTCCATCGTGCCGATCTCTTTTTCACGGACGATGGCCATTGCGGTCAGCATGAGTGTGACCAGCGCAACAATATTGACAACGACACCCGGGACAAAGTAGTTCCGGCTTCTCAAATCAGGGTTAAACCAGACGCGGCTGTGCACTGTTAGGCCTGGAAGGCCCGTGTGGATGGGGCTGCCGCTTGGAGCCACCCGGCCCACGAGCCGGGTTCCTTGCTGTTCAGCCAGGATGCGGTTGGCATAGCGAGCTATGATTTGAGTGGCGTAGCTGGAAACAAGAGACGCGGTGTTGGAATTCGTCCCGTCGATTAAAATCTGGACGGCCATCGTCTGGCCGCGCTGGATGTCCCGAGCAAATCCTGGAAGCACGCGGACGACCGCCTGAACCTTTCCGCGATCCAGGAAGTCGCGCACCTCATCCTCGCGGGTCAGGGTGGCCGTTACTTGAAAATGCCGCGACCCTTCAAACGCCGCCAGCAGTTCGCG
>JACQTF010000037.1 GCA_016210925.1 Acidobacteriota bacterium | reverse complement strand
GGTGGTCAGGCCGTAGCCGCTCTTGACCTCGGCCGTGGTAGTCCCGTGCTGCAGCAGCGTCAGCAGGTGGGGTCGGACGTAGTCGCACAACGCTTCCAGAGAAGCATCGCGCACCCGCCGGACCGAGGACAGAATGCCCCCTCCCCGCCGGGCGATCTCCTGATAGGAACTGCCCCGGCAGCGCAGGTCATATTCCTCCTCCCGGGTCCCGGCGAACACAGCATGGGTGTGGCTGTCCACGAATCCGGGCATCAGCAGGGCCTTGCCCCGCAGGTTGAGGACCCGGGCGCCGCGAGGCTCGGACACTTCCCGGCCCACCTCTGCCACCTTCCCGTTCGCCACCAACACGCTTCCGCCGGAGATGATCTCCAGTTGATCCATCTGGCGGCCTCGACGGGGTCCCGGCGGGCCCGCGACAGTGACCACCTGGCTGGCATCCTTGATGAGCAACATGGGCGCCCGTCCGTCCTCCGTTCAGGGGTGCGCGAGGGCCCCCGGCCGTCAGACGTGGGAATCGCTACCGCTCAAGGAATCAAAAAGGCTCGGTGGCCTTTCCATTTTAGGTAGCCGGGGTCGCCCAGGCCCGCCTTGGCCACCGCCCCACCCTGGCGCGCTGCGCGCACCGCAACCTCCAGTGCCCGGTTGATCTCAATGCTGCCAGTGTATGGAGACATAAACATCCTCATTTGTAACATGGTCAGAGTCGAGGACCAGGCACACGATTGTTGGAAAAGCTCCAATTCCGTCGCATGTCACGTTCAAGCCCTGGGCACTTCCCAACGGACGGGAGCCCGACGTCTCGCAGTTCACGCCAGCTATTCTACAACGTCAGCGGCTTTCTTCCCGGATGCACTAAGTGCTCCGTCTCCGGTGGGAAGGTCTTCAAACTGCTGCTGGCGGAAGAAAAGATCACGGAGACGCACGTCGAGAAATTACTGTCCTGGCGGCATACCGGGTTTTCCGTCTACCGCGGCGAAAAGGTGGACCCCGAGGATAAGCAAGGGCGCGAACACCTGGCCAGTTATATCCTGCACCCACCGATGTCGCAGGAAAAAATGGCCTGCGATCCAGAGACCGGGACGGTACACGACCGCCCGGGCGGTCCGAGAGCGAAAAGGCCCCGGGCGACCGCCGCCCAGCTCCCGCCCGCGCCCAGCGCACAGCCACATTTTGACATTTTGGTAGTTTTTGGTGGTCAGGAGTTCTGGAATCACATCATCGGTGGCTAAAAGCTCCAGCGTCTCCTTCTTATCTTCCTTGGATACGTCTGGCTCGTTAGCGATTCTTCCAGAGGTGGATCGTCCGGAGGTTTAAATAGTTTTCGGTTGGGCCCAGGAAGTACTAAACGGCAACTAGGTGAAACAGTTGCACTCAAGGATGCTTCTTGAGTGAATGTCTCACGAGACATCTTCTATTCTCCTCCCTACTGTTGCCCCACGTATGGCCTTGATTATAGCATCCAACGCAGCCTTCTCTCCAAACCGGTGCGGCACGTGGACCAAGCGATCCCCAGCGATTCGTTTCAGTGCTTCCACGCCAACTTCTGGACCACTTGGCCACTCAGGATTCACTACAAACAGCTTCAACGCTCGATTGTTCTCCAACGCTCCTTGCAAGATTTCATTGATATGTCTATCCCGAAACGAGAACCCAATAACGATCGTCACATCAGCATCCGTTAGGTGCTGGCGAAGCGCCTTATGGGCAAATCGAAAAACCTCATGCGTCTTCTGCGTTGCCTTTGAAACCTGGATAGATGAGGAGGTGGTCTGACTCTCGGCCCTTGATTTGCCCATGAACCCGAAGATTCTTTACAGCTTCGCCGTCTCGAAACCAACTCAGGGAGCCATGCAAATGATAAATCTCAAGGCCTGACTTCTCTTTTCCATAGCCGCTCGGGTCCCACTCGCCTCGAGAGTTGAAGCCATCAAAAGCTGGCATGCCTCGCTTGTCGGCAAACTTCAAGAGGTAATCCGTAACAGGGTCGTAGTTAGTTGTGAAGAGGGGGATGCATGAGCGCTTCCAGAAGAGATTCTCTAGCTGGGGTTCATAAATCCTATGCACGTCCTCCAGCTTAGGCGGCGTCCCGTATTGGCTGAAGCACGCGTCTTTCACCCGCTGAACAAGCTGCGGAATCGCCTGGGCCCAGTTGTCATCGATCCTCTGGGCGAGGAAACTGCCAGCCGGAGTCTGCAAGAAGTCTTGGATCGGCTCCAGAAGTGCAAGCACTGCTTCCACGTCTACAGTCTCGGGCTGGGAGCCACAAAAGTTTGCGACCCAGCCAAATAGATTATTCAATTCCCCAAGATTTCCCCTAAATTCTTGGGTAAAAAATTCCTTCGTCGTTGGATATCCAAAAGGTTTTGACGCGCCCGCTCCTGTGAACAAGACGGCCATATATGGTTTTCCCCCGGACTTCTTTTCAGTCGTTCTTCCTACCCGGTTTTTCCAGCTGCTCCCTAAACGCTTTCACGATGAGCCTACGGGCCGGAGGCAGCCGCTTTGCTCCCGGGCTGACCGCCAGGCCGGGCAGCCTCGACGGGGTCCTGGCGGGCCCGCGACGGTGACCACCTGGCTGGCGTCTTTGATGAGCAACATAGGCGCCCGGTCCGTCCTCCTTTCAGGGGCGCGCGAGGGGCCCCCGGCCGTCAGACGTGGGAATTGCTACCGCTCAAGGAATCAAAAAGGCTGAGCTGGCTGGAATAGAACAACAGGCGCACGCCCACCCTGGACAGCATGTACAGTTGCTGCAGCACCAGCGCCGCCAGTATCCCACCCGCCCCGTCCACCACCAGCCGGCTGGCCAGCCCGAAGTACGCCAAAAGGCAGACCAGCCCCAGCAAGAGGTTCAGATAAAACAATCCCAGGGCAGGCTTCAGATGGCCCGCCAGCCATCGGAGGGCGGCGTGCATGGACTGCGTCACTCGCTGGCTTTCCCTACGCACCACATGGATTTTCGCATAATCCAGGAACATGTTGACAAAGAGAAGGAGCAACACGGTGAGGGTCCACCGGGCGAAGCCCGTGTAAAATGCGGCAGGCTCACTGGGAGAATCCGGAAGCAGCGCCTCCTGGACGCGGGAAAGGCTCAGGAACACTAACACCGGGGTGAGGTAGATGGGTACGGAGAGAAGCCCCAAACGGAACATGCGGTAGCCGTACCGGCCGCAGCCGGAGAAAAATCCCTCCCACGTGAAAGGCCCCTTCGCCAGGAACGCCTGAATCGTCCCCCCAACCAGGAACAGGTGAAGGAGGGCGAACAGGAGCGCCGCGACCAGGAAATAGCCCGCGAATTGTTCCCACGCTTCCCTGCCGAGGTGGAAGACGAAGTCCTCCAGCCACAAGAGATCCATGTCTCGCAGGAGCCGGTCGGACACTTGACTGAAAACCACGTGCTGCTGCAGGGAGTCCATGACGGGAAGAAAAAGAAAGGCCGCCGACAGCAGGTTCGCCAGATAAGAAAAGGCCAGCAACTGCCACCGGCCACTCAGCCGCCTCAACCCTTCCCAGAAACAGCGGTACAGAATCATAAAAGATCGGAAGAATAGAAGGCTGGAAGGTTGGAAGAATGGGAGTTTTCAGTCTTCCAGTCTTCCAGCATTTAAGCGATGGCAGCCGCCCACTGCAGCACGTTTTGGATCCAGAACAGGAACCGGAGGGACCATCGCCAGCCGGCACGGGAGTCGCCCCGGAGGCGCCGGCTGTTGTTGGTGAAATCCCGGTCGAACCAATTCTTCCGCCCGGGATCCACCTCCGCGCTCCTGAGGCGGGCGGGCCGGACGAAATGGAACCTGCGCCAGCGATCCTTCCCGTCCCAGGCCTGAATCAGCCGTTTTCCATCTTCGAACACCAGGAGAATCTCCACGGGGAAAGTGGCTCCGCCCATGCGATCCACCACCACCTCGGACCGATAATCCCTGGAGTTTTCTTCCAGCCGGCTGTTCAGGCTGCGAATCCGGTAGTCCACCGTTTCGGTCCCACGGAGATACTGGTCGAAGAACCAAGCCAGTTCCCGTCCCGCCACCTCTTCGGCCACCGCCACGAAGTCCTCCGTCGTGGGATGTCGAAAGCGCCAGCGCTGGAAAAACTCGCGGAGCAGCCCCGAAAAGGTCGGGGGCCCCAGGAGGCTTTCCAGCGACCGAAGCATCAGCTCGGGTTTGGCATAGGTGCCCACGCCGTAGCTGGCGAAACCTTGAAACTCCCAGGCCGCCTTCGCGATGGGGTCCCGGTGCGGGAGCGCCAGGTACAGGGCGCGGGCGAGAACCGGCGAACTGACCGCCACCCGGTCCACCACCAGAGGCGGGTCCAACCACAGGGGCACGGCGCTGGGGCCGTACGCTTCCTCCAGGGCTTTTCCGGTGGAGTAGGAGTTGATCCCCTCGTCCAGCCAGGCGTCCTCAAACTCGTTGTTGGCCACCATCCCGTACCAGTATTGATGACCGAACTCATGGAGCACCAAGTACTCGGTCAGGAGCAGCTCCTTCGGATTCAACCAGTCACTCCCCGCTGCGATGAAGGTGGGATACTCCATGCCGTCGGCTCCGCCTGCTCCGCGGGGCGGGTCCACCACCGTGAGGACGGGATAGGGATACTCACCGTAGCGGGAACTGAAATAGTCCAGGGCTTCCTGAACGGCCCTGAAGTGACGCGAGGCATGCCCCTGGTGCTCCGGCTGGAAGAGCAAACGTATCTCCACCTCTCCGCCACCTCCCTTGGGCCGATGGGTTCGGCGGAGATCGAGAAAGCGGGGCGATGCAGCCCACGCGAAGTCGTGGACGTCCTCCTGGCGGAAGCGAAACAGGGTCTTTCCTCCCGAGGATTTGCGCTCCACCAGCGATCCGGTCGCGCCCACGACGTAGCCCTCGGGGACCGTAATCTGGACGTCGTACGTGCCGAAATCGGCGTAGAACTCGCTCCACCCGTGGTATTGGTGGCAGTTCCAGCCGCTGGCCGCCGCGCCTCCCTCGCCAGCCTCTTCGTAGACGCCGATTTTAGGGAACCACTGGCCCGCCAAAAAGAAGTCTCGCAAGTAGCCGGCCCGGGCGAACACCCGGGGCAACTTCGTCTCAAACCGGATCTCCAGGGACAGGATGCCCTGGGGCGGGACGGGGGCGGGCAACGACACCTCCAGCACGGTCTGGTCGTGGGCGTTGCCGTCGTCCGGTTGGACGAATTTTGCCCGAGGGGTCAGGTCCACATGTCCGGCCAGGATGGAGTGGAGTTGAATCCAGCCGTTCTCGCCCGGGCGGAAAAAGAACCCCCGCAGCCGACCTCCTGACTCCCTCAGGAATGTGCTCCGCTCATTCCGGAACGCGTTCATGTAAAGGTGAAATCGCAGACTGGAAATCCATTCCCGGGAATCGTTCCACCAGGTCAGTGCCTGCTCGCCACGGATGGTCTTTCGGCCGGGATCCAGCTCCGCACGGATGGTGTAGCTGGCGACGGGCCGGGTCAGAGAGGCTTGGACCAGCGGCATCAGGCCACCGGCCACGAGTAGCCACCACCTCACGAGGCTGCCTCCTTCTTGGCTTGGTAAAGGCGGATCAAGGCAACGAAGAAAGCCACGATGACGGGACCCATCACGATGCCGGAGAAGCCGAACACTTTCAGGCCGCCCAGGATAGACAGGAAAATGAGGAGGGGATGAAGCTCGACCTTTCCCCGAATCAGGTACGGACGCAACACATTGTCGCTCAACCCGACCACCACGGTGCCCCACGCGATGAGGAAGATGCCGGCTCCCGTCCGCCCCGTCAGCAGCAAATAGACCGCGGCAGGTCCCCATACCAGAAAGGTCCCCACGACGGGTATCAACGACAGAAAAGCCATCAGGGCGCCCCACAGAACCGGCCCCGGCAGGCTCACGAGCCAGAACCCAACCCCGCCCAGAAAGCCCTGGGCGCACGCCGTCAGGATGCCACCGTACAGGGTGGCATAGGTCACCTGCTTGAATTGCTGGACGAAGACGGTCTCGTATTCCCCCGGCACGACCTCCAGTTCCTGCAGCCTCGTCACCACCCGGGCGCCGTCTTTCAAGAAGTAGTAGAGGGTCACGAGCATGATCACGAAATTGATCAAGAATCCTGTGAAGCTGGTGATCACCTTCGAACCCTGGTCCACAATGAAGCTCCTCAGCCGCTGGGCGTTGTCCAGAAGCAAGTCCCTGAAACCCTCTTTCGTTTGGCCCGCGATGGGGGCGAGGCGAGACCGCATCCGAACGTACCAATTCTCCCCACGGTCCAGAAACCGATCCAGCTGCCCTCCCTGGATTCGTTCCTGGAGTCGGCCGAAAAGCGCACCCGACTCCTGAACCAGGGCGCTCAGCAGCAGGAGGACAGGAACCACGAGGATCAAAATCACCAGGAGACATACCAAGAGCGAGGCCCACCCCTCGCGGCCCTTCAACCAGCTTCGGGCTCTCTCGTACAGGGGATACAAGAGGGTGGCAAGCACGAGGGCCCACAGGAGAGGAACGAAAAAGGGTTCGAAGATGAGGAAGAATGCGTACAAAACCCCGGCCACCACCAGGATGACGAAGACGGTGGGGATGTTGGGAAGGTTCATGGGATTGCCCGCGTAGATCGGTCGAGCACCGGGCCACAGCGGAGAAAGCTCAGGTCTCCTCTTGCTCTGCCGCTGCCAGGGGTTCTGCCTGATCAGCCAGGATCAGCTTGGCGTCGAACTTCTCCAGGCGAGACCGGGCGTCGTCGTACTTGTTCTTCGCGTTGTTGAGATGGGCTCCGACCCGATCGAACTCCTCCCGAAACTTCCCAAATTCCTTGTGGAGGCCCGACAGGTGCTTGAGGATTTCCTGGGCTTTCTCTTCGATCTTAAGGCCCTTTAAACCCAGCAGGATCACCTGCAGGTAGGCGTAGAAGGAGTTGGGAGAAACGGGGATGACCCGCCGCGCCAGGGCATAGGATAAAATGCCGCGCTCGTGCCCGGAGTCCTCGTCCCTGGCGATGGCCTCGTAGTAAACGTTTTCCGCCGGAATGTACATCAGGGAGAAATCGTAGGTCCCCTCGTCGGGCCGGATGTACTTGCGGGCGATGTCGTCTACGTGCTTCCTGACGTCGGCGGCGAAGCATTTGCGGGTCTGGCGCCTGTCCTCATCGCTGGCAGCTTCCATCCAGCGCCTGAAGTTATCCAGGGGAAACTTCGAGTCGATGGGAACCGAATGCTGCCCCAGTTTCAACAGGGCGTCCACGACCTCGCCGCTGGCGAATCGGTGCTGCAGGGCATAGTGCTCGGGCGGAAATGTTTGCGCCAACAGCTCCCCCAGGAACAGCTCGCCGAGCGCGCCCCGCATCTTGGGAGGCCGGAGGACTTCTTCCAGAGTGGCGATGCTCTTGCCCAGCTCGAAAATCTGCTGGCTGGCCTGGGAGAGCTCTCCAAGGTTCTTTTGAAGCTCACCCATGACCCGCGCCGCCCCATCCAGGCGCTGGCCAATCTGCCCGGAAGAGGCCTGCATTTGTTCGGCAACTCGATGGAGCTGCTCGTTGACCTGTTGGGTCAGGGCAGAAACCTGCAGGTTCACTTGGGAGCGCAGCCCGTCCAGTTGCTGCTGCATCACGGACCAGATGGGGTTGTTCTTTTGGTCCGAGTGGAGATCGGCGAGCTGGTGGCGGAGCCGCACCAGCATCCAGGTGCCCACCGCCAGCAGAGCCAGGATCAGGACGTAGACAATCCAGAAGGACATGGCGACAAACCCAAAACTCCAAAACCTAAAACTCTAAAACTTCTTCTCTTCGGTTTCAGGTTTTGGGTTTTGGAGTTTTGGGTTTTGAGTGCACCGTCTTGCTCGGGTACGGGCACACGGAATTCAAGGAGCAGGCAAAGCACTTGGGCTTGCGTGCCACGCAAATTCTCCTGCCGTGCAGGATGAGTTGCAGGCCAAAGGAGATCCAGCGAGCCCGCGGGATCTGACCGCAGAGCTCCTGCTCGATCTTCACCGGGTCATCGAAGCGGGTCAGCCCCAGTCGCTGGGAGACCCGACGGACGTGGGTGTCCACCACGATGCCGGAGGCGATCCCGTGTGCGCTGCCCAGGACGACGTTGGCCGTTTTGCGGGCCACTCCCGGCAGTTCCACCAGCTCCTCCATGGTGTTCGGCACCTGGCCGCCGTGGTGCTCCTCCAGCAGCCGGCACGCTCCCTGGATGGACCGCGTCTTGTTCCGGAAAAAGCCAGTGGACTGAATCTCCTTTTCCAGTTGAGCCTGCTTCGCGCGAGCATAGTCCCCAGCGGTGCGGTACCTCTGGAACAGACTCTGGGTGACCTTGTTCACCCGCTCGTCGGTGCACTGGGCAGAGAGGATGGTGGCCACCAGCAACTCCAGGGGGTTGCTGAAGTGGAGAGCCACCTTGGGATCGGGATACGCCTCATCGAGACGTCGGAGGATTTCCGCAACGTTGGACTTCGGGGCCTTCCGAGCCTGTTTCCCGGGCATTCCGGTGGCCATTGTAGCATGAACCCGGGGCGCTCCGGGCCTTTGTGAGGTGTCAACGGAACAGATGCACAACTGAAGTCGTCAACGATGCCAGGGTGAGGGTTCTGCACCGGGTAGCCGTCACAGTTACTTTGTCCGTCCGCTTTGGAGAGTGACACTCAGCTCTCCTGGTTCGATCAATCGCCGAGCCGACGCATGGAGGAACTCAACGCTCACAGGCTGGCCATCCTCTCCATAGCTCACGATGACCCCTCCCGGCTCCTCGACAGCATCCACCGGTGGATCACCCCGGAGCACCAGCACAATAACATCCGCATCGGGATCATACTTGATTTTCATCGCGCTCCTCCTTCCAATACCGCGCTACCCGGCTGGTCCAGTATACCGTCAGGACCTTACGATCATTTCCCACATCGACGAAGGGCGCGCGAATCAACCCGCCCCTCCTTCGCGCTTGAGCAACCAGCACTCCTCGATCTCCCGTTACTATTTGTTCGGGCTTCGCGAGCAGAGTCTCAACTTCCGCCCGGCTGATGGAACGCTTTTTCTCCCATTCTCGTTGCCGCTCTTCTGCGTGCTCCGTCCAAATGATCTTCACGGCGGTGCCAGTCCGATTTGCGGAAGGCGGTCCCGCAGCCGCGCTCGGACCCTTCCAGTGATCCTTCCTGACCTCCAGTGCTACGCTGAGGCTGTCACGGCCCGGCGGCACCATGGCGCAACGGGCGAGGAGCCGGCATCACCGGACATCACAGAGGACGGAAGGATCCGTTACACGCGGACCACCCGGGCGAATCGGATGGCAGGGATCGCCCGCAGCTCTTCCAGCACCCCGTCCGGCACCGGGGAATCCACGTTCACGATGCCCACAGCCTCCTTCGACTCGGTGTGCCGGCCCAGAGCAAAGTTGGCGATGTTGATCTGCCGGTTGCCCAGCAGGGTCCCCACCTGGCCGATCACTCCCGGCATATCGGCATTCCGCACGAACAAGATCCCGCCCAAAAGGGGGGCCTCGATGTCAATCCCGTCCAGCGAGACGATGTGGTGACGGGTCTGGTGCAACACGGTACCCTCGATCCACTCTTCGCCCTGGTCTGTCAGAAGCTTCACAGAAATCAAGTTCGAAAAGCTCCGGAGGCGGCTGCTCTTGGTCTCCAGCAGGTTGATCCCACGTTCCTCGGCGTTGGCCCGGGCATTGATCAGGTTGACGCGCTCTGAGAGGATGGGGGATAGAATCCCCTTGACGACGGCATTGGTGAGGGGAGTGACGTTCAGCCGGGTCAGCTCGCCGTAGTACCGCACCCCGATCTGCACCATCCTTCCCCGGGAGATTTGGGAAACGAAGGAGCCCAACTTCTCCCCCAGCTGCAGGAACGGCTGCAGGCGGCGGTACTCCTCCAGGGGAATGGCCGGGAAGTTGACCGCATTGCGGATCACCCCCTCTTTCAGATAGTCGCGCACCTGGGCGGCGATGTCGTAGCCCACCTTTTCCAGGGCCTCGTGGGTCGAACCTGCGATGTGGGGCGTCGAGATGACGGTGGGCAGCTGCGCCAGTCCAGGGTTTTGGGGAGGCTCTTGCTGAAACACGTCCAGCCCCGCCGCGGCGATCTTCCCGGCGCGCAGGGCTTCGAAAAGAGCTTGCTCGTCCACCAGCTCGCCCCGGGCGCAATTGATGACCCGCACGCCGTCTTTCATGGCGGCAATGAACCGGCCGTCCACCATGCCCCGGGTCTCGGCGTTCAGAGGCATGTGCAGGGTGATGAAATCCGCCTGCCGCAGCAGCTCATCCAGGGAGACCAGCTCCACGCTCAGGTCCTCCGCGACCCGGGCCGAGACATACGGATCGTAGGCCAGCACCCGCATTTCGAAGGCCAGGGCTCGCCTGGCCACTTCCCGTCCGATTTTCCCCAACCCCATGATGCCCAGGTTCTTCCCTCTCAGTTCCACCCCCACCAGGTCTTTCTTGTCCCAGCGACCGGATTTGATGGACGCGTCCGCCTGGGGCACCAGGCGGGCTGCGGACAGCAACAGTGCCATCGTGTGCTCCGCCGCCGCCACGTTATTCCCCCCGGGGGTATTCATCACTACGATCCCCTGCCGCGTGGCGGCTTCCAGATCGATGTTGTCCACTCCCGCCCCCGCCCGCCCGATGACCCGCAGGTTTTCACCGCGCTCGATCACCTCCCGGGTGATCCGCGTCTTGCTCCGAACGATCAGCGCGTGGTAGCCGGGGATACAATTCAGCAGCTCCCCGTCCAGGATCCCGATGTTGACATCCACCTCCCAGCCCTTCTCGGACTTCAGGAGGTCCACGCCGGCGTCTGAAATCTGTTCCGTGATCAAAATGCGCATAGATGCCAACTCCTGCTCCGGGTCCTGTTACAAAGCTGGGGGTGCACCGGCGCACGCTGCGAACGTCAGGAACCCCGTGTGGCCCACCATGTGTTGAAGGGGACGGGTCCTGCCCTCCAGCACTTGTAGGCGCCGATAGAGGATCTCCATGGTCTCCACCAGGACAAAGCCGGAACGTCGCAGCGTCTCCACCATCTGTTCCACCTGGTTGTAAGTGGGATTCAGGCTGGCCAGGCGCGCCCCAGGACGAAGGGCTTCCCGGAGGGGCTCGATCTCCTTCCACGGTTCGGGAACATCCAGCACCGCCGCGTCCAAGCTCTTGTGTCGGAAGAGCTGCCCCTGGCCGTCCCGTCTGAAAAACTCCACGTGATCTGACAAGCCGACCCGCTCCACGTTCTCACGGGACAGGGCCAGGAAATCCTCCCGTAGATCATACGAATAGACCCTGCCGCCGGGACGGACCGAGTGCGCCAGCGCCAACGTCAGCGCCCCGGATCCCGTCCCTACCTCCAGCACCTGGGATCCCGGACCCAGGCCCAGCTTCAAAAGGATCATTCCGGCATCCTTGGGATAGATGATGGTGGTCTGGCGCTTCACCTTCATTATCATCTCTTCCAACGTGGGCCTCAGCAGCAGCGTCGGCTCCCGGGTGGTGGGCGCCCAGGACCCGTACTCTCGCCCGATGACGTCGTCGAGATTGACAATTCCCCGATGGGTCTGGATCTTCTTCCCGGCATGGGCGACCACCAGGAACGTGTGGTCATCCGTAAGCCGAATCAAGACGACATCTCCCGCTTCAATCGGCATGGAGCTTCATTATAATCATAATCTCGAAAGGGCATAAACGCCCTCATCTGCGCCACTCCGAGAGCAAGATGCCGGCCACGATCAGCGCGCCCCCCAGAAACCCCCGGGGCGGCAACCGTTCCCCATACCATGCGAACGAGACCAGGGCAGCGAAAATGGGCTCCAGGCTCAGCATCAATCCCGTGCGGGTGGCTGAAACAAACTGCTGAGCCCAATTCTGCAAGAAGAACGCCAGGGCTGTGGCCAGAATGCCGGCAAACAGCAAGGAAGCCCATCCCCGGACCGTGGGTTCCGCCGGAAACCCGCCCGAGAACGGCCACACGGCCCACGAGAATACCGCAGCGGAGGCGATTTGCACCACCGCCAAATGCGCAAAGGACGCCTTCCGGGTAAAATGGCCGATGGCCAGGATGTGCAGGGCGAAGGCCCCGGCGCAGCCCAAGGTCAGAACATCTCCCCGGTTGAAGCTGCCCTGGCCCGTGGGATAGGTCAGTAGAAACATGCCCACCAGAGCCAGGCTGACGCCGAGCGCGGTCTGTACCGACGGGAGCAGTCGAAACAGGAACCATCCCAGCAGCGGCACCAGAAGGATGGAGAAGCTGGTGATAAACGCGGACTTGGAGGGCGTGGTCCCCTTTAACCCTAGGGTCTGAAGGGCGAACCCCAGGAAAAGGAAGAGGCCGATAAGGGAACCGTACTTCAGGCTGTGGCCGTCCAGCTCACGCCAGCGCCGGCGGAAATAAAGGGCCAGGATCGCCGAGGCCAGGGTGAGGCGCAGGGACAAAAAGAGGAGCGGCGGGAACTCCTCCAGAGCGAGCTTCACCACCACGAAGCTGAGGCCCCAGATGAAGGCCACCAGTGCCAGAACCAGATCCGCCTGAGCCCCGCACCTACTTCGCATATTCTATGACGTACCACGTATGGAGAAAGATTACATCTAGCGATTCGAAGTAGGTGCGGGGCTGAGCCCGCCGGGTCACCATGGAAAAAAACAACCTATTTCATCACAAACTCGTGAAGGAAACGAGGGCGGGATGGATCCTGCTTCAGGCCGTGCCCTGTGCCGGGGGCCCGGTGCGCGTCGAGGCGCGCGCTAAATCCGGGACCCTGACCTTCGTGGGCGACCATCGCGGGTTGGAAAAGTTGGTGAGGCTCGTGGCGAGAGACGTGGTGGTTTGCTTTGACGACCGCGGGGAGCTAGCGCCCCTCCGCCAGCAGGCCCGCCGGCTCGGGCTGGCTGTTTCGTGGCCCCTCCTGTCACTGAAAGCGTGCCTGGAGCGGCTCTACCCCCATCAGCGTCTCGCCACGCCGGGACGGGCGGCAGCGTTTCTCGGCCTCACGTACTACGAAAACGAGGCTGGCCTGCCCTCTCTCACCTTCCTGGAGGAGTTGTTCCATCGCCTGAGGGACCAGATGGAGGAACGGGGAATCTCCACCTTGGAGGAGATGCTCCGCTTGTCCGCTTCGCCGACCCGGGGACTCTGGCACCGAGCGGAGATCAACCCCGAACTCCTCCGGGCACTTCCCGACGGCCCAGGGGTATATCTGATGTTCGACAAAAACGGCGAGATCCTTTACGTGGGCAAAGCCAGGAATTTGCGAAACCGGGTCAGCTCCTACTTTTACCAGCGGGACTGGATCCCGGACAAGATCGCCACCTTGCTGGGGAGCACGCGGGAGATCCGGCATCAGCGCTCGGGCTCGGAGCTGGAGGCGCTCCTGCTGGAATCCCGATTGATTCGCTTGCTTCACCCCCCGGTCAACGTTCAGGTGGAGGTGCACGAGCGCCCCGCGAGCTACGGAACCCCTCGCCGACTCATCTTGATCATGCCCGGCCTCACGGCCGACCGAGCGGAATTGTTCCTGGTCTCGCCAGACCGCCCGCTCAAACAGGTGAGCGTTTCCCGGGAATCCCTGGACCCCGCACCTACTGCCCACCATGGGTCAAAACTTACGCAAAAACAGGGCAGGCGCGGGGTGGACCGAAAAATCCTGCTCCAGGTGAAACGCTTCTTTCAACCGGCTCGCCGGCCAACCGGGGAAGCAGAAGAGGATCGGTGGATCGCTCTTTCCTGGCTGGAGCAACACTGCCGGGAATGCAACTTCGTGGACGTGGACGCTGCCGGGGATTTCTCCCAGTGCGCCCGCCTCCTGCAGTCCTACTTGAAGGACCCGGAATCGGCCCGCCGGAAAGTCATCCACATCTGAGATCCAGGAACGCAAGCCATTCAATCCAGCCTGGACCCACGTGGACTGAATTTTCCGAAAGCCCTGGTGTATGATAAAAGAGAAATCTTCTTTCGCCGAACCGGCAGGCCAAGGGCCGATCTGGGAAAGGACAAAGGGAGGAATCCTCGCCGCACGACCCGGAGGGGTAGGGCCATCCGAACAAGCTGATCTGACAGAATCTCCGCGCGCGAGCAAGCCTGCAGGTGAGCCTGGGAAAGGCTGAAGCGTCACAGCATGGTGTCAGAAAGCAACCACGTCCCTGGGAAGGCAGAATTGGAGTCCCGGGCTCGGATCCTGCTGGTGGACGACGAGCCCTCGATCCTCATGAGCGTCGAAGGGATCCTGGTTCGGGAGGGTTACACCGTCCAGACCGCCAGCACCGGCGAGGAAGCCATCCATCATTCCCACCGGGACCCCTTCGATCTGGTGCTCACCGACCTGCGCCTCCCGGACATGGACGGCATTTCCGTCCTCACGGAAGTCAAGAAGAATCCTGCGAACCCTGGAATTGTCATCTTTACCGGGTACGCGTCATTGGAGTCGGCCATCGAAGCGCTGCGCCTGGGCGCCTTCGACTACCTGATCAAGCCCTGCACCAAGGACGAGCTGGTGGTGGCGGTGGATCGCTGCCTGAAGTGGAAAAGGCTGTCGGACTGGAACCGGAAGCTGGAGGTTCTTTACGAGGTCAGCAAGTCCATCACTGCCACCATGGACATGGGGGAGGTCCTCAAGAAGCTGGCCCACCAGCTATCGGAACTAACCGGACTGAAACGTTGCTTGATCAGCATGATGGATGACGAAGGGACCGCATTGGTGGGCCAGGCGGCCAACTTTGACTTTCCCGATGACGTGACTCTCGCAGACCTGCGGATCCCCCTGCGGAACGATCTCGCCTGCCACACGGTGTTGACCGAGGGCATCCCCCTCACCATTCCGGACGCCACGGCCGACCCACGAACCCTTCCGGACCTGGCTCGGAAATTCAACGTGAAGTCCCTCTTGATCATCCCCATCCAAATCAAGAACAAACCCCTGGGTGTCATTTATCTGGACGATGGGGGGACGCCCCACGAATTCACCGACACCGAAGTCAAGCTGGCCCAGCTACTGGCGGATCAAGCTGCCATCAGCATCGAAAACGCCCGTCTGTACCGTGAGGAGCGAGAAAAAAAAGAGACCCTCAGGGAACTGTCCCTTCGGGTCATCAACGCCCAAGAGGAGGAACGTCGGCGCATCTCCCGGGAGCTGCACGACGAGGCAGGACAAGCCCTCATGTCGTTGATCCTGCACCTGGAAATGTTCAAGACCGAGGTGCCCGAGTCATTGAGCGGTCTGCGCCAGCAACTGGAAGAGGCCACCCACCTCACCCATCGGGCCATCCAGGACATCCGCAGGCTCATCGCCGACCTCCGTCCCACCCTCCTGGATGATCTGGGCCTGGTCCCTACCCTGAACTGGTACGCCAAGAATTATTCCAAGCGGCACCAGATCCCCGTCACCCTGGACTGCGGAGAGATCAAGGACCGGCTGCCTCCCGAGCTGGAGGCCGTGCTGTACCGCATCATCCAGGAAAGCTTGACGAACGTGGCCAAGCACGCAAAGGCGCGAAACGTGCGGATCCGGCTCCAGCGCTCCGCAGGGGAGGTCCGGGCGTGGATCGAGGACGACGGGATGGGATTCGACACCCGGCGCGTTCTGCAGCGGCCCCGCCAGAGCTTTGGCCTGATGGGCATGAGGGAGCGGGCGGAACTGGTGGGAGGCAAACTTCACATCCACTCCGAGCCGAACCAAGGGACCCGCATCGAAGTGGTCCTCCCCCTCCGTCCGTCGGAGAAAGACGGGACGAGCCCCTAGCGCTAGTGCCGTTTTCCCTTGATGCGAGAGCGATGAAAAAAATCCGGATCCTCATCGCCGACGATCACGCCATCCTCCGCCAAGGGATCCGCAAGCTGCTGGAGGCCGAGCCCGACATGGAAGTGGTCGAGGAAGCGGTGGAAGGGATGGATGCCGTCCAGAAGGCCAACCGCCTCCTGCCCGACGTGGTGGTCATGGACTATTCCATGCCAGGACTGAACGGCCTGCAAGCCACCCACAGGATCAAGAAAATCGACCCCCACATCAAAGTCCTCATCCTCACCATGCACGAGGACGAAGAGTACATCGTCGAGACGCTCCGGGAAGGAGCCTCAGGCTACCTCCTGAAGGATGCCACCTCCAAAGACCTGATCTCTGCCATCCGGGCGGTGCACCGGGGAGAGGCTTACCTGAGCCCTAGCGTCTCTCGAAAGGTCGTGGACGAATTCCTGGAATACCGGAAGGAGACCCCGCTGAAGACCGGCTACGAGCGCCTGACCGACCGCGAGAAGGAGGTGCTCAAGCTGCTGGCGGACGGCATGGCCGTCAAGGAAATTGCTAACCTGCTGGAGGTCAGCGCCAAAACCGTGGACGCCCATAAGACCAACCTCATGCGCAAACTCGGCATCCACGATCGGGGTGAACTGATCAAGTACGCCATCAAGCGAAAAATCATCAAAGTGGACTCGTGAGGGCCGGAGATCCGTGTGACCTGCGTCAGGGGCTCCAAGCTGAATCGTCCAGAAAAATCTGTCACCTCCTTCTTTCGTTAAGGTGTTTTTTCCCTATTTTTTGAGGTGAGTGCCCAATGGTTGGTTTTGGCCCCACCCCCTTATCTTGGAACGATCAACAGGGCTCAGGATTTGTTGCTGTCTGATTCGGTCGACCACAGCGGCCTGCGGGAAGCTGAGGGGTCGCTGGAGGCAGAGTGGCCAAGACCAAAGTTCTCATTGCAGAAGACTATACCGGTCTCTTGAAGATCATCCAGGCGTTGGTCACCAAGGACCCCAACCTTGAGATTGTGGGGGTGGCTCGAACAGGTCCGGAAGTGATGAACGGGGCGGCTGCGCTCAAGCCGGACGTCATTTTGATGGACCATTCGCTTCCGGGCATCAGCGGCCTCGAGTGTGCCCGGAACATCAAGCACGCCCACGCGAAAACCAAGATCTTGCTCCTCACCACCCAGGACAGTCCTGAATGGAGATCCCTGGCCAGCGAACACGGAGCCGATGAATGCCTGCCGAAAGATTCCATGGTCAGCAAGCTGTTGCCAACCATTCGGAGTCTGGAAAGAAAGTAGGCGACGCCAGAACGAAGAAGATGGTGAGCCCGAGGACTTCACGGGCAAGACACCACACGTTTGTGTGGTGGTTGGATCTGGAGGGGCTCAGTTTGATACGACTGGTTCGATGAAGCCAACGAATTGGTTGATGCGGCACGCAACCTCGGCGCTCAATTCCACAAAGCGCAAACCCACCCCCGGATTCTTATGGCCCTTCAGATCGTAATCCCGAACCCAAACCACTTCGGCCATGCAAGCAATCGCCGACGTGTCGCCGGGCAACGTAAACAGGAGCTGAAGGCGGCTGCCGATCGCCTTTAAATGGAAGGTTTGAACGAAGATCCCACTCGTACTGAGGTTGGTGGCATAGCCGAAGAAGGCGCCCCGGTCATCCTTGACCCGCAGTTGACGAACCAGCAAAGGGACCCGGAGATACCTCCTTTTTTCGGGAACGGCCAGCTCTTCCAGTCGCGCCTCTTGCATCTTTCAGAGGGGTCCTTTTAAAAGTGGGCGTACAATAGCAAAAAAGACCCACTCAATCAAGCAAAAAGTGCTGGACGGGCCGTTCGGCAGCCCTAATGCCGTTCCAACTTGATACGCTGAATTTGAGCCGCGCGTCTTAAGAAAGCTGTCTCGGCCGCGTGCAGCGAGCACGTCGCCACAAACAGTTGGAACGGCACTAATCTTCGTAACAGCTGAGCTTCATGAGCATATCGGTGAGAGCGTCTCGGTGCTGCTTTTCCTGTGTGCGAATGTCCAGAAGCAAGCGAGCCGTCTCCGGGTCGTCCTGGTCGATCGCATAGGCGTCATCGAGGAGTCTTTGCCGCAAATCCTTTTCCGCCTGAAGGTCTTTGACCACCAGCTCCCATTGGGTCCCAGCTTCCTCGACACTCTGGGGTGGCGGGGGCAGCTGGCCACCCAGGCCAAGGATTCGCTCCCTCAGAAGCTCGGCATGGCGCCGGTCCTCTCCCGACAGCTTTTCCAACCTCTGCCGGTACTGCGGGTAGAGGGCTTTCTCAGCGTGCTTCATGAACTGCGCGGCCAAGCGTAGTTCTTCCAGGTAGTGGTACTGCAAGATGTTTAAAACGCGCTGGCGTTGTCGGGCGTTCATACGCTCATCTCATCACAAGCGCATGGAGCAGCCCAAGAAAAAATCCATCTGCGCGAGTGCTCCACCCCAAGCGACGGGCAGGGGTAGGACCCTCGCGGCCTGGGCAGATCCTTCATGGGAATCCTCTCACCCGAACCGGAAACCGTCAAACTCTTCGTGGCGATCCTGACCGGTCAGCCGGAGCTCCTTCCGCGAACCCGGGAGGAGCTGGAGGTGCTGTTCGGCCCGGTGGATCTGGCCAGCGAGGTCCTGGCCTTTGACCAAACCCGCTACTACGAGACGGAAATGGGAAGCGGCCTGAAACGGCAGTTTCTGGGCTTCCAACGTCTTTTCCCCCCGGGAGACCTGGCCAGGGCGAAAACGCTGACGAATTGGTTGGAGGAGGATTGGGCGCGGGGCACCTCGGGCGGGCGCCCTGTAAACCTGGATCCGGGCTACGTGGAACCCTCCAAGGTGGTCCTGGCTTCCACCAAAAATTTCTACCACCGCGTCTATCTGAAGGACGGCATCTACGCCGAAGTCACCCTGAGATTTCGGAAAGGGTCTTTCCAGCATTTTCCCTGGACCTACCCCGACTACCGGGGTGAGGCATACCAACGGTTCCTCCTCCTGCTGCGGAAACGGTACCTGGAGCAGAGACGCCTCGAGCGGGCAAGTGCCGTTCCAACGAATTCGCCCTGATCGTGTCTCTGCTTGTTTCGGATCTCTGGCACGCGCAGGTCCAGCTCGGCCAGTAGGAAAAAGTTGAAACGGCACTAGTCATTCCAGGTGAACAGAAAGCCCCCGGTGAACTCATTCAATCCCACCTTCTCGTTGGCGATGTCGAACAGGGTGCGGCGCCGGTACTCGAAACGAAAACCCAGGGGGCCGGCGACTCGATCCAGCTTGAAACCGAAGCCGAAGTGGAAGGTGGAAAAATTTTCATCCACGTCCACTGCCGACGAGGCCGGCGTCCCGCCGAAGCCCTTGAGCCCGCCACCCCCGACCAAGGCAAAAGGAACGAGGACCTTTTCCACCGGTTCGCCGACGGGAAAATACCCCACGAAATTGGCCTCGTAGAGGATGCCACGGTTCTTGGGGTCGGTTCCCTGGAGTTCCATGTGCGGCAGGTAGCCCACGTTGCCCTCCACGCCGAAGTACTTTTTGAAGCGCACCCCGCCTTTACCTCCCACCACCGCCACATCCTTCAGCTCAAAGTTCGCCGATCCAGTCTTCAGGGTCTTAAACCAGCCGAATCCCGCGTAGAGGGTGAAATCCTTCGTGACCTGTCCCCGGGCAACCGGCGCCCCCAGGCCCAGGATCAGCAGCACGAGCAAACCAGATTTCCACATGGACGGTCTCCTGTCGGCAACGGTGGTGCGGGTCAGATCTCGGGCGCGCTCGCCCGGTGGCGAAAGTCGGTCAAATATTTGCGGGCCATGCGCTCGTGGGCTTCGTGGCGGAGGCGGATTGCCTCTTCCAGGTAAGCTTCGTAGATATGTTTGGCTTTTTCCAGCTCGCCTTCCTCCTCCAGTCGCTCGGCCAGCTTGAGATACTCAGGCAACTTGGTCAGATCGAACGGAAACCTGCCCAACATATCTCCTCCTTCGGTTGATTGTACCAGAAGGCGCACTTCTTTGCTTTACTTGACCAGTCAATTTGGGTAAGATGGGCCCTTCATTTCAAAGTCCGGAGTGTACTATGCGTAAGGCGGAGCTGAGAAAGTACAAAGAAGCGTTGATGGGAAAGCGGGAGGAGATCCTGACCGCCGGAACCCGGAAGGCTTTCCGGGAAGAGGACATGGATAGCGCCCGCAAAGGGGACTTCGGCGACCAGTCCAGCGAGGACGTGGCTGTTTACGTCAACATTCACCGCAAGCAAAACGATGCCAAGCTCCTGAGAGCCGTGGACGAGGCCATCCTGCGCATCGACCGAGGAAATTTTGGGATCTGCACCGAGTGCGGCGAGGAGCTTCCTGCCGCGCGACTGGCTGCGGTCCCCTGGACGCGCGTCTGCGTGAGCTGCAAAGAAAGCCAGAGCGTCAGCAGCTGACCGCCCGCCCGCCAAGGCTTGGGACTGTCCCGACTTCGCGAAAGCAACGCTGGAGCTTCAGGGGCCCGCCTCTCCTCACGACAGAAACAGGACGATCAATCCCAGGACCAGGTTCGCGCCCATCAGCCGCACGGAGGTCTTGTGCAGGGACTCGAAACGCCGGCGACGCGGATCGTCCTGGGGTAGTTCCTCCATGGAGCCCACCTCTTCCCTGAGCTTTCGCACACGGGGGGAGACTGCGAAGATCGAGCAGAGTGCCAGCGCCGTCATGACCAGCAAGAGGCTATAACGCGCCATCATCCACCCGCTCCCAGACCCCTCCCAGTAGCGCACCTTGAGAGCCGAAGCGATCCAGACAGCGCTCAGGGACGCCAGGATCATTCCGTCAAAGCGGCGCAACATGGCCCCTGCGATCGCCCCTGCCTGAGCCCGACTGGGAGCCAGCCGGAAGACCAGGGGCGCGGCGTTGACCGCCACGAACAGCATCCCTCCCACCCACACGGCCAGGCCCAGCAGATAAAAGAAATTGACGACAGCGTAACCGAGGTTCGACATCCATCCCATGCTACAATACGTTCGCGTCAGGCCCAAGACGACCGAAGAAAAAGATCTCCTGGAGGATCCCCATGGAACTGATTCTGATGCTGGCGGTGGCCGCCCTCCTGTTGTGGTTCATCCTGGGCTACAACAGCCTGGTCCAACTGAGAAATCAGGTTCAGAACGCATGGAAGCAGATCGACGTCCAGCTCAAGCGGCGGCACGACTTGATCCCGAACCTCGTCGAGACCGTGAAGGGCTACATGAAGTTCGAGCAGGAGACGCTTCAGAAGGTGATGGAAGCTCGCGCGAAAGCCGTCCGCGCTGCCGGCGTTCGGGAGACGGCGGAATCGGAAAACCAGCTCACCCAGACCCTGGGGCGCCTCTTCGCCCTCATGGAAAACTATCCGGAGTTGAAGTCCAACGAGAACGCCTTGAAGCTCCAGGAGGAGCTCACCAGCACCGAGAACCGCATCGGGTTCGCCCGGCAGTTCTACAACGACCTGGTGATGCGGTTCAACACGAAGCAGGAAGTGTTGCCCTCCAATCTCATCGCGTCCCTGTTTGGTTTCCAGCGGGCCGACTATTTCGAGATCGAAGCGCCCGCCCGGGAAGTGCCCAAGGTGGACCTGTCCGTCCAGTAACGCCGGCCAGTGATTCAGCAATCGAGTGGCCGCGCCTTCCCCAAGGGCGTGAGCCCTTGGGACCGGAGGGCGGGCCCTGAAAAAAGAACCGCGCCCCGCATCTCCCCATGGTGGACTTCTACCAGCTTCAGGCCCGCAACCGGCGGGCGACGTGGCTCCTGATGGCATCCCTCCTGCTGTTGCTGGGGCTGCTGGGCTTCTGGCTGGACCGATTTTATCTGGGCACCTTCGATCCCGACCGGGGACGGTTTCCCATCGCCACCCTGCTGGCGGTGTCCCTGGCCAGCATCCAGAGCTTGCACGCCTTTTACGCCGGCGACAAGTCGATCCTGCGTTCCGTGGGGGCCCGGCCCGTGGATCCGGAGCACAACCTGGATCACCGGGAATTGAACAACGTGGTGGCAGAGATGTGCATCGCCTCCGGATTACCCATGCCCCGGCTGTACGTCATGGCCGATTCGGACGCGAACGCCTTCGCCACCGGACGGGATCCCCAGCACGCCTCCGTCTGCGTCACCCAGGGCCTGCTGGACGGGCTGAACCGCGACGAACTCCAGGGGGTCATCGCCCACGAGTTGAGCCACGTCAAGAACTATGACATCCGCACCATGATGGTGGTGAGCGTCCTGCTGGGCTCCATCGTGTTGCTGAGCGACTGGGCCCGGCGCTCCTTGTGGCACGGAGGCGGCAGGCGATCGCGCTCCGATCGGGGGAATGACAAGGGAGCCGGTACGGCCGTCCTGGCCATCCTGGTCCTGTTCCTCATGATCCTGGCCCCTCTGATTTCCCAACTGATGGCCATGGCCGTTTCCCGCCGGCGGGAATACCTGGCGGATGCCACAGGGGCCGAGCTCACCCGCAACCCGCTGGCGCTGGCCCACGCCCTGGAAAAGATCGCCGGACACCGGGCCCCCACCGCACGGGCCACCCGTGGCACCGCCCACCTGTTCATCCATGATCCGTTGGAGAGAGCCCTGGACTCCAGGGAGGGATTCGTCGCGGAAGTGTTCAGCACCCACCCGCCCATCCAGAAGCGCATTGAACTGCTGAAGCAGATGGCTCACGTCGGCTGAAGGGGGCGCAATGACCTTTGGTCAAGCGCCGCGCTTTGGAGGCCGAACTATGATGCGACGTACGACAGTAAAGACTGTGCGTACTTCGCTGCTTCGCCCTTCTCCTCGTGCTTCAAGTATGCGTACACGGAGCGTCCGGCACCCAACTGTTCGGCGACGAGCCGCGCCCACTGCTTCAGCTCCGCAGCCTTGTACACGGTCTTCCGGAGCCTCAAATAGGCAAAGCCCGAGGTGTATTCCACCACCGGGGGTGCCCCGTCCGTCTCGGCGATGCACCACCCGTAGCCGTGCCTGGTGAGCAGCTCATAGACGGGAGCAGCCATCCAGGACTTGTGCCGGAACTCGAAGGCGATGCGCTTGCCAGGCGGCAGCGTCTGCAGGAAGCTCCCGAACACTTCCGGATGCCACACCGCGTTGGGCGGAAGCTGAAAGAGCACCACGCCCACATGCTCCCCGAGCACGCTCAGGTTGTCGAACAGGATCCGCACCTCCTCGTCGCATCCCTTCAGGCGTTTCATGTGGGTGATCTTCTGGTGAGCCTTGAAAGAAAACTGGAACCTCTTGGGCACGCGCCTGTTCCACTCGGACAGGTTTTTGGCCCTGGGGAACTGGTAAAACGTCGAATTGATCTCCACGGTGGGAAAGTGTCCGGCATAGTAATTCAGCATGTCTGCGGAAGAGGTGCCGGGAGGGTAGAAATGGCCCACCCATCCCTTGTACGCAAAGCCCGATGTTCCGACCCACAGTTCCGCCATGGTTCCTTCAGGAATCCAGACACCCAAAAAAAGGGATGGCGGAGGTGTGTGGGAATCGAACCCACCGGACGCCGCTTCCGCGACGCCCCACCGGATTTGAAGTCCGGGGGGAACACCAGCCCCCATGCACCTCCAGAATTTCATCTTACCAGAAAGCCGGCAGCGAACGGGGACTCACAACCCCGCCCAACTTCACGAGAGGGCCCGGCCCTCCGTCGGCCGCTGGTTTGACACTCCGCCGACCCTTCACCATCATGACGGGCCATGGAACGCAGGTTCACCGCTGGGCGACGGAGCTACCGGGTGACGTTTAACACCTGGAGAGAGGACCGCAGCCAGGAGTCCATCGCCTGCAGCTTCTTCGTGGTCCCAGACGACACCCCCTCCTTCATGCTCCTCTTCCGCCTGCCCCGGAGTTCGCTGGAAGTCTTTCATGCAGAGAAAAAGAGGATCCTGGACTTCTGCTTCCGCCGCATCCAGTTAGCCATCGAAGCCAGCCAGGAACTGGCGAAACGGTCCACCTTCCAGATTTCCCGGGAAGAATTCGCCGGGGAGTTTCCCCTGGAAGGCGCCACCATCCGTGACATTACCGCCCGTTCCTAGCGGTGCGAAGCACTTCGTCAACCGACTCCTCTCGTGTTCAGGTAACGTTGCAGGTCACGGTAGAAGTTTTCATGCGGTCCCACATCAAGGACCTCGATGACGTTACGCTTTGAGTCGAACTGATATGCGAGAAGAAGTTGTCCCGGGCCAACCTTGAATTTCACCACACGGACTCCCTTGAGGGCGCCCGTCTTGGGCTGACCAGAGAGGGGGGCCTCCATGATTACCCTGACGGCTTCGTCAACGGCAAGCTGGACCGCCGGGGGCAATCGCCGTTTAGATTTGGCGAAGCGGGGGGCCTGGACGACGGTTGGGGGAGGACGGTCCGCACTCTTTCGCTCAGGCACGATCTTCGAGCACGCCCCACTGGTAGGGCTTCCCAAGACCCGTCCTCAACTCCTCCCGGGCCTCCAGGATGCCCTCGATCATCGACAGCGGCAGATCGGGGTTGTCCTCGGCAATCAGCCCCAGCCTCGCGTAATGCTTGAGCTGGCCGGACAGCGAGCGGCTCTGTGAGCGAGCGCGCGCCACGATGATGCGAAAGAAGCGCATTTCATCCGCTCCGAACCGAACCGGGATGGGTTGGGCTGCCACTCTCCTGATCTTCTTGGAACCCATCTTTGCCATGGCTCTTCCTTATGTCTACAATGTAGACAACCCGAGGAAACTTGTCAAGCCCTTCCTAACGAGGAACTCCCGAGGCACGGGAAGCATCATCAGAGCAAGCGACTCGGATCGCTGAGGTACTCGGGTGAAAATCCTCTTCGGAGATGCCATCGGGCGAAGACGAGAACAAAAGATCGCTCGGCACCTGTACGCGATAATAAAAGACCCCACTGGGCCGCAGCAGGGTCCTTGGCCCTTTGGAAGCGATTGAGGGGGATACGACCGCCACCGGAGGAAGTGGGGGAAGATGGTGGAGCTGAGGGGATTCGAACCCCTGACCCCCTGAATGCCATTCAGGTACTCTTCCAACTGAGCTACAGCCCCACGCTCGATCTGTTCCTCGTGCAGAAGTGGCGAAATTGGCGTTACGAGGAGGCCACGATGGTGCCGATCGCCTCCGAGTTGACGACGATTTTGTTTTCCTTGCGCAGCTTGTCCATCAGGCCTTTCAGGTAAGACTCCAGCAGCCTGTTCTGTTTTTTTGCGGCCAGTTGGGACTGCAAGGACTCCCGCTGCTGGTCGAACTTCGCCCAGTCGGGCTCGGTTCGGGACTTGACTTTGAAGGCCACGTACTCGTCCCCGGCGCGCACAGGCCCTCCCACCTCGGCCGCCTTCAAGTTGAAAGCCCGGGCCACGATCTGGCTGGACTCGGCCAGTTTGGGAAGGGTTTCCAGCCGAGTGAACTCGCCGCTGGTCTGGGCGCTCAAACCGCGCTTCGTGGCCACAGCTGCCGCGTCGGCGGACTTCAGCTCCCCGGCCACCTGATTGGCTCGCTCCTGGGCCAGGGCATCCGCCTTCTGCTTGCGCACCTCCCCCTCCACCCGGGTTCGCACCTCCGACAGCGGCGGAATACCGGGCGCGTGGATCTCCGTCAACCGCGCGATGACCCAGCCGACGGGGGTCTCGTAGGCCGACCCAAGCCCCCCCTTGGCCAGCGTGAACATCTCGTTCTCGAATCCCTTGTTTTGCCCGATGAGGGGCACCACGTCCCCCTTGCCGAAAAGGGGCGTCTCCCGAATCTCCGCCTGGTAACGGGCAGCGATCCCATTCCAGTCGGCGTTCTTGCGCAGATCCTCGCGAGCCTGCTCGGCACGCTGCCTGGAAATCTGGTTGGATTTCTCGTTGACCAGTATGCTCTGGATGACCGGCTTGCGGGACTCGTAGGTGGGGCTCACCCTTTCCGTGACCCGGATGATGTGGAACCCATAGGTGGACCGCACCAGATCGCTGGTCTGTCCCGGCTGGAGGGAGAAAGCCTTGTCCTCGAACTCTTTCACCATCTGCCCCCGGGTGAAGAATCCAAGATCGCCGCCCTGGGAGGCGCTGGTATCCTCCGAATGCTTCTTCGCCAGCTCGGCGAAGTCGCCACCCTTCCGGACCTGCTCCAGCACCGACTCGGCTTTCTTCCGGACCTCCGCTTCCTTGGGCGGGTCTTCCACTTTGAACAGGATGTGGCTGGCCCTGACCCGCTCCGGCTCCGGATTCCGAGCGTCGTAGTCCCGCATCTCCTGCTCGCTGACCTGCACCTGGTCCCTGTATCGCGACGGGCTGAAGTACAGGTACTGGGCTTTTCGCTGCTCAGGCAGCTTGTAGCTCTCCTTGTTCTTCTCGTAATGCTGCCCGATCTCCGCCTCGCTCACTTGCACCTGGGAATAAAAGCTGGTGATGGGCAGGGTCACGTACTCGATGGAGACTTTCTCGTTCTGGTTGCGGAACTCCTCCCTCAGCTCACGGTCTGAGATGGCAACGCTGTCGGTGAGCACCCGCCGAAACTTCTCCAGAATAATGGCACGGCGAATGTCTTCCTCAAACTCGGCGGGTGAGCTGTTGTAGGAAAGCAACAATTCCTGGTAACGGTTCACTCCGATGAACTTGCCCTGCTCCTGGAACTCCGGCAAGGAGGTGACTCGCTGAGCGACCTCCTGCGGGGTGGCGGTGATTCCCATGCGGTAGGCCTCCAGTACCATGACCTGCTGTTGGAGCAGTTGCTCCAAGGCCATCTTGTCCAGTTGGAAAGCCTTCAGGACCGAGGGATCCACATTGTACGAGCGGCGGTAAAGATCGTGCAGGTTGAAGTAGGCCTGTCGAAACTCTTTGATAGAAATAGGGTTACCGTCCACCATGGCCACGGTGGTGATCCCGAGGTCCCCTGGGCCCGGCACATTGACAAAGAACAACACCATGCTTGCGGCCAAGGCAATAATGACGAGCCAGAGGACAAGTTTCAAGCGCTTGCGGCGCCGCATGAAGACCAACATGGAGGGTCCTCCCGAAAAACACTGATTATAGCACAGGCGTCCAAAGGCCAGAAACCGGTTGAACTTCCGGGCTCTCTGTGCTAGACTGGCGTCCAATTTGCTTCCCTGGATGTGATCTGATTGCGGTTAGGTTTCGGGTCCTATGGCCCCCAAAAAAGACCAGAAGTTTCAAGATTATTTCGAGTGGTCGTCGGTCCCGTACAAAACCCTCAAGTTCTGGTTCTTGACGGTTCTAGTCATCGCTGGGACGGGCACAGGCATTTACCTGTACGCCCGCTACGCGTCCCGGTTGGCTCAAATTGCCCAAGAGTCCCTGCACAAAGAGGAAGCAGTCGAGCATCGCCCGTGCCGGTTTGCTCAGATCGAGGGGGACGTGCGCGTCAAACGGGTCAACGCCGTGGCCTGGCTTCCCGCCCGGGAAGTGAAGGAGATGTTTCCCGGCGACATGGTGGAGACGGGATCCAACTCTTCCGCCACCATCGTGTTCTTTAACGGAGACACCGTCATCATCAAGCCGGACAGCATCGCCAGCATCTCCCAGAGCTCGGAAGACACGATCACGCAGAGGCGAAGCATGGCCATGGAGCTGACCTCCGGGACGGTGGACCTGGCCACCTCGCAACGGAATGTGCCCCAGTCCACCTCCCGCTTGGAGACGCCGAATGCCCAGGCCGAATTCGATCCTCTGACGGAAGCGGAAGCCAGGCATGACAAGAAGATCAAGAGCTCCGAGTTCACTGTCTTCAAGGGGGGCGCTCAGGTGAACAGCCGGGCGGGCGGCGCTGTTCGCCTGAAGAGCATGGAGAACATCGCGGTGGATGCCAACCGCAAGTTCGGCCAGACGCGGACCCTGCTGAGTCCGCCCAGCTTGGTCAGCCCCAGGAACATGGAATCCTTCACCACCACCAACCCCAGGGGGGTGGCGGTGCTCTTGACCTGGAAGCCCCTGGACAACGGTCGGGAGTACCTGGTCCGGTTGGCCGCCACCTCGAACCTGTATCCCACCAGGCTGAGCGAGCGGACTTCCAAGAGCTCGATGGTGGTTAAGGATTTGAACTATGGGATTTACTTCTGGCAGGTGACTGCCTTCGACGAGCTGGGAATCCAGGGCCGCCCCAGCCAGGTGTACCGGTTCATCCTCGCTTCTCCCAAAACAGTGGCCCGGCCCCACGAGATCAGAATCCATATCGACAAATTGCAACCATTTGGTAATATTGTAGAAATTGTTGGAAAGACCGAGCCCGGGATCTCGCTGACCGTCAACGAGGAGATCGTGGAGGTAAAGGGAGACGGCTCCTTCACCCACTTCACGACTCCCATCGACCAGAAGGGACCGGTGGAGCTGAGCTTCATTGCGCGCGACCTGAGCGGAACCACCAAGAGGCTCATCCGGCGGGTGATCATCGAGTAGAACATGCTCCGGGTAAAGAAAACTACGTTCCCAGGCATCGACGAGGAACTTCGATACTACAAGGAACGACTCCATCAAGTCTCCACGTGGTTTGAATCCTTCGTGGATGCGGTGGAGGCCCTCGGCAACAACGTGGGGTACCGCGCTGTGATCGAGAGCATCATCGCCCGAGTGGCCTCGGAAACCAAATCGGAACTCTGTCTGGTGTACCTGTACAATGACGCTTACGACCGGCTGGAACTGAGCTCCTCCGTCGGGCGTCTGAAAGAGCATGTGGAGCTCATGGACTTCGAGTTCAATCGCACGATCGTCAATGAAGTCTTCACGTCGGGCCTCCCGTATACCAACAACGAGTTCGATCAGACCTTGAAGCTGCCCCTGAACCGAAAAAAGCTCACGATCCACTCCATCCTGTGCTTTCCCCTCACGGAGAAGGAGAAGCGCGTAGGGGTGATCGAGGTCTTGAACAAAGACCAGGGCAACGGTTTCACCGAGGAAGATCAGAAGCTGATGGAGCTGATGATCCGTCCCGTCACTGCAGCCATCGAGAACGCCGTGCGGTTCGAGAAAACGGAACAGCTCAGCTTGACCGATGATCTGACGGGGTTGTACAACTACCGCTACCTGAAACAGTTCTTGTCCATCGAGATCAAGCGGTGCCTCCGGTACAAGAAGGACGTGTCGTTGTTGTTCATCGACATCGACCGGTTCAAGACGGTCAATGACACCTTCGGGCACCTGGTGGGAAGTGCCACCCTGGCCGAAGTGGGTCACATCTTCAAGCGCACGGTGCGCGAGACGGACGTGGTCATCCGGTACGGCGGGGACGAATACGTGATCATCCTTCCGGAGACGTCCCTGAACGGCTCCGTAGTCATGGCGGAGCGCCTTCGGAAGAAGATCGAAAACCATCAGTTCGCGGTGGGTCAGGAGAACAGCTTCAAGCTCACCATCAGCCTGGGCGTGGCATCGTGCCCGAAACATTCACTCTCCGCCGAAGGTCTGATCCAGAAGGCGGACGCGGCCATGTATCTGGCGAAGGAAATCTCCCGCAACCGGATCAAGGTAGCGAGCTAGTGCCGTTCCAACCGGATCCGAGAAAGAT
>JACQTF010000036.1 GCA_016210925.1 Acidobacteriota bacterium | reverse complement strand
CTCCCGATGATGTCGCCTTACCGGCTCCTGGTGGTTCAGGACGTGGCCAAGCTTCGGGAGGCGGATCAGGCCTCGCTGGAGTCCTATCTTGCGGACCCCGCTCCCAGGACGCTGCTGATCTTCGAGTCCGGAGATATGGACCAGCGGTCCTCCCTGTTCAAGCTCTTTGGCCGCACAGCCGTGGTCGTCGAGGAAGACAGAGTCCAAGAGCGCGACCTCCCCCGGGAGATCCTGAGCCGGGCCGAGAGAGCCGGGTTCCGGATGGAACCCGGGGCTGCGGAGCGCCTGGTGAGCTTCGTGGGCACCGACCGCCCTGCCATCGAGAACGAGCTGTCCAAGCTCATGCTGAACGCCAACGATTCGCGAAAGATCACCGTCGAGGGAGTGGAGGAGTTGGTAGGCCGGTACCGCCAGCGGCACATCTTTGACTTGGTGGATGCTGTGGGAAGTCGGAACCTGGACCTTGCGCTGCAGATTCTGAACCGCATGCTGGAGGACGGGGAAAATCACATCGGGATCCTGTCGATGCTGGCCCGCCACTTCCGCCAGATGCTTTTGGTCAAGGAGCAGGGGTCCCGGGCGAAAATCTACCCCTCGTTTCTCCTGGACAAGCTCGTGGCGCAGGCCAGGCGCTACGACCGGGAAAAGATCATCCAGTGCATCAGCCAGATCGCCGGGGCCGACTTGCAGTTTAAGACCACCTGGGTCCATCCCCAGTTGCACCTGGAGATGCTGCTTTTCAAGCTGAATCAGTAAGTGCTGAAGTTGCTGTTGCTAAGTCCTTCGATTCATAAATTCGATGACGAATTTATTCCCTCAGGACTTAGTGCTGAGGGAGCATCTTGCATTGAATCTAGTCGCAGAAATACGTAACCGTAATTGCGAATCGAAGCACTAAGGAGTGTGTGGCGTAGGACCCGGTTTTTCCCGAGTTTCTTCGCTTTCATCGCAGTTTGGTCAGCAGTGATCGCAAGCTCCTCCCACTTCGAGCACGGTTCGGGATAGGTAGATACGCCTATGGTTGTCATTATCATCCCTTTGCCGATCACACTAAAGTCATTTGCTTCGATGCCTTTCCTTACGCGCTCGGCAGTACTGAATGCCTCGTCACCGTCGAAGTTTTTAAGCAAGACAATCATTTCGTCTCCGAGATCATTCCAGGGTCTTGATCCGTGCCAGTCTCCGTAACCGGTTGTGGTGCGGACATCGCCCCACTCTCGTCTGAGGGACTGATAGATCTGAGCACGCATCTTTTGGGTATATATGGGGGACGCTTTGCGCTTCGGCAGTTCCAAATCTGACTCGTCTCCGTGAGGACGCAGCGCTTGCAGCACGCCCGTTGTCAGAAGCGCCTCTAGGTCCCTATCGACCCGTACCACCCCCGCATGCTTCGCTAGGCTTGCGATTGCAGGTGCTGTGTCAGGCGGGACTTGTGACGGGCGGCGGCATTTCGGTGCAGGACGCCCTTGGCGACGGAACGGTCGATGACCGAATGGACTTCGGGCAGCATCTGACGTGCGCCTTCGACATCCCCAGCGGCGATCTTCTGGCGGACTTTCTTTAACTGGCTGCGCAAAAAGGACTTATTTCGCTTATTGATCTGCCGTCGCTTCTCACTTTGACGCATTCGCTTTTCCGCGGACTTGTGCGTGGGCATGCTTTCTCCTTTAAGTCGTTCAAAAAATTCATCATAGATGCTTTGAGGGAGCAAGTCAAATGCGGCGAGTATCTCCGATAACCTACTGAAAATTAATGGCTTACACTTAGCCATTTCGATTGACTCAGCCCTCCTGAACCTCTAAAATGTAAATGACGCCTTTTATGCAGAGGATTTATCAGCGACTGCAGCAGCTTTTTCCGTTCTTCCCCGTTGCATCCTTTCCCCGTGCTCCCGAACGAAGGAGCCATTGCATCGCTCCATGAAGGAAATCGTTCTGCCTCACCGGATCGTCGAAGCCCTCATCGGCACTTATGACGAGAATCTTAAGCTGCTGGAAAGCTTATTCGATGTTCGCATCCATGCCAGGGGCTCGCACCTGGTCATCGACGGTGAAAAGGGTGATGTGGCGACTCTGGAGCGCATCCTGGCCGATTTTTCCGGCCTGGTGGAAAAAGGGCAGGTTTTTTCTCGGGATGAGTTCCAGTCTGCGGTGACCCAAATCGCCCAGGATGCCGCTCTGTCGCTGCAGGACTTCTTTCCCCGGCTTCAAGTTTCCACGGGCAAGCGGACGGTCATCCCGAAGAGCAAGAATCAACGTCGCTACCTGGAGTCCATCCAGCAGCACGACATCGTTTTTGCCATAGGGCCTGGGGGCACGGGGAAGACTTTTCTCGCGGTGGCGATGGCCCTGTATTACCTGAACGAAAAGGCCATCACGCGCATCATTCTGACCCGTCCTGCTGTAGAGGCGGGTGAGAAGCTCGGGTTCCTTCCCGGGGACATGCAGGAGAAAGTCAATCCGTATCTTCGGCCTTTGTACGATGCCCTGTATCACCTGGCAGACGGAGAGCGGGTGCTCAAGCTGATGGAGCGGGGTACCATCGAGATCGCGCCTCTGGCCTTTATGCGCGGCAGGACGCTCAGCGATGCCTTTATCATTCTGGACGAGGCCCAGAACACCACCTCGGAGCAAATGAAAATGTTTCTGACCCGGATTGGTCCCGGCTCCAAGGCCGTGATCACCGGTGATATCACCCAGATCGATCTACCGCCGGGCAGGGTATCGGGACTGGTAGAAGCCCGGGCAGTGCTAGAGCGGATCCCCGGGCCGCGCTTTTGCTATTTCGACGAAGGGGATGTGGTGCGGCACGAGCTGGTTCGGCTCATCATCCGAGCCTACGAGGACTACTCCTCGCAAAACGGTTCAAACCGGAGGGGAACGGCGTGAGCCGAGGGAACCACGATCGGAAGGTGAAAATCATCGGAGTGCCCCTGGACCTGGGTGCAGGCCGGAGAGGCGTGGACATGGGTCCCTCCGCCCTTCGGATCGCTGGTATTCATGGCAAGCTCAGGGAGCTGGGTTATGCAGTGGAGGACGCGGGGAACATCTACGTTCCCGAAGCCGAGACTCGCCACTACGGCGACACCCGTGCGAAGTACCAGAAGGAAGTCGCCTTCACGTGCCAGGAGCTGTCGGAAATTGTCAAGCAAGTCCTGGAAGAGGGTTGCATCCCACTGGTGCTGGGCGGCGATCATTCCATGGCGATCGGGACCATTGCGGGGGTCTCCGCCTTTTACCGGCCCCGGGGGCAGAAGATCGGCCTGATCTGGTTTGATGCTCACGGAGATGCCAACACACCGGACACCACCCCCAGCGGCAACATCCATGGAATGCCCCTGGCGGCCAGTCTGGGCTTTGGCGCTCAAGAACTGACCCACATTCAGGGCTTTGCTCCAAAGGTGGATCCCAAGCATTGCGTGCTGATCGGCGTGCGCGTCCTGGATTCCGGCGAAAAGGAGATCATCAACCGGTCGGGCATTCGAGTCTTCACGATGCGGGACGTGGATGAGTTTCGGCTCCGTGCAGTGGTCGCCGAGGCCATCAACGTGGTGAACGAAGGGACGGCGGGTTTCCACGTGAGCATGGATATGGACCTGATTGATCCTCACGCGGCACCCGGCGTCGGGACCCCCGTCCGGGGAGGGCTCACGTACCGGGAGGCACATCTGGCCATGGAGATGATCGCGGACTCGGGGCGAATGTTGTCTTTCGAGCTGGCGGAAGTCAACCCCGTGCTGGACCATGTCAACGCCACCGCCGCCCTGGGAACGGAGCTCATCGCTTCCGCCTTTGGCAAGAAGATCTTGTAGCGGAACTGCACAGTCTGGCCTGTCGCCACCGTGGGCTCGTCCTCCCGCTTGTGGGCGGGACCGGCTTCGCTTGTGAGCCCTGTCCCAAATCTTCCCGACAAGTCAGAATCGGTAGGAGACAAGCCCTACAATACAGTGACCATGCCCAAGCTCCGAGTTGGCCTGATGTTTGGGGGAAAGTCCGGGGAGCACGAGATTTCCCTCCTTTCCGCCGCCGCTTTGATCCGGCACATGGACAGGTCTCGATACGAGGTCGTTCCTATCGCAATCACCAAGACCGGGAGACTGGCGACTGGCCAGGAACTGCGCAGGATGTTGCCCGAGGACTGTCTCTCCCTCCTGAGGCTGCCGCGCTCCAAGAATCCCGTCCAGGTCCTCGGGGAGCCTGCCACCCAGACGCTGGTCACCTTCCGGCCCGGAGGTTCCAGGGCCGAAGCCCTGGATGTGATCTTTCCCGTTCTTCATGGCCCCTACGGCGAGGACGGGACCATCCAGGGGTTGCTGGAACTCGCGGACCTCCCCTACGTGGGAAGCGGCGTCGCTGCCTCCTCCCTAGGAATGGACAAGGAGCTGATGAAGAAAGTCTTCCGCAACGCGGGGCTGCCGGTGGTGGATTTTCGCACCATCCTGCGCAAAGACTGGGAAGGTCGCCGGGAGGAAGTTGCCAGGGAGCTGGTCGCGCAATTTCCGTTTCCCTGCTTTGTGAAGCCCGCAAACCTTGGGTCTTCAGTGGGTGTGACGAAGGTCCACGGGAAGACCGAGCTGGAGGCGGCGATGGATAAGGCCGCCCTGTACGATCGCAAGATCATCGTGGAAGAGGGGCTCGAGGTGCGAGAGATCGAGTGCTCCGTGCTGGGCAATGACGATCCTGTGGCTTCCGTTCCCGGGGAGGTGGTTCCGGCTCGGGAATTTTACGACTACGAAGCCAAGTACGTGGACAAGGGATCGCGGCTTCTGATCCCTGCACCCCTGGACCCCGATGCCGCCGATCGGGTTCGGGAGCTGGCCGTCAGGGCATTCCGGGCGTTGGATTGCGCGGGCTTCGCCCGTGTGGACTTCTTCGTGGAAAAAGTCAACGGCGATATCTACGTCAATGAGATCAACACCATCCCGGGGTTTACCGCCATCAGCATGTTCCCCAAGCTGTGGGAAGCCTCCGGCCTTCCATTTTCGCGGCTGATCGACCGGCTCATCGAACTGGCCCTGGAGCGCTATCGAGACAGGAAGCGCAACCGGGTGTAGTGGAGGCCCTTCGCTACCCTCCTTCGTTCTCCAGCGCCGCCCTGGCCTTCTCCATGATCTCCTTCTCGTTCTTGTACTCCAGTTTCTCGACGGCCTCGTCGAGGGGGAACCAGCGCACCTCGTCCACTTCCCAATCATGATCCTGGATGCTTCCGGACAGGTATCTCATCAGATAAAAGTGGACGATTTTGAAAATCCGGACGGTCTGGCCGTTTTCCTTCCGGGCGTACCAGTACTTCAAATCGCCCAGCTTCCGCGCGATGCTGGCCTCGAGCCCGGTCTCCTCTCTCACTTCGCGGACGGCGGTCTCCTCCAGACGTTCTTTTTTCTCCACCAGCCCTTTGGGCAGGCACCAGACCTTGCCCCCCTTTCGGGCGGTCAGGGCCACCCGCCATTGGCCTTTTTCCCTCTTGTAGACAATCCCGCCGGCAGAAATTTCCCGGATCGTCCTGAGCATGTCAGCATTCTCTGGAAGGCATCATACCACTGAACCCGGTGGGCAAGTGACGGTCCCGGGAGAAGGCACACCGCGTCATCCCTTCCTGGAAAGCGAGAGCTGTTTTCCCGCGCGATCTACCCGCAGGTCTCCCATCCGGACGCCATGAACGTCGCCCATATTTGCAAGGGGAGCGACGATCTTCAGGACCTGCCGCTGAAAATCTATCTTTTGGAGAAGAGCCAGTGCAAGGATCTCTCCCCGGGAGTCCTCCAGCCCCAGCAGCCGGTTCTGAAAATCCGCCGCAGCGTAAACCGACAAGGACTCCAGGCCCATCTGTCGAGCCAGCGCGACACGAACGGGGAAAGGAACATCCGCGGCGGCAACCGCGTTGGCGTGGCCCTCGACGACCTCAGCATGCAGGAGCGAGGTGTGCAGCCCTGAAGCAAGGGAGTTGCGCCGGGAGGGTAGGAGGCTACGCCCCGCGAAGAATGGAAAGTTCCATAAGGCCCGGGTTTGGGTGCTCAGGTGATGCTCTTTGCTCTTTCGAAAGTAGTCGCGAAATTTCCGCTCCCTGTGCTCCCGGCGTTGGTCTGGGGATTTGGGCCGGGCGGACCGGGACACCGGCAGCTCGACGACCTGGGGATGGCCCGCGGCTCGGTACGGTCGGAGAATGTGTTCCAGCTCGCCAGCCCTCTGAAGGCAGAGAAGCGCGTCGGGACGCAGCAGTTCGATCTTTCTTTGCTTCAGTTCGCGAGCCGCTCCACCGGCCACCAGGCCGGTGGTGTCGATGACCACGGTCCGGGCTCCGGCGGCTCTGGCCGCATCCAGCAATTTCCTGTGGCCCACCACGGTGGGAAGGAAGTGCCCCATGGGCGAAGTGGCGCCGATGAAGTACAGGGCGGGATTCAGGAAGTTCGGAAGGCTCCTCTGAGAAGGAACAAACGCCAGACCCAGGGTGGCCGGGGGACCCAGCGTGGACTGTCCCATGTCCCCGTCCAGGAAGGCCACCGGCCCGGCCGGGGCGAGTTCGCCGATCAGATACCGGGCCAAGGTTGTCTTTCCCGCATCGGGCCCACCCAGGATCAACAGTGTGGCGTTCCCCTGATGGAACCGTCGGGCGACTTTGGTCCACGAACTCGGAATGTGGACCTGATCCGGGCGAAGTTGAACCCATTCGAGCAACAAGGCCAGCTCCCTCCGTCCCCAGGCACCGGGCCCGGGCGAAGATCAAGTATAATTTGGACAGTCCCGACCGCAATCAAGGGAAAGGACTCGACGCGAGCTCTTGCGGCGAGCGAGGCGATCATTCTTCAGCGAGAGCCTGCGAATTTGGTTGAAATTCTTGAAGTGTTTCTGCTATGGTTTGAGTAGACTTTACCCGATCATGCCAGTTACCCTGCGAATTCTTTCTAACAAGGAGGGCCTATGGGAGCTGAAACCCTGGACTTAGAGATCAAGGATCATCTGATGAGCACCAGCGAAGAATTCCAGCGGCTGGTGCAGGAGCACCAAGCGTACGAGCGCCGGCTGGAGGCGCTGACCACGAAAACATACCTGAGCGAAGAGGAAAAGGTGGAAGAAATTCGGTTGAAGAAAAAGAAGCTCTTCATCAAAGATCAGATGCAGCAGCTCATTTCCAGGGCGAAACAGCAGCGGGTGGGAGCTCAGTAATTCTGTTTGTTTCGATGTTGACGGGAACCTAGGGAATCCAGCTCTCTTCCGAGAGCTGGATTCTTTTTTTGGCGGAGGCTGAAAGATTGGAAAGCTGGAAGGCCGGAAGAATGGAAGAGTGGAAAACGCCCTCGTCCCAGTCTTCCCATCTTCCAGCGTTCCATTCTTCCGGCTTGTTGTGATGGCAAAGGACGGACTTCGCTTCCTGATCCCTTTGGCGTTGCTGACTGCTCTCTCTTTCGTCGTCCAACTTCCCGCGCTGGGCTTGGTTTTCCTGGCGCTCACCCTGTTCATGGCATTTTTCTTCCGGGATCCGGAGCGGGAGACGGACGAAGCGGAGGATCGCATGATCGCTCCCGCAGACGGGAAAGTGATCTGGCAGGGAGAGGAAGCGAATCCTCTCTACCCGGAGAATCGGTGCAAGAAACTCAGCATTTTTTTGTCGCCCTGGGACGTGCACGTCAACCGATCGCCTGTGGACGGGCTGATTCGGAAGGTGGTGCACCAGCGGGGCCAGTTCAAGGCAGCATTCCTTCCTGAGACGTCGGAGGTCAACGAGCAGAATGTCATTGAGATCCAGGGAAGAGACACGACCGTTGTGATGAAGCAGATCGCGGGAATCCTGGCCCGGCGGTGCGTCCTCTGGGTCCGGGAGGGGGAGACGGTCAGGCGGGGCCAGCGGATCGGCATGATTCGCTTTGGATCCCGCACGGACGTTTTGATGCCGGCCGGGGCCGAATTTTTGGTACAATTAGGAGAGAAGGTCAAGGCTGGCGAGACTGCCATCGCCAGGATATCGCCCCCGGCGGGGGTAGCCGTGAGCAGAGGCCCGGCGCGCCCATGAAAAAGTTGCGAGAGAAGATCTACTTTCTGGAACAGGAAGCGGATAAGGAGTTCAAGCCACGCCGCCGTCTGCGCCGCGGCATCTACCTGTTACCCAGCGTCTTCACCGTTGGGAACATTTTCTTCGGGTTTTATGCGGTGGTGGCCACCGTCCAGCACCGTTACGATGATGCAGCGAAGGCCATCGGCATCGCCGTCGTCCTGGATGGTCTGGACGGCCGGGTCGCGCGCCTGGCCAATGCGACCAGCGCATTCGGCCTGCAGTTCGATTCCCTCGCGGACGTTCTCTCGTTCGGGCTGGCTCCAGCCGTGTTGGCGGCTTTCTGGGGCTTCTCCCATCTGGGACCCTTCGGCTGGTTCACCGCTTTCGTCTTCCTGGTGTGTGGGGCCATGCGCCTGGCCCGCTTCAACATCCAGGCCCAGAGCCTGAAGCACTTCCTGGGGATGCCCATTCCGGCAGCGGCGGGTACCGTGGCAGCCATTGTCCACTATTTCAAAGAACCGCTCCAGGCTCGCACCAGCATGTTTGCCATGCTGGTCCTGGTGTACGGCCTGGCGTTTCTGATGGTTTCCACCGTGCGGTACATCAGCCTGAAGAACCTCAACCTCGGAAAGGGAAAGTCCCACCTGAACGTCCTCGTTCTGGCCATCCTGGTGGCGGGAATTTACTTTTTCTCGGAGATCGTTCTGCTGGCCATCGCCTCCGCCTACGCTTCCTCGGGTATCGTGTTGCGGTTTGCTTCCCTCTTTCGGAGCCACACGCCCCCCAGGTCGGGACAGATGGAGGTTCCGCTCAAAGATCGCTAGTGCCCTTCTGACTTAGAACCGTCATTGGTCAATCGTCATTCGTCAGTGAGGTCCATGCGCTTCCCGTTGGTTCTGTCCCTGATCGCAGGCTTGGCGGGCTGCGTGCCTTTCAAGGCCGAGTCCCCGAGGATCGACCATTTTCCTTTTTCCGTGGCGCACGGTGGGATCCTCCTGTCGGCCATGCCGTACGATACCCTGGAGTCTCAGTGGGAGGTGTTTGACGCCGACATGGTTCGCGCCGGAATTTTGCCCATCTATGTTCAGTTCACCAACCAGAGGCCCCAAGCGGTGCAGGTGCAACTGAAGAGCATTGCCCTCTACGAGACATCAGGTCACAAACGCCATCCGTTCAGCCCGGAGAAGGCTGCGGGAACGATGCTGGAACGTTATTCGGTCCGGTATTACAGTCGCCACTCCTACCAGCGATTCCTGGAGCGCCTGAAGGGGATTTCCTTTCGGGAGGCTTCCGTTTCTCCCGGGCACTCGGTGGCCGGCTTCGTCTATTTCCCCTATACACGAGAGGCGGCTTCGCTGGACGTGCTGGGTGCACGCGTTCCCCTCCGTTCTCCTTAGTCCTTCGATTCATAAATTCGATGACGAATTTATTCACTCAGGACTAAGTGCTGAGCGAGCAAGAACCTCACGATCAAATTTTCAAAATATGTCACAGTATTTGCGAGTCGAAGCACTTAGGGTGGGCAGCCTCTGTTGACTGAAAGGAGTCAGGCTGCCGGGGGCGCCACCCCAGGTGCGGAGACTGGACGCGAAGTTCCCCGGCTTCCTGCCGGTGAAAGGCCCGCCCGAAGTATAATGAACACGGGGGTGGGTCCGTGCCGTTGGGCCCGGAGGCGTCATGCCCTTGAAAGATTCCGAGGCCATTGTTCTGCGGAGCTACAAGCTGGGTGAGCGGGATGAAATCGTGGTGTTTTTCACCCGTAAGTTCGGGAAGGTGCGGGGCGTAGCCCGCGCCTCCCGTCGATTGACCAGCCGCTTTGGCTCCTGCCTGGAGCCCTTGAGCTGCGTGCGTTTGAGCTTCTATGAGAAGGAAGGAGCTGACCTGGTTCGCATCCGCCAATGCGACCTGGTCCGGTCGGCCTTCCAGTTGCAATCCACTCCCGAAGGACTGCTGCACCTCTCGTACCTGGGCGAGCTGCTGCTGGAGTTCTCCCGGGAAGGGGAGGCGGACGACCGCCTCTTCCGCTTGATGAATTCTGTCCTGGAGGCCTTTGCCCTCCCTGTGCAGAACGGCCGTTCGTGGGCGCTACTGTCGCGCTATTTCGAGATTTGGCTTCTCAAGCTGGAGGGCTTTCTGCCCAATTTTGAGCAGTGTGGCGTCTGCGGAAAGGCTGCCCGAAAGCTGTATCTTTCCACGGTGGACGGCAGCGTGCAGTGCGACGGCTGCGGCCGCACCGGGCGCATCGGCGTGGGTTCCGGCGTGCCGGAGCTGGTCCGCCTGGCCCTGGGCCATGCTCCCGCCCATTTTGTGTCCCAGGCGGTGGAACCCGCGCCCCTCCGGGAGCTGGAACAAATCAACCAACGATTGATCCAGCTCCACCTGGAGAAGCCACTGAAGTCGTACCGGGTGCTGAAGGAGATGTGGAACCCCGATCCGTCCACGAAAGCACGCGGGCAGTAGCAGGCGCTGGTGACCCGGATCGGGCGGTTCGGGGTGGAAGTGACCCGGTTGAAGTCCGGGAGCTGGGCGTGAAAAAATGCAGGAGGGGATGAGCTTGGGGCGCACAGGGTGGCGCCCGAGGCGGAAGGTCGGGGTTCCGGGGCCATCCGTGGGGAACTCGGGAGCAGGAATGAAAGCGCTGAATTTTCAAGAGATCATCATGGCGCTGGAACGGTTCTGGTTGCGCAAAGGATGCGTGATCCAGCAACCGTATGACTTGGAGGTGGGCGCAGGCACCATGCATCCCGAGACGTTTCTGCGGGTCCTGGGACCGGAACCTTACCGGGTCGGCTACGTGATGCCGTCCCGGCGTCCCACCGACGGGCGGTACGGCGAGAATCCCAACCGGGTGCAGAAGCATTACCAGTACCAGGTGATCTTGAAACCCTCCCCGGAAGACATCCAGGAGCTGTACTTGAACAGCCTGAGGTCTCTGGGAATCGACCTGAAGGTCCACGACCTGCGCTTCGAAGAGGACAACTGGGAGGCTCCCACGCTGGGGGCCTGGGGCATCGGCTGGCAGGTCCTTCTGGACGGGTTGGAAATCACCCAATTCACTTACTTCCAACAAGCGGGCGGGATGGATCTCCAGCCAGTTTCGGTGGAGATCACTTACGGGCTGGAACGGATTGCCACCTTCATCGCTAACGTGGACAGCATCTACGAGCTTCGCTGGAACGACCGCCTGACCTATGGCGAGCTTCGGCGGCAGGAGGAGATCGAGTTTTCCAAATACAACTTTGAAGTGGCGGATGTCTCCATGCTGTTCAACCTCTTCAATGAGTACGAGAGGGAGTGCCTGCGGTTGGTTGAAGCGGAGCTGCCGCTTCCCGCCTATGACTACTGCCTGAGGTGCTCCCATACGTTCAACCTGCTGGACGCCCGGGGTGCCATCAGCGTCACCGAGCGCGTTGGGATCATCGCCCGGGTCCGTAACCTGGCTTGCCAGGTGGCGGCCGCGTATGTGAAGAGCCGGCAAGCCCTGGGATACCCGCTGTGCAGGGGATCAGCAGTCAGCGTTCAGGCCCCGAATGGATCGTGAGCCACGCTGATCGCTGCCCCCGCACCTACCAAAGATAATGAGATCGGTTTTAGGGCAAAAAGAACGGTCGGTGCGGGGTAGGTGCGGGGTGATCGCTTAACCATGCCCGAATTGTTTCTGGAAATCGGCTGCGAGGAAATTCCGGCCAACAGCATCCCGGGCGCCCTGCAGGCCCTGGAGCAGGGCTTGCGTCGGGAACTGCAGGAACAGCGGTTGGATTTTGAGTCCCTGAACACCTGTGCCACGGCGCGGCGACTGGCCTGCCAGGTGCAAGGCCTGGCCTCTATGCAGCGGGACCTGGTAGAGACCCTCACGGGCCCGCCCCGGTCCGTAGCCTACGACGGCCAGGGACGGCCTACGGTAGCGGCAAAGGGCTTTGCCAAGAAAAACAAGATCCCGGTGGGCCGGCTGCTCATCGTTTCCACGGCCAAGGGAGAATACGCCGGGTTCGAACGCCGCCTCAAGGGACAACCCGCTGCCCGCGTCCTGGCTGCCCGCTTGCCGGGCTTGATTGCGTCCCTGCCGTTTCCCAAGACCATGTATTGGACCCAGGAGAAATTTCGCTTCTCTCGGCCGATTCGTTGGATCGTAGCCCTCCTGGACCAAAAAGTAGTTGGGTTCGAGGTGGCCGGCATCCAGTCGGGACGCTTCACCGCAGGGCATCGCTTCCTGGGTTCGAAGCAAATCAAAGTGGAGTCCTTTGCCCGGTATCGGGAAGCTTTGAGGGAAAATTTCGTTCTCGTGATCCCTGAAGAACGACGGCAAAAAATCCTTCGGGAGCTGCAGGAGCGGGCAGCCGAAGTGGGAGGCCCCGGGAGCCACGTCCGTAGCGATGCCGATCTGCTGACCGAAGTGACCTACCTGAATGAATATCCTACCGTCTTGTCGGGACAATTCGCAGAGGAGTTTCTCCGGCTTCCTCCGGAGGTCCTGGTGACGGTGATGCGGGAGAATCAAAAGTATTTCTCCGTCCTGGATCCCCAGGGCAATCTGCTTCCGTATTTCCTGGCGGTGATCAACCTGGACTCCGACCGGAACGGATCCATCCGGAAGGGACATGAGCGCGTTCTGAGGGCGCGGCTGGAGGACGCGAAGTTTTACTGGGAAGCCGACCGCAGAACCAAACTCATGGACCGCCTGCAGCGGCTGGAACACGTCCTTTTCCAGGAAAAGTTGGGCTCCTACTACGAGAAGACCGACCGCGTCCGGCAGCTGGCTCTGAACCTGGTGGCGGCTCTGAAGAAAGATGAGCTGGCCGAGGCGGTCGCCACCGCCGCCCGGCTGGCCAAGACCGATCTGACCACCGCGATGGTCAAGGAATTCACCAACCTCCAGGGAATCGTGGGCGGGTTGTACGCCCGGGAAGAAGGCTACCCGGAGAGCGTTTGGAAAGCCGTTTACGATCAGTACCTGCCCCTGAGCGCCGACGGGACGTCCCCGGAGACCGTGACGGGCGCCCTGCTGTCGATCGCCGACAAGATGGACACCGTGGCCGGCTGCTTCGGCATCGGGCTTATTCCCAGCGGCAGCAAAGATCCGTTCGGCTTGCGACGACTCGGGCAGGGGATCATCAAGATTTGCTTCGATCATCGCTTGAACCTGTCCCTTGCCGCTTTGTCCGAAACATCGCTGAGGTTGCTGGCGGTTCGCCGGAGCCGGGATGAGACCGAGGCACGGGCAGACTTGCTGGGATTCCTGGAGAGGCGGTTGCGGTTTCTTTTGCAGGAGCGGGGCTTCCAGTACGACGTGATCAATGCCGTCCTGGCCAGCGGTTCGGATGATCCTTACGATGCTCTCAAGAGGGCCGAAGCGGTGGCGGCCATTCGTCCGGAAGAGGAATTCGAGGCGATCTCAGTGGCGTTCAAGCGGGTGAAGAACATCCTGACGGGCCAGGACGAGGCCCGGGAGGGAGAGTCGCTGCAAGCGGGACTGCTGAAGGAGCCCACCGAGCGCGCCTTGTATGACCTGTTCAGCGAGATCCGGCCGCGGGTGGATGAGGAAATCGGGCAGTTGCGCTATTATGAGGCCCTCAAGAGGATCGCCTCCATGCGTCGCATCGTGGACAAATTCTTCGACGACGTCCTGGTGATGGCCCCGGAGGCGGACCTGAGAAAGAACCGCCTGATCCTGCTGAGGAAGATCTCCGGCATGTACATGCGCATTGCCGACCTTTCAGAAATCGTGGTGGAAGGGTAGTGGTTGTAGAAGTGATCGCTCAGAATTCAGCGTTGAGAATGGAGAAGGAGCTTTCATGATCGAGAAAGGTGTGGAAATTCCGCCCGCCGCGGGCAAAGTGGGGGTTCTGCTTCCCGGCATGGGGGCGGTGAGTACCACGTTGATCGCCGGCGTGATCGCGATCCGGAAGGGCCTGGCCAAGCCCATCGGCTCCCTGACCCAGATGGGGACCCTCCGGCTGGGAAAGCGAACCGAGCGCCGGGTGCCCAAGATCAAGGACTTCGTTCCCTTGGCCAGCCTGGACGACCTGGTGTTCGGCGGCTGGGACATTTTCGAGGACGACTGCTACGAGATCGCCCGGAAAGCCGGGGTGCTGGAAGGCCGTCTGCTGGATCAGCTTCGGCCCGAGCTGGAAGCCATCCGTCCCTGGAAGGCCGTGTTCGATCCCCAGTATGTCAAGCGCCTGCGCGGGACCCACGTGAAGAGCGGGAAGCACAAGATGGAGCAGGCGGAGCAGATCATGGAGGACATCGAGCAGTTCCGCCAGTCCCGCGGCCTGAGCCGGATGGTGATGGTATGGTGCGGCTCCACCGAAATCTACATGAAGGCTAACGCAGTCCACCAGAAGCTGGAATCGCTGGAGCGTGCCATGCGGGAGAATGATCCGGCCGTGCCCCCCAGTATGGTATACGCCTACGCTGCCTTGAGACTGGGGGTTCCCTTCGCCAACGGCGCGCCCAATCTGACGGTGGACGTGCCGGCCTTCACGGAGTTTGCTGCCCGAAAACGGATACCCGTCGCGGGCAAGGACTTCAAGACCGGCCAGACCCTGGTCAAGACCATCATCGCTCCCGGCCTGAAAGCACGGCTCATCGGCCTCGATGGCTGGTTTTCCACCAACATCCTGGGAAATCGAGACGGGGAGGTCCTGGACGATCCTGAGTCGTTCAAGACCAAGGAGGAGAGCAAACTCTCGGTTCTGGAGTACATCCTCCAGCCCGAGCTGTACCCGGACTTGTACTCCAAGTTTCACCACTTGGTCCGGATCAACTACTACCCTCCTCGGGGAGACAACAAGGAGGGATGGGACAACATCGACATCTTCGGCTGGCTGGGCTACCCCATGCAGTTGAAGATCGACTTCCTGTGCCGGGACAGCATCCTCGCGGCACCCCTGGTGCTGGACCTCGTGCTGTTCCTGGATCTGGCCCAGCGGGCGGGCATGGGGGGCATCCAGGAATGGCTATCGTTTTACTTCAAGAGTCCCATGTGCGCCCCGGAGCTGTACCCCGAGCACGACCTGTTTATCCAGCTGATGAAGCTCAAGAATACCTTGCGACATCTGAGGGGCGAGGAGTTGATCACGCACCTGGGCCTGGAGTACTACGACTGATGAGGCCCACCGGAGCCATCGATGCGCTGTGCGAGGCGCTCCCATGAGTAAGAAGTTCGTTTATTTCTTCGGAGGAGGGACGGCGGAGGGAGACCGGAGCAAAAAGGGCTTGTTGGGCGGCAAGGGGGCCGGCCTGGCGGAAATGACCAACGCCGGATTGCCGGTCCCGCCTGGGTTCACCATTTCCACGGAAGCCTGCCTTCTGTACTTTCAGGACGAAAAGAATTTGCCGCAAGGGCTCCAGGCGCAGATGGACGAGGCCCTGTCCCG
>JACQTF010000032.1 GCA_016210925.1 Acidobacteriota bacterium | reverse complement strand
CTTGTCGGCGAACGCCGTGCCACGGAAGCGGTACAGCACGTGCCAGCGGGCGGTCATTTCCTTGTTGCGCCAGACCTCCTCCAGCGCGTCCATCTTGTCCCGGCTCTCCTCCACGCCTCCGTCGGGGTCCACGACGCTGGTGATGCCTGCCTCGTTGAATAACCGATTGGCCGTCCTAACAGCCTCCACCAGGTCGCTGCGACCGAACTGCGGGAGCAGGCGGGCCACGGGTCCCCAAGCGAACTCCTCCAGGAGGAGGCCGTTGGGTTCCCCGCTTTTCGGATCGCGCACGATCTTCCCCCCCTTGGGATCGGGCGTGTTACGGGTGATGCCTGCCAGCTTCAAGGCCAGGCTGTTGGCAAGTCCCACGTGTCCTTGCATGTTGATATAGACGGGGTGGTCGGGGGCGACCTGGTCCAGCTCCCATCGGGTGGGCAGCCTGCCTTCCCGTACGAAGTCCAGGCTGAAGGGCCCCCGGCCGGCGATCCAGCTCCCCTTCGGTGCCGCCTGGGCTTTCGTTTTGACGACCTGCAACATGCTCTCCACCGTGTGGATCACCGGAGTGACGGCGAAGGTGAGGCGGCTGGCGTTAAGGCCGTAGCTGAGGGCGTGGACGTGGGAGTCGATGATCCCCGGTAACACCGCCTTGCCCTCCAGGTCCATCAGACGGGTCCGGTCCCCCGCCAGTGCCAGCACCTCCTCGTCCGAACCCACCGCCACGAACTCGTCGTCTTTGACGGCCACCGCCTGAGCGATGCGGAAGTCCCGGTCCACCGTGAAGACCTTCCCGTGGTGCAGGATCCAGTCGGGCGCCAGGGCAGGCGGCGTCTTGGTGCGAGTGCAGGAGGTCAACAGCACGCACAACAGGACTAGGGCCAGCGGCCTCGACCAGCGTACTGCCGCCGCTTTGCCCGAGGTGACGTTGCTCATCTCATCCCCCCTTCCGCGATTGCACTCCCTTCTATACCACAAGGCGAACAGATTTGGATGGTGGCGAAGGGCCGGCTCAAGCCCTTTTTCTGTACACTTCGTTTCGATGTCCAATTCTCAGCACCAGACAGGCATCCTCGGTGCACGCGTCGATGATTCGGTAGTCACCGACCCGAGGCCGAAACAGACCCGTGAACTCTCCGCTCAAGGCGACCCCCTCGTGGCCAGCCTCGCGGAGCTTTTTCTCGATCTTGTTGACGAACTGCGACGCGCGCTTTGCACGCACCTTTCTGAGGTCTTTCGCCACCGAAGCCTTGTGGTCAATCTGAACGGCCAAGGCGTTTCCTGAGGTCGGCTGAGGAAATCACGCGGTCATCCTTGTCTCGCAGGCGGTCCAAAGCGATTAGGTAGTCCGCATATTCAGCCAGGCACGTCCAGGGTTATCAGCCAGGGCATCCGTGTCCTGGGCGGCTGCTAAGCCGGGGCGCCGACGGTGACCGGCTCCAGCTTCCGGGTGCCCAAGCGCCGGGCGCCCTTTCCGGTGACCAGCAAGGGATCTCCGAACTGCGCTGTGGGAGAAGCGCCCCGGATGGGCACTCTGGGCTTGATGGTAAAGACCATTCCTTCCTCGATGACCAGGTCAGGCACCTCGGAACGGGTCGGCCCCATACGCGGGCCGTCGCCCTGACCGCAGGTGTGGACCAGCACGCCACCCTGGGGAAGCTCCCCGCTCCGGGCGGCCACCCTCTCTGCGTACAGATCCGAGAGGTCTTTGAACCTCTTGCCAGGAGCGATCCAGTCCGCCAGGGCGTGAAACAGTTCGATGCAGTAATGCGCCGCGGCGAGCCAGTCTTTCGGTGGCGGAGTCCCCACGCAAATGGAGTGATTCACCTGGGCCATGTATCCCAAGAGCTGCCCGGCGATCTCCTGGTTCATGATCTGACCCGCCTGGATCGTTTCCTCCAAAGGCAAACCCAGGCTGGTATTCGCCTCCGCTCCCGCCCGGATGGCCACCCGCGAAGGGAATTCCCACGTGGCCCGGAACAGGGCGTCAAACACGGTGAACCAGATGTCCCGGTGCATCACCCCGGGGCGGGCGGTCCGCATCATGGCCCGGATGCCTTGTTCGCCTGCGGCGGTCACCTGCTGCATCACGTTGATCTCTTCCTGGCTTCGGACCAGTTTGACGCGCATCATCAGCTCCGCGACGGACTCGAAGCGGGCCTTCGGAAACGCGCGTCGGATGCGATCCAGGGTCGTAGCGTTCACATGGCCTTCCTCGTTGCGGAGGACTCCCGAGAGTCCCGCCACCCCGATCCGAGCCCGCTCCATTCTCAATTCCCGCAGACGCTCGATGACAGCCGGAGACCAGTGCCCCCCTTCGATGGAACGCATGTCCGTCGCCCAGTTCTGGCGCTCTTTCCAAAAATCGATGGATCGTTGGCCGTCCAGGATGGCGGTTACCTGGCCTTCCGCCGGCAGGATCACCCAGGCGCCGCCCCTGATTTGGGTCAAATAGGCGGTATCGGCACGCCCTTCACCCCCCGCCTCCGGAACCAACAGACAGTCGAAATGCTGCTCCTTCATCAGCGCCCGTGTTCGCCGCCACCGTCGCTCGCCCTCGTCCCTAGAAAACCCTTTCGGCAAGGAGACAGGCGGCACCGAAGGGGCTTCCGTGCCCCTCGGGCCTGTCTCCGCCCCTTTCCCGCAACCCAGACTGAACGCGCCCGCGACCGAGGCGGCAAACCCTGCCGTGGCTCCTTTCAGCAGATCACGGCGCGACAACGCTGCTTCCATCCCCTCGACGGAACGGTCGAAGTTTTCTCTACCCATGTCTGTTCCCTCCCCCGGATGTGTCTTGGATGGGCAAAAAACTACCCCCCGGACCACTGGGCGCTGAGGCCCGCAACCCTTGCCCATGAAGATTTGGTTGGGGTGAATCCTACGAGCCGACCCCCTCCTGGGTCAAGCAGATTTGGACGGTTCCTTGTAGCCCCCATCGCATTTTGGAACCCCGCGACCGTTCTTGCTTTCGCTGGCGACGACTGCCTTGTCGAGCCAGTGTTTAAAAAACAGGCACTCGAGGCCAAAAGTGTTGCCTTGGTGCAATTTATTTTATCTTTTATCGAGCGATAGTTAGAGGGGTCAGGACGCCGTTTTGTGTTCTGGAGAGCTAATTGCTCCAGTACCGAGGCCATGAATGACAATCTCATGAACTCGGAAACGTGGCGGGCGTGCAGAATCCTGGTCGTGGACGATGAAAAGGAGCTTTGCGAGCTGCTGCGAGAGTTCCTCGCGGAGCGTGGATACGAGGTCGAGACGGCAACGGACGGAATTTCCGGGCTAGAGGCAATGGAGCGCCGGATTCCAGACGTCGTGCTGCTGGACATGAGGATGCCCGGCCTCAGTGGACTGGAGGTGCTCCAGCAGATCCGCGCCCGGCATCTCCCCGTGCAGGTGATCATCATGACCGCCTCGGCGACGTCGGAGCTGAGGGAGCAGGCGGTTGCCCTGGGGGTCGCTGCCTACCTGCTGAAACCCATGAACCTGGATGAGATGGACAGAGAGATCATCCAAGGAATTCTGAAAAAGCATGTCCTGGCTTAGATTCTTCAACGGGAAGGGAGACACCGGGGGGAAAGGCCCCGCTGAAAGTGCTGAAGAAGCCCTGCGATGGATCTCCCTGCCGAACAACATTGATCACAAGCTCCGGGAACTCGAACGGCGCGGCTGGTCCTTGTGGGTTCTGGTGTTGGGAATGTTGTTGCTCTTTGCTCTCTACATTGTGGTGCTCTATTTCAATTCCGACTGGTGGCGACGGACGGCGGCAGGCGAATCGGTTTACACGGTTCGGGTCCTGCTGGTGGGTTTCGCGACCCTGGTCCTACTGTTCTGCGCCTACGTGGTCAGCAGGGAGCTGCAGCTGCGCTTTCTGAAGCGCGCCATGATCCAGGAGGAGATTACCATTCGGCAGCAGCTCATGCGCTCCGAGAAGCTGGCCTCCCTGGGGCAGTTGACGGCGGGCGTGGCCCACGAGATTCTCAACCCGCTCAACGTCATTTCGGGGCGGGTGCAGATGCTCTCGATGCGCGCTCCGCATGAGCCGGAGCTGGGGAAGGCACTGGACATCATCTCAGAACAGACCAGAAGGATCGTGAAGATTACCGATGGTCTTCGCCGCTTCTCTCATACGGCTGCGGAGAAAAAGCCGTTGGACGTCAACGACCTGCTGGAGAAGACCCTGGCCTTGCTGGAGAATGATCTGCGCGTCAGAAACATCCAGGTGGTCCGGCGATTCCAGCCTCGTCTGGCAGCGGTCATGGCGGATGCCGACCAGTTGACCCAAGTATTCGTTAATCTCATCTTGAACGCCAAAGACGCCATGCCACGGGGAGGGACGTTGACACTTTCCACCGCGCTGGATGGCCTTCGCGGATCGGGGAGCAGGCGGAAAGAGGTCGTAGGCAATCGCATCCTCATCGCGGTGACCGACACGGGTTGCGGGATCCCGGCGGGGGACCTGGAAAAAATCTTTCATCCCTTTTTCACCACCAAGGAGCCGGGAAAGGGCACGGGCCTTGGATTGTTCGTGTGTCACGGAATCATTGAGAACCATAATGGCGCGATGGAAGTCTTGAGTCGGGAGGGAGAAGGGACCACGTTCCGGATCTCCCTGCCGGCGGTGTAAGCGAGGTGGGCGATCGCCCATCGTAGGAGGAGACATGGAAACGAAATCCATCCTGGTGGTGGAGGACGAGGAAGAACAGCGGGAACTATTCAAGGAATTTCTCGAACTCCACGGCTACGAAGTGACCACCGCCGTCAACGGGTACGAAGCGCTGGGCGCCGTGCGGGTCAGCGAGCCCGACCTGATGATCCTCGACGTGATCTTGCCCAAAGAGAACGGCTATCGGGTCTGCCGGATGGTCAAAGAGGACCAGCACAACCGGCGGCTGCAAAAGTCTTTCCCGGTGTTGCTGGTCACGGCCCGGAGACTCGACGCCCACCCCGACCGGGAAACGATGTTTCAAGATTTTAGCCAGGCGGACGGCGTCCTCTACAAGCCCGTAAGGCTGGAAGAACTGCTGGAGTGGGTTCGAAGCCTGATGCGCGGTGAGAAGGTCACAGCCCGGCACCCTGACTAACATGGAAGACTGGAAGGTTGGCAGACTGGAAGAGCTCGTACCCCGTCTACTTTGCTGCCCCGGGGCGGGCGAACCGCTTCTTGAGGATGACGACGCGCTCGTGGGTGCCTTCTCCGATCTTCTCCTTCTCGTTGAACGCTTCGACGGCGAAAAAGAGCTTCCGGCCCTCGACCCTCTCGAGCCTGGCTCGAACGGTCACCTTCTGGCCGATGGGCGTCGCTGCCAGGTGACTGACGTTGACCCGAACGCCCACAGATCCTTCCTCCTCCCCCAGCTGCGTAGCGATTGCCTGAATCGCTGCGCGCTCCATCAACCCGATCATGGATGGGGTCGAGAGGACATTCGGGGCGTCCTCTCCCAGATGGGTGATTCCATGCTGGGACGTGGTCGTGACGATCAGCTCAGCGTGCAATCCACTTCGGAGCCCTTCTCTCATCTTTGCCTCACAAGAGTGTGCGAATCAGGCCTCCATCGATCTGGATGGTAGCGCCGGTGATGTAGGTTGCTTTCTCGGACGCCAGGAAGGCGACCAGGGGGGCAAACTCTTCCGTTCGGCCCCCCCGGCCCAGAGGAATCTCCTCGACCCGCTTCGTCATGAACGCTTCCAGGGTCATCCCCAGGCGCTCGGCCCGCGCCCGGCTCAGTTCCAGATAACGGTCGGTGAGGAAGACGCCGGGCAGCACGTTATTGACCAGGATGTTGAAGGGCGCCAGTTCGTTGGCCATCTCCCGGGCCAATCCGATGACCGCTGCCTTGGCCATGGAAGAGAGGATGAGCCCGTGGGCGGGTTGCTTGACGGCGAAGGAAGTGATGTTGATGATCCTACCTCCCTTCTGGGCCTTCATGTGGGGCACCACCTCGCGGCAAAGGTGCACGACGCTCAGCAGGTTGAGGTCCAGAGCCTTCTGCCAGGCCTGCTCGTCGTGGTCGAGAAAGGTCCCGAAGGGAGGTCCTCCGGCGTTCGTCACCAGGATGTCGATGCGGCCGAACTGCCCCATGGCGGCGGCCACCAGCCTTCGAATTTCCGCGGGACGGGTGACGTCGGCCGCCACGGCCAGGACGGGAGCCCCGATTTCGGTTCGGATCGCCGCTGCAGTCGCCTGCAGGACTTTTTCTCCGCGGGCGCACAGCGTGAGAGCGGCGCCTTCTCGCGCCAGCTCCGTGGCCACAGCCCTTCCCAGTCCTTTGCTGGAGGCTGCAACCAGGGCCACCTTACCGCGAAGTCCCAAATCCACCCGGCACCTACCCCGTAAGAAAACCCAAAACTCTGAAACCTGAAACCTGAAATCTAAAACGACACATTTGGATTCTGGGTTCTACGCTTGGAGGTCTGGGTTTTTGGTTTCACATCTTCGGTAGAAGCCCAAAACTCTGAAACTTGAAACCTAAAACGACACCTCTTGATTCTGGGTTTTAGGTTTCAGGTTTTGGGTTTCGGGTTTCTGGTTGTCGGAGATAGGCCTGAGGCCAGTTGGGCAGCGTCGAGGCCACCAGTTCCAGCACGTTGTGGTCCGGGTCTTCGAAATAGAGGTAGCGGTCCCGGTCTTCCTTGTGGGTCAGGGGCCCTTTGAGGACCTGCACGCCCTGCGACTTCAGGAGTTCCGCGGCCGCATCCACATCCTCCTGCCGGGCCAGTCGGAAGGCCACATGGTTGAGACCGGCCATCTTTCGGTACCCCTCGGGGACAGGATTGGGGACCTGGTAAAGAGCCACATCATGAAAGCCATAACCCAACCCTTCCACGCCGGCGCGGTATTGGCCGAAATTCAACCAGGCCACGCCCTCGTACTTCAGGGCCACCCGCAGGCCCAAGATCTCCGTGTAAAACCGAAGCGAGCGTTCCAGATCCGTCACGTTGATATTCACATGAGCGACACAGGTCGGGCGAATCAAGACAGCGTTCCTCCGGATTGTCTGGCGAAGACAGCTTTATTTACTACAGGTCACCGGGGATTACAACCCCTACGCTCCAACCCTTCTCCAACCCTCTCTTGGCGCTCACCGTTCTTTTCGCACCTGCCACTCCTTCCAGGCAGATTCCATTTCCGGCTCCGGATCGATTCCCAGCGCTCCGGCGACGCGGTTGATGTAATTGAAATAAGAAATGATCTGGACCGCATCCAGGATTTCCCGATCCTCCAGCCCGGTTGCGCGGAGGCGGTTCACCTCGTCGGCGCTCATTCGGGCGGGGTTTCGCGTCAGTTTCTCGGCGAACTCGCAGAGGGCCCTTTGACGGGGCGTCAGTTCGGCCTCCCGGTAGTCCCGCATCACCTGGCCGGCGAAGTTTTCATCCCCCGACACCACACGGAGATCCTCTCCGTGAGCCTGGATTCAGTAAAAACATTCGTTGACCTGGGACACCACCGTGGCGAGCAATTCCCGGTCCACACGGCTCAAAGATGAGTTCCCCCGCATGGTGGCCAGGTAAAGCTGCATGGAGGCATCCAGGGTCACGTGATTGAGACTTTGCACCTTCAGGATGTTGAACACCCTGCCAGCCCGCCTCAGCGCCTTCTCGTATTGGAGTTTCAGCGAGCCTCGAGCCTCGTGCTCAGCCACGACGCGTATCCAGGCCATGACTTCCTCCTAGGGTACGATGAGCAAAAATATCATAATAAACAGAGAGGCGGCGCCGACTCAACCCCACAGAAGAGACGATGGTTTGCTGGAGGGCCAGGACCGGCATCGGAAGGCGGGCAAGCCGTGGGGAATCCCGACCCGAGCGCGAGCGGGCGCTGTTTGTCTCGGTTCCGAGATACAATGGGTGCCATACAATAAAGTTGGGCAATTGGTACGGCGGGCGATATGGTACCGGTCTTCCTCTTCCTAGTGCTGACCTCCCTCCAGAGTCCGGGGTCCCGATCCTTCGTGGTAGGGGCGCCGGTGGCGCACGACGCCTTGGTGCGGGTCCTGAACCCCGCCGGGACGACCCGCGTTCTGGTGCGCGACCAGGAAAAGCTCGAGGTACAGGTTACCGTTCTCGCGGCGGAAGTCCCCGGGTGGGAGCGGTTCGTCCGCTTGCGGCGAACTGCAGGGGAGGACCTGGCGATCGAGATTGCGAGGGATGCGCCCCAGCCGCTGACCCTGACGGTGCGGGCTCCGCCTTTTGTACACGTGCGAATCCAGGGGGAGACCGGAAGGCTTTCCGTGGAAGGGCTCTTCTTGAGCACGGTGGCGGAAACGACCGATGGCCCCTTGACCCTGAGCTTGCCCGAGGACTCCCACGCGGACCTGACCGTGCAAAGTGGAGCAGGAGCGATCCGGTCCCACGTCCGGTGGGACCTTCAACCGGGATCGAAACCGCACCACGTTCAGGCGCGGGTGGGTCGTGGGGGCCTGGCCATCCTGCTCCGAAGCCGGCGGGGCGAGATTTCGATTGTGCCCCTTCCTTCCGGCGGGAAACTGGCGACTCCTGCGGCGGAAGCTGAGTCGCTGCCCGGCCCTGTCGTCCGCGTGGAATCATCCCTGGTGAGCCTGAATGCCGTCGTCAGCGATGACATGGACCGTGGGATCACCGATCTTCGCAAGGAAGATTTCACCCTTTACGAGGACGGCGTGCGCCAGGAGATCACCCACTTTGCCCCGGTCTCTGCCCCATTCCACCTGTTGCTGCTGCTGGACCTGAGCGGCAGCACCGAAGAAAAGACCGACGTCATCCGAAAATCGGCCCAGCGGTTCGTGGCCATGATTCAGCCCGAGGACCGGGTAGCGGTCCTGGGGTTCACCCACCGTGTGCGGGTGATCTCTCACTTCACCCCGGACAAAGAACGGGTCCGGAAGATGGTCCGGAAGCTCCGCAGTGGAGGCGGAACCGCTTTTTACGACGCCCTCTGGTTCGCCCTGGATGAGCTGGACAAGTCCGATAGCCAACGCAAGGCCATGGTGATCATGACAGACGGCGTGGACAATTCCATGGACACGGGACGGGAGTTTGAGACCCGGCATCGATTTCCGGAGGTGCTGGAGCGAGCCGCCGAGTCCGGTGTGTTGATCGACCCCATCTATCTGGACACGGAGTACGAGACCGTGGTCAAGAGGAGACTGGGCAGGCCGGAGTACTACCAGCTCGCCCGCCAGCAGCTCCAGCAGTTGGGGGACCGCACCGGCGGCCTCCTCTCCCGGGCCCAGACCGTTAACGATCTGGAGGACGTGTACCGGAAAATCGCCGCCGAGCTTCGCACGGTTTACAGCCTGGGATACAAGCCGCCCCGGCCGGGTCGGGACGGGCAGTGGCGGGCGATTAAGATCACGGTGCACCAGGCGGGCGCCCGTGTCCGTGCCAAGAAGGGCTACTTCGTCCGCTAGTGCCGTTCCAACTTGGTCCGACAAGGACCAAGCAAGATTTCTCGATCCGAAGGATCAGCGGTCCGCCCATGATTGCTCTGTCCGAATAAGTTGGAACGGCACTAGCAGCTCCGCGCACTCAGCACACTCCTTTTGCGCTCGTCATTCTTCACGTTGGAGGTGGGTGACGGGTCGGATCCTGAGGGTCACCGTCGCCCGGGCCATGCCGTTTGCCGGACGCCTTCGGTGTTACAATACCCTCGAGTTTCCTGCCGGATGGCCCGGGAAAAAGTTCGCGCCGCATTCAAGGCGGACCGGCAGGCACGTCCCTCGGGGGAGCGCAGCCAGATCGCGCAGAGCTTTCAGGGCGTGATCGACCGCACCTTCGTCCTGAAAGCGGTGATCTTCCGCGCCGCCCCGCACCTACCGCGATAGGTGCGGGCATAAGTACTGGATAAAGCTTGAGAGATATGGACGAAGGGAGGGCCCCTATCCACGGCGTTAGGTGCGGGGTTCGATCCGCCATCATTCCCGCGGCCGGGCGGGGGATCCGGATGCGGCCCGCCACGAGGACGATTCCAAAGGAACTCCTTCCCGTGGCAGCCAAGCCCATGATCCAGCACGTGATCGAAGAGGCGCTGGCGAGTGGGATCCAGGTCCTCTGCGTGGTCCTGGGCCCGGGCAAGCAGGCCTTGCGAAAACACCTGGAGGAGGAGTTTCCCGATGCGCCTCTGGTCTATTGCTACCAGCCCGAACCCCGGGGCCTGGTGGACGCCATGCTGCACGCCAGACCCTATCTGGATGACGGGCCGTTTGCCCTCCTGGTGCCGGACAACGTCTTCCGCGGGCCGCTGCCCGCCCTGGCGCAACTGCTGCCCTTCGCCGATCGTGGCCTGGACCTCTGCGGAATGATCGAGCGAAACGCCGAGAACCACTCCTGGTTCGGCAACTGCGGGCGGTTGGGCTGGACAGAGGAGTCCGGGCGGCTGGTGCGCATCCACCGTCTCCAAGACAAGCTTCCCGGCTACTTCCAGCTCAAGAATGGCCGCGCCGAGTGGGCGGGATTCGCCCGGCATATCTTTTTCCCTCACTTCTTCCAGTATGCCGAACGGGCGCGGCGGGACGGGCGCGGCGAGCTGGACGACGTCCCGATCCTCCAGCAAATCATCCGGGAACGGGGCATGCTGGGCTATCAGCTCGAGGGAGAGGGATTTGACGTGGGCAACCCCCAAGGCTACGCCGCCGCCAACTGGAAATTCACGTTCG
>JACQTF010000033.1 GCA_016210925.1 Acidobacteriota bacterium | reverse complement strand
GGGCGGTCTAGCAAGCCGACGTGGGCAGGGTTATTCCACCTGCCTCGGGCTGGGAGGGAAGGGCTTGGCCGTGGCGGCGTCGTAGGCCACCTGCCCTCCAATCAGCGTCTGTACCACCTTGATGTCAGACAGCGCCTCATCCGGCACGCGAGGATCCAAGGGGTTCTTGTCCAGGATCACCAGGTCCGCCAGCTTCCCCACCTCGATGGAGCCCAGCTCCTTCTCCCGCAACACGTACTCGGCACCCCACCGGGTCATGATCCGCAACGCCGTGTTCCGATCGATCTTCTCCCTCGGTCCCCACACCCGTCCATCGTGGGTCACCCGGGTCACCATCACCTCCATGTTGTGCATGGGCTGCCGGTCCGGGTCCTCGTGGGTGTCCGCCCCGAACGTGAGCCGAACTCCCGCATCCAGCATGCTCTTGACAGGCAACGACCACCGATGGGCGATGTCCTCACCGAACACCCGGCTCACGATGCTCGTCCGGCGCCCGTAGAACATGGGCACTTGCAAGCTCCAGATGATCCCGAGCTTCGAAGCCTTCTCGATCACCTTCGGGCTCACCATCATGGCATGGTCCACGGCGAACCGTCTCCCCATAATGGACCTTTCCTTGTTTGCCTGAGCAAAGGCGTCCAGCATGATCTCCTGCCCTTTGTCGCCAAAGGTGTGGACCCCCGCAATGCGGTAACCGTTCCGGTTGGCAATTAGGATCGTGTCCCGAGTGGGATCCCCGGGCTGGTCCCAAAAGCAGAGTCCCTTTTCAGGGAAGGAGTCGTCCGGGAAGATCTCCTTCCTCTCCACGTCGGAGCAGACATCCCCTCCGGCCGAGCCGCCGCCCCCAGGGACATGACCGTCGGTAATTCCCACCGTGAGGCCGATCATCCAGAATCGCTCCGTGCCGTGCCCCTCCAGTGTTCCCAGGCGCTGGATGTCCCTTTTAAAGTAAGGATTCCAGCGGCCGATCTCATGGGTGTAACCGATGCGAATCGGCAGCTCACCTTTCTGATCCAGCCGGGTCCAGGCTGTAATCTCGTTCCCTCGGAATCGCCCCGACAGCGTTGTCACGCCAATGGCGGCCCATTCCTCCAGCTCCTTCTTGAAAACGGGCACCAAGAGTTCGGGAGGGGTTTCCGGGAGGATGTCTTGCCCCATGACCGTGCCCGCCACTCCCAACAGAAGGCCGGTGGGAGCACCGTCCGATCCCTTGATGATGCCCGGAAGATCCTCGCCATAGCTTTTTGTCAAAATCTCCAGCATCTTGGTGTTGACCATTCCCCAGGTCTCCGTGCCGATGCGGATGTAGGCGGGATTGTTCGGAGTCACCTGGTCGAGATCGGCTCTCTTGGTTTGATGGATGACGACCGGGTGGCCACCGGAGCTGGCGACAATCCAATCGCCCGGAGCCGCCCCGTCCGCCAGCTTCTTCAGCTCCGCCAGCGCCTCGGCCTTGCCTCGCTCCCACCGCACCCGGCCCGTCCTGATCCGATTTTCCACGAGAAACTTCAAGTAGGCCGGGACGAACTCCTGTTGGTAATGGGCGAGAGCGTAGCGGTTCGGATGCGAGTGGGTATCCACCACGCCGGGAATCACCGTCTTGCCCGCCAGGTCCATCCTTTTAGCCTTCGGACCTGCCAGTTTCAAGATCCTGTCGTTTTCCCCTACTGCCAGAATCTTGCCATCACGAATCGCCACCGCCTTCACCACGGTGAAATCAGGCGTATCCCTATCCACCGTGAGCACCTGCCCGTTGTACAGCACCAGGTCCGCGTAACGCTCCACTTCCAGCGGAAGTTCGTGCGACCAGGCCGGCGGCGATCCTGCCAGGAGCGCCAGAAAAGAAACGGAAACGACTACTGCGCATTTTCTCGTGACCATCGAGCCTCCTTGATGAGCCTGAATTTTCGAGCTCCAGGCCGGGAAGTGAGAAGTCTAGCCCGAAGGAGCCGGCAGTTGAAGCGAAAAATCATCCGGGTCTTCCCACCGACCTTGTCGCGCCGTTCGCACCGGCTTGGATCAGCGACTCGCGGCGGATGGCTCATGAACGATCCGACCGCCCACCATAGCCATTCGGACCGGCAGCCGGGAGATCCGGTCCTCCTGGACAGCCATGTAGTCACCAGCCAGAACAACCAGGTCAGCTAGCAACGGTGAGAAATTGGGACGCGACGCGGTCTGCTCCAAACACCGAGACCAAGCGGCTGTGTTGACGGCGAACGGTTGGATGCTCACTCACTCCGTGCAGAATCAGCGGGTTCTTTGGAGCCAGGACGGCCGGTGGAACCTCAGAGCGCACCCTGAAGCTACTCCTGTCCCGAACCCTCACTCCTGAACTTCAGCTGCGGGCCGACGGGTTTCTGGCCGATCTCTTTCGCGAACTCGTCCCTCAAGACAATGGTCTTCCCCCCGACCACAGTCATCAGGGGATAAATGTCCGCGATCTCCTGCAGCGGCACCGTGAAGTAATCCTTGTTGAGGACCAGCAGATCCGCCAGCTTGCCCTTCTCCAGCGAACCGAACAACTTTTCTTTCATCAAGTATTCCGACCCCCACGTGGTAGCCATCTTCATGAGGATCACGCGATCGATCGCCTCGTCGGGCGCCACGACCTGGCCCTCGCGGTTCTTGCGGGTGAGGAACGGGACGAAGTACGAAAAAAGCGTGGGCCCCGATCCGCTCTCCACCCGCACCTCGGACTCGAAGACGACTTTGACTCCACCGTCGAGCACGCTTTTGACCGGCACCACCCGGTTCGCATACTGCATCCCGTACACCTCCAACCACGGAAAGCTGCGGTTGACGTAGTCGGCGCGGGCGCTCAGGATGATGCCGAGATTCTTCAGGCGCGGGATCTGGTCCTTGCGCGGATAAAAGCCCATGTGGTCGGTAGTAAACCGGCGGGAGCGAATGTAGTCGAGCGTGAACCCGGGCTCCTCGCGCATGGCTTGCTCGAGCTGGTCCATGAAGTAATCGACGGCCTTGTCGCCGTAGCTGTGTCCAATGGCCACCCTTTCACGGTTCGCAATGGCGGTGTAGATCGCTTTGGAAAACGCGGTCCCGGGCGCGTTTCTGCACCATTCCCGCTTCTTGACCTCCGCCGGCGCTTCCATCGTGGTGCACATCATGGGAGGACCGGAATCGACGCTGGACAGGCCCACGGCCGATTGCCAGAAATAATCGTTTCCAAGCCCGGCCAGATCGCCGAGGCGCAGATAAAAAGAGGCCGGGTCCGGATTGTTCTGAAACCCGAAATAGTGTGTGTAACCAAAGCGGATAGGCATCTGGTCCCCGCGGTAGAGCTTCATGATGGCATCTAGAAAGCGAAGTCCCATGATATGGGATGCAAAGGCTGTGGTCCCCAAGGCGGCCTGCTTCTCCATTCCGTCTTTGAGGATTTCGGCCAGCTGATCCACCTTATCTCTAAAGAAGGAATCGACGATGATCGTTCGGTTGAACTCGGTGTCATCGCCGAAGCCACTATCGTCAACCACTTCTTCGTCGGGCTCGGAACCATAAAGCTCCGCCAGCGCTCTCTTTGCCGCTGAGTTAATCATGCCAGCGGGGTGGGCGCTCAGGAGGACAGGATTGTCGGGCGCCAGCTGATCCAACTCCTTAATCGTGATTTGTCTTTCCTGAAGAAAACGAACTCCGATACCGGTTCCAGCGCTTCCCCCGGTCGGCAGGCTGATGGACGCCCACTGGCCGCGCCGGGAGTTCTGCACGTGTTCCTTGAGGAGGACGTCCAGCTTTCTTCTCAGCTCCCGGAAGTCACGGCCGTCGATCCTGAACGACCGCATCACCTCTTCGATGGCTTGAGGATTCCGCGATACCCAGTAATTGAATGCGTGATTGTGAATGTGGGTGTGCGCATTGACTGTACCCGGCACGACAGTCCTCCCCTTCAGGTCGATCCGCAGCGTGCTGGGGCCCGCCAGCTTCAGAACGTCGGCATCTTTTTTACCCACCGTGAGGATTCGGTCGCCCCGGATGGCAACGGCCTGCGCTATGGTTCCAGGGGATCTGTTGTAGGCCCTGTCATCCATGGTGACGATCTTTCCGTTATAGAGGATCGCTTCGGGATAGGCCAGCACCTCGGGCGGGACCTCTTGCGCTCGCACTAATGAGCTCAAAAGCAAACACCAAATCGTCCATAGACCTATCTGCTTCTGCATGGGCATAAACCTCCTCTCATGCGCGCGAAACCTGAAATCCGGGACAAAGAGAATTTGCGGTTTCAAGTTTCAGGTTTCTAAGTTTCAGGTTTCTAAAAGTTGTACCGAAGAGCAAACTGGATCTGGCGCGCCGGCGTGGTCGTGCTCGTGATCCTTCCAGCCGACCCCAACCGGGCGCCTCGGTTGTTGAAAAGCAACATATCTGCTCCTCCTGCATCTCATTCGACACTTCCGCCCTCTTCTCGACGCGGGCCGCCGGGCTCCCCTTCGTAGCGCAGTTGGGACCCCACGGGCTGCAAGCCGAACCCTGCGGCAGCCTCCGATTGGGAATCGCCTGCCATTGAACCGCAAAGCCCCGCCGAAGTCAAGAGCCTCGGCCAGTTCGGCGATTGCTGGGTTGACGTTCGCTCGGTTTCACCTTAAGATGTGGTCTATATCCAGTCTCGTTCGTCTCAGTGGCAAACTGAGCTGGGAGGTGAGAATGCCCATCAACGTCCGGGTCAACGGCCGGTCGCCGTCCTGGCCTTTGATTTTGAGCAGTGGTCCCCCAGCCATTCCACGGGCGAATCCGGCAACTTTGTCGCGTGGCGCCTCGTGGGCACGGCTCCGGGTTGGGACCGACTCTCGGGTGGTCCCCACCGCCACTCGTATGAGTTCGAAAACCACCGGATGCAGGCGTATTATGTCGAAGAACGGGTTCCGCAAAAGGAGGAGTTATGAAAGAGAAATTGAGTCGGAGGTCAGTCTTGTCGATGGGGCTCGGTGGCGTGATGGCCGGTCCCAGCCTTTTAACACGCGCCTTTACCCATGGCGCGCCTGTTTCGTTCCAGGAGCAAAGCACACCGCAGCCACATCCTCCCGCAAGTTCCTCTCCGTACGACGCGTCCCGGCTGGATTACCGGCACGAGGTGGTCCGGTTCAAGTCTCAAGATGGCACCACCAGCCGGGGAGTCCTGCACCTCCCGGAGAAGACGGCAGAGATTGCAGTGGTCTCCATCCATCCGGAGTCAGATAGCTCATTGGATTGGAGATTTCCCCACTGCGTCAAGGCGGGGATTGCCGGACTGGGCGTTCATCACCGGCACATCAGCGATGACGCTCATTTAATCATCGAGGAGGTGATGCTGGATCTGGCTGCTGCCCTGAAGTACCTCAAACAGGAGCGGGGATTCAAGCGAATCGTCCTCCTGGGGCACAGCGGCGGGGGTTCCACCGTCGCCTTTTATCAGAGCCAGGCGCAGACGAAACCCCCTCAGAGGTTCAGCAAAACGGGATCGGGTGATCCCCCGAACTTGAACGAGTACGACCTGCCGGCTGCCGACGGGCTCGTCATCTCGGCGGCCCACTGGGGCAGAGGATGGTCAGTACTGCATCGGATCGATCCGTCGGTGGTGGACGAGACCAATCCGCTGTCGGTCGACCCTGAGCTGGACATGTACAATCCTGCGAACGGATTTCGGACCCCGCCCCAGCCCAGCAAGTACTCTCCTGAATTTGTCCAGAAATACACGGCCGCACAAGAAGCCCGGATGAACAGGCTGGTCGCCAAAGCCCGAGAACACGTCCGCGAACAGAACATGTCTCGAGAATTGATGAAAGATCCGTTCTTCACTCGAAGGTCCCCCTGGGAGCAGACGATGATCCACAGAGCGGCGGTCACCGAAAGAATTATCCCCATCTACCGCCGCGAGGCCAGCCTCAAGTACACAGACCTTTCACTGGATGCGAACGATCGGGTGGTGGGCAGCAACCGCGGTCCGCGCCCTGACCTGCAAAATTACGAGGGCGGGTTCCATCCCCAACCGATCACGCCGCGGGCATTCCTGAGCTCGGAGTCCACGGCATCGAACGTTTACATGCTGAAGAACATCAGGGCCGTCTCCGTACCAACGCTGGTGATCTGCGGGACCGCTGACATGAACGAATGGCCCACCGAACAGAGGATGACCTACGAGGCCGCCGGGACCAGGGACAAAGAATTCGTGTGGATTGAAGGAGCCAACCATCCGTATCTCCCCTCGGGTCCCAAAGCCGGAAAGGGAGACCAGCGCGAGCAGCACATGGCTGCCGTGGTTAGCTGGGTTCGACAGAGATTCTAACTTAAACCCGAAACCCAAAACCTAGCCAGGCGAACCTGAAAAGCTGAAGATCGAGGATAGAGGATCGAGGATAGGAGAAGAATCCATGCAAAGAGCAGGCCTCTATATGATCGGTGGGTTGGCGCTCTGCCTTTTATCGACGCAGGTCGTCGTGGCGGGGTGGGATCCGGCATCAAAGTTATCCCGTACCGAGATCATAGCCGCTTCCCAAAAGATCCTGGCTATGCCGGATATCCCGATCAAGGCCCAGGAGGACATTTTCCGAATACGCGCTGTGGAGCTGGATTGGGACGGGGCAGGTGTGGTCTATGAACCAGAAGATCCTTCCAAAATCCCCATGGGCCCCGACGACAAGAAGGTCGGGTTGTTCATGATTCATGGCGGAGGTGGGGACCATCGTTCCATGGACCAAACGGCCCGGTTCCTTGCCTCGAAGTTCGGATACAAGATCGTGACGATGTCTTATCCAGGATCCCTCTACTTGCTGGATCCCAGTCACAAATGGCCCGGGACCGCGATCAACCCGGACGGATCGGTCCGGACGCCGATGTATACCAAAGAGACTGTCATCACCAGGGACCAGTACGACATCGTAGAGGACAAGTCCATGAGGCCCAAGTACGGCACGCTGATTCTCGCATGCGCGAGAGAAGGAACAGAATTCTACTACCGGAAAGCCGGTTGGCCCGTGGCCTTCGAGGAGATCGGCAAGTCTCTCATGCGCAGGCATCTGCCTCCCGAGGAATACTCCATCTACATTCACGGCCACTCCACGGGAGGGCCCTTTGCCAACATGTTCAGCCAACGCGTACGGAACATCCGTGGCATCATCGGCATGGACAGCTCGCCTTTCGGTTACATCTACAGAAAGCAGGCTCGCGAATCCGGCAACCCCGAAGGCAAAACCTACGGAGACGTGCCCTTCAACTGCATGCAAGTGCGCACCTGGAGGGACCGGGCCCGATATGCGGGGCCCGAAGCATTCATGAAGGAGGGTCCAGAGGCGTTGATGCGCTTGCCCATGCTCATGGAGGAAGTCCTCGGAGACGAGAACAGGCCCAATCCTTCACCCAGCTTCAAGAATGAAGGCATGATTCACTTTGGCGCCGTGGAGCCTCTGAAAGAAGCAGCCAAAGTCACTGCCAAGCGGTTGAAGCTGAATCCGCAGCAGACGGAGGACCTGATGAAGCAATACATCGGTTATTCGCGTGAGCTCTCAGGCCCCGGAGTCAAACCCATGCCGCCTGTGATCTTCGGCGTCGCCGCGGCCAGCGCGGACCATGACCCGCAGCGCTACAAGACAATCACTCTTCCGATGTATGTGGCCATGAAGCCGGCGCCCAAGGTCAGACTGGTCCAATTCGGGGCTGGCGTGCACGGCTACACAGCACCCGAACCCGACTTACCCATGGGAGTATTACCGGCCGCTGCCAAGCTCTGGTATGACGCCATCATGGGCGGCTATTACATGGATGATTCTAACAAGGCCCATCACTGATGCCTGCTTTCGAAAATAAGCCTACCCTCGAAGGCTACGCCGCACCAAATTGATGGGACCCTCGGCAATGAAACTCCAACAAGCGTTTAATGCAGCTTCTCCGGAAGCTTGTCCCCAGCTTCTTCGCTGCTGTGACGAATTTCGCCCACCAGCAATTGCAAGTCTTCCTTTTCGCGAGGGTCCTTAGAGGTACTTTGAGCTACAAGCTTCCGTATGAACTCGTAGTTGTGTTTTGCATCCCAGCTATCGCGGTCCGCTTCAACTGCCAGCTCGTATTCCCCAACGACTGTCTGGAGGGACTCCAATTCGAGCCCCTCTCCTTCCTGAAGAACAGCGACGCGAAAAAGCGCATTACCCATCCACAAGTGATAGGCTCCCGTGCCTGCCAGTTCAGGAAACTGTGCCGCTTCGTTCTGGAGGATCTCCACAACGTCACTATAGCGCCGCTGTGAATAGACTGCCTTCACGTAGTTGAAGAACGCCCGTTCGAACTGCCCGGGAAGGGCGATCCTCAAACCATTGAATTTACGAAAGCTGCCGAGTGCTTTCAGATATCTCTGTTCGGCGCGCTGGTAGTCCTTTTCGCTAAGAATCTCATTGGCATTTTCGATCTCGCGCAACAAGTGTCCGCAAACAATCGCTGCCACTGAGACGATGGAAAGACACACAATTCCTAGGGCCCGGCGCCACCCCATCAGGCTCGCTATTTTCATGGGATCTTCCTCGATTGTCCATTGCCACCCGCTGCTGCATGGCACTAGTGCATATAGAAAAAGCAGGCGACAATGGGGGTCATCTCCGGACTCAGGATGTTCACCCTTCCGTTTTCCGCTATCAACCGCTCCCGGGGTAACGATCTCCCATCGCTGGTTTTAGCCCCCAGGATCTTGTTCTCCACCAGGACCACGTTCCCGGAGACCTTGTCGGGCACGACAAAATTCACATACACGATGAGGCCATTTGGGATGGATGCCTTTTCTCCGGGAGACTCGTTGAGGGTGACAGTGAGCCGAACGACCTGCAGGCCAGCCGCTGGAGGCTGGACATCCTTCTGGGTCTCTACGACGAAGTCCTTTGATTGCAGAAGGACGCCCTTCTCAGCACCCGAGAAGGAAAGCATATTCTTCGGACAGGCCATTGCAAAGCTGAGCGAGCGGAGGACTACACCTGGCGGCACACTCAGATACACAGGAATCCTCACTGAATTATTCCAAGGACTCGACACTTCCTTCATACTCAACCGCACCGGTTCACTCTTTTCACCCTCGCCCAACGGAAAGGCCGCCCCGGACCCGGTCGCAGGAACACTACGAAGGAGAACAACAAACAACCCGAAAGTTGAAACTCGCACATTCATTTGAGGCTCCTCATCCAGGCAAGTTGCATTCGCTCAGGGAATCGAGACCGCGCGGAAGATTTTGTCCTCGATGATCTCCTCCACCGAGATGTTCTCGGCTTCCGCGCGAAGCGTCCGAACGAGACGGTGCCTCATGGCGTCCACCGCCACCCCCTTGACGTCGGCCGGGATCACGTACTCCCTCCCGCTAAAGAACGCCGCCGTTCGCGAGAGCGCCAGGATGTGCTGATAGGCTCGCGGGGAGATGCCGTACAGGATCAGGTCCTGCACGTTTGAGTTTCGGGTCGCACGTCCCAGCCTCACGATGTATTCCTCGATTTTTTCGTCCACATAGATTTCCCGGCTGACCAGTTCACGAACCTGGATCACTTGATCGGTGCGGATGATCGGTTCCACTGTTGCAGCATCCAGCTTCGACCTGAGGATGTTCAGCTCCTCCTGGTGGGAAGGGTATTCCACCTTGATCTTCATGGCGAACCGGTCCGCCTGAGCTTCTGGGAGCGCATAGACCCCTTCCTGCTCAACGGGGTTCTGCGTCGCCGTCACCCAGAATGGATCCTCGAGCGAATAGGTCTCCTCTCCAATGGTCACCTGTCTTTCCTGCATGGCCTCCAGGAGCGCGCTTTGGGTTTTCGGTGTGGCCCTGTTGATCTCATCCGCCAGAATCATGTGGGCGAAGATGGGTCCTTTCTCGATCCGAAAGCTCTTGCTGGCGGCATCGTAGATACGCGTCCCCACGATATCGGCCGGAAGCAGGTCCGGGGTGAACTGAATGCGCTGGAAACGGGCGCGGATCGTATTGGAAAGAGCCATGATCACCAGAGTCTTAGCCAACCCGGGAACTCCCTCCAGCAGAACATGAGCGCAGCCGGCTCGCTGGATTTCCCCTCTCTTGAACGAATAAGGAATTTTGGAAAAAAGGGCGATCAGCAGTCTTGCGATCAGTCGGTCCTGCCCCACAATGACGTTTCTGATCTCCCCTTCAATTCGCTGAATGAGCCCGAACGCCTCGTCGAGCTTGAGCAACGACGCCGTGGCCGATCCTGATGACATACGCTCCGCTCCCGGGCTGACTACTGCTGGCTCACCACCAAAAGAACGCAAAGAACTGCCAGCGAGCCAATCAGGAAAACATGATAAAGGTCCTCGTAATGGCTTGTCACGTGAAAGCCTCGGATCTCCCTTTCTTTCTGGATGATCTCGTCTAAGGCGCGGCTCATCTCGTGCCCCACAAAGGACCGGTAGAACCTGCCGCCTGTGAGTCGCGCGATCTCCCGCAAGGCGCGTTCGTTGAATTGAGTGCGAACCTGGCTTCCCTCCGGGTCGGTCAGGTACTTTCGGAGCCCTTTTTCCACCGACTCCACAGGAATCGGCACAGCTCTCCGCGAACCGACTCCGACGGTGTAGATCTTCATTTTAGACTTCACGGCCGCCGCCAGTGCATCCTCCAGTTCCACCCCGTGATCCTCTCCGTCGGAGATCAAGATCATCAATCTGCTGTTCTGTGCTCCTCGCGCTCCGCCCGTCTCCCTCCTGACCTCGTCTTCCTTCTCAAAGATCACCAGGCCGCCTGTGATCGCCCTTCCGATATTCGTCCCGTACTGCGGTTCCAGATAATCCATGTAAAAAAGCAGATTCTCGGGGTCGCGGGTCAGATAAGACAGAATCAGGCTGCTTTCGGCAAAAGCCACCAGACCGATGCGATCGTCCGGGCTCTTCTGCACGACAAAATTCCGGATGACCTCCTTCGCCTTCGCCAGGCGCGAGGGCACAATATCTTCCGCCCGCATGGAGAAGGAGACGTCCAAAAGAAGGACCCCGTCCAAGCCTGCTCGTTCCTCCGAGACCTTCTCCCGTAAAACCTGCGGGCGAGCCAGCGCCACACTCAGGGCCGCAAGCACCAGGGTGCACCCGGCGAACTTCACCCGCTCCATTCCGATGTGGCTCAGGTGAGAGAGTTGACCGGCTCTAGACCCGACGGGATCGCATTTCAGCAGGTCCCTGCGGAACAGTTTCTTCCGAAGAAGGGCTCGCCTCCACAAAAAGATGAGGGGGGGAAGGAACAGCAGCAAGCCCAGGAAAGCGGCTTCCTGAAATCTTACCGTACCCAGGTTGAACATGGACAGATTCCCTTCAAGAAAGGTCCGTAAAGTACGCCGAACCCCTCAAAGCGAGAGCCGTTCCGAGACATCCAAAAGAGATCAGCACCAGGGCATGAAAAAACGGGACGTTTCGATCGTACTGCCTGCTGGTAAATTCGCCCTTTTCCAAAGCCCCGATCTCCCAATAGGCCTGGTTCAGTTGCTGCTGATGCCTCACGTCGTAATACAACCCGCCGGCTCCCTGAAGCGCCGCCATCAGGCTTCTGGTGAGAGGACCCAGCGGCACATCCACTCCAATCAGATAGATCTTGCAATCCTCGCCGGCCGCGTATTGGACCGCCTCCACCGGGCTCCGGCCGTAGTTGTTCTCACCGTCGGTGAGGACGATCAACAGGCGATCTCCTTTTTTTCCCTTGCGGCCTTCGTTCTGCCTGGCAATCAACCGCACTCCCGCGTGAATTCCTTCTCCAATGGCGGTCATGCCCTCGCCGATGAGCGTGCGGTGATCCATCATGTCCACATAGCGGAACAGGGACTCGTAATCCAGGGTCATCGGGCTCACCACGTAGGAGTTACTGGAGAAAACGACAAGCCCAATTCGATCGTTTCGCCGCTGGCGGATAAAATCCTTGACGGCAACCTTCACCGCGTCCATCCGTGAGGGATTCGTTCCCAAAGGGGCAAAGAAGGAGCTGACGCGAGCAAACCTCTCCGCCTCCTTTGCATCGACTGGCAGCGCCTCCTGCATGCTGGCCGATAAATCGCTGACCAGCACGATATCCAGGCCCTGCCTGTGGATCTCACGCTCGGCAAAAGAAAGGACCGGATTCAACACGGAGACCGCAAGAAGGACCAGTGCCACCCACTGAAGATAAATGGGGAGGTAAACCCCTTTTGCGCTTTCGGAAAAGCCCGTTGCAGCTCGCAGCGGCCGCGGGTAACCCAGGAAATGTCTGGTTCTCTTCCACCGGATCAAGATGACCACCAGGAAGCAGGGAGCGATATAGTAGACGAACTCCAGCCGCGTGAAACTCATAGCTGAACCAGGCGGGAAATCAGGTCCTTCGAGTCGCGAATGACCTTGCGCAGATCCTTGTTTCCATCCAGGGAATCAGGTCGCGCATACGACGTCGACTCGCAGTCGCGCAGCACCTCTGTAATCCGTCCCACTAACTGCTCGTCGACACGGCGGTCTCTTTCGAGTAGCTCTCGCTGCAGTTCCTCTGGAGTGAAGCTCTCTGCCTCAATTTCCGTCAGCTCCGTGATCGTCTTCTTGACAATCTGGGAAATCCTGTTGCAGGAGCC
>JACQTF010000020.1 GCA_016210925.1 Acidobacteriota bacterium | reverse complement strand
TCTATATAATGGTCATGCTCCGGCAGCATCCACCGGGGGCGTAAACCTGAAACTCTGAAATTTGAAACCTAAAACTTGGGCGATGCGCTTTCGCTGCCCTTTCTGCTCTTCGTTAGGTTTCGGGTTTTCTAGTTTTGGTTTTTGAGTTTCTCCTTCATCTTGCGACATGAGCGTCTGGGAGATTGCCCTGTTGTGTTCGGCGGGCTTCGGGGCGTCCGTGCTGGGGATCATTGTGGGAGGCCATTCCTTCATCACGGTTCCCCTCATGATCTTTTGGGGGATGTCGCCGGCGGTCGCCATCGCCACGAACCGCTTCTCCACCTTGTTCTTCAGCATCTTCGGGTTGAGCACGTATCACCGGAACCGCCTCGTACGGTTCCGTTTTTTTCTGCCTCTGAGCGTGATGGCCGTCGCGGGGGCTTTGCTGGGTTCTCATCTGGTGTTGGCGGCTTCGCCGGAACTGATCCGGCGCTTGGAGGCGGGGATGATGGTGGGGCTGGTGGCCATCACGGCGCTTCGCCCCGACCTGGGAGCCGCCTCACAGGACGCGGCGGGCGATCGTCGAGCACCCTCCTCCGCGAGGAACCGCCACCTGTCCGGGATGGGGATCGCCTTCCTCCTGGGAATTTACTGGGGTTTTTTCGGGGGAGGCGGTACGACCCTATTCACCCTGATCTTCGTGGTGCTCTTCCAGCTCCCATTCCTCGAGGGTATCGCCAACGCTAACCTGGTTGGGTTCAGTGCCTCCTTGATGGCTGCCATCGTCTTCGTCTGGAAAGGGGTCATCGATTACCTCGTCGGCACCGCCCTTGGGCTTTCCATGGGGTTGGGAGCTTGGTTGGGAGCCTACCTGGCCATCAGGGTAGGCAACGTCTGGGTCAGGCGAGTTTTTCAGCTTGTGGTGATCCTTTTTGCGATAAAATTATTTCGGCCATGAGCAGCGAGCGCCGTCATACCACGCGAGTGGAAATCACGTTGCCAGCCGCTGTCACCGGGATGGATACCCACGGGAGTACTTTTAACGAGCAGAGCCGGACCTTTAACTTGAGCCAGACCGGGGCCTTCCTGGAGCTGGATCACGATGTGAGGGTAGGCAGCCAACTCATCATGAAACTCTCCCAGCCGTTCCGGGTTCCTGCCAATCCTCATTCCCAGAACCTGGTCCGCTACGCCCGTGTTATCTGGAAGCGGCAGGGTGAATTCAAACGTTGGAAGGTGGCGGTTCACTTCGCCACGTCGCTCCCGTTCGATCCTGCATTGATCTGAAAATTAAAGAGTTACGGCCTTACCTGGCGAATGGACGTCGGCGAGAATGATAGAGTTCCTCTCCCCTCGGGCAGGTCCCGTCAGGCTGGATCCAGTCGGGATGAGAGAGCTTGATAAAGCTCATGATCCGCCTTTCAGTTTCTCGCTCCCGATGTTCGAAATAGTCCTGCCATGCGATTTGCTGTCGGCACACCGGGCAGAGGATCGAATTCATTGCACCCCCCCTCCCACGTTTCAAAGAGGGTTTCTTTTTGCAATTTGTTGCAACTCAGAAGCAAGTTTCGTTCCAGGTGAAGTGCTTTTGACATGCGGGGAGCGTCCGGGCGTTGGCTGCCCTGGGAGCCGGTCCAAATGTAACTTAACGTGACACACTAGTAGCCTGGCTTCTCGCAGAGAGCCTGCCTCATGAGTTGAACGAATACCGTAATTGGTCAGCGAATCTGAACTACGTCCGTGTCTCAGAAGTTAAGTACTTTGGCGGTCGTCTATGTTTTGGATTGAATGCGAGACGCGTCCAACTTTGTAGCCTTCCATGGCAGCAAATGGTAGAATCGGGTCGTAAGTACTTTTTCTAGGAGGTTGAGATGCCCATCAGTAAAGAGAAGCGGATGCAGTACTATCGGCTTGCACTAGGAGACCTGGAGAGAAAGCGTGCTGAAATCGAGAAGGAAATTAGCAACCTGCGTCGCGAGCTTGGGGGCGCACCTTCCCGGGGCTCTCGCCTCCGCGCGGTGGGGCCGGTGCGGCGGCGCCGCCGCATGAGCCGAGAAGGTCGAAAGAGGATTTCCGAAGCCATGAAGCGCCGGTGGGCAGAGCGCAAGAAAGCTTCCCGGGGCTAAAGATCGGATTCAAGCGGGTGCCGTTGCGCTGGATCTCGAGGCGCGGAGAATTTCACCGTCGTGACGAGCCTCGTGGCGAGAGCTTTGCTCTGGCTACACGGGTGAGCTGCCGGTAGACTTCGGCGTACGCGGGGTGGATGCGCCGGAGCTGCTCCAGATGGCCCTGGAGGATTCTTCGGTCACCCCGGGCGACGGGCCCGGTCAAAGACGCGCGAAATCCGTCCCGCCAGTAGTGGTCCAGCGTCCGGTCCACCAGGGGCCGCAGGGCCGCGGGGGGAATGCGGATTTTCCGGAACAGTCCCGCGCCGAGCTCCAGCAATGCCAGAAGGTGGCCGCAGGCCATGGAGGCGGCACAGTGGTACAGGGGCTTGTGGCGCTGCGGGAGTAGACATGAGCGGCCACCCAACTGGCGCACGATGGACCGCATGACGGCAGTCGTGTGCGGGTCCCCCTGCAGGAAGAAATAAATTCCCTCCAGGGAAGAGTCCTCTCGGGTAAAAGTCTGCAACGGATGCAGGGAACCGATCCAGGCGCCCTTTCTTCGCAGGGATCTCAGAGCGGTGGCGGCTAGAAAACCGCTGCAATGCAGAACCGTGATGCCCCTCCAGCCCCTGTGGAGCGAAGCGAGCTCTTCGGCGGTCTTCTCGATGATCCGGTCGGGCGTGGTGATCAATACCAGCTCCACGTCCGTACCGATCTGGTCCAGAACCGCAGGGCGCCCTGCCCCGAGCCTGCGAACCGCCTGTCGGGCGTGTGCCCGGGTGCTGCAGACGACCGCGTCGATGGTGTGGCCCCGGGCAGCCAGCGCGCGTCCCAAAGCGGTCCCGACGCGTCCCGCCCCCACAATGGCAATTTTGAAGTGTTCAGCCATCACCGACTCTCAAGCCTTTAGCGATCAGCCATCCGCTTTCAGCTTCTGGCGTCCCACACCTGGCCTGCGGCTGACGCTGATGGCTGACACCGGACACTTGTCAGTTGGGCTGGGAGGCAGTCATCAGATGGGGTCCGTTACACAGAGTGGTAGGTTCGGTCCCGGCGATGAAGACCTCGTTGCGCCTTTCGGGGCAATCCGGCGTGGCCAGCAGTCCTGTGGCGGTGTCCACGTCCAGTGACAGCACCCCTTCGGGCATTTCGAATCCTCTGCCCCGGAGAGGAACGATTCCTTGGGCTCTCTTCATAAAGGCGGTCCAGATGGGTAGGGCGGATCGTGCTCCCTCCAGCCCCAGCTCCCGATGGTCATCAAAGCCTACCCACACCACGCACAGGAGCTCCGGAGTATAGCCCGCGAACCATCCGTCGTGAGAAGTGCCGGTTTTCCCCGCAGCCGGCAGCGAAAACCCGCGGGCCCGAACCCCGGCCCCCGTCCCGCTCTCGATCACAGACTCCATCAAGTTCGTCATCAAGTAGGCTGTCTCCGGGTGGATGACCTGGCGGTGCTGGACCTTGCTTTGCTCCAGGACCCGACCTGTGCTGTCCACGATCTTTCGGACTGTGATGGGTGCCACCGCTATGCCGCCGTTCGCGAACGAGGTGAAAGCAGCAGTCATGTCTAACGGGGTCACCTCGAAGCTGCCCAGAGCGACGGACGGGTAGGGTTTGATCTCTTTGCCGAGGCCTGCAGCCTGCACCAGCTGAACGATCTTCTCGTAACCCGTCCGCTCCGCGAACTTCAGGGTGGCCACATTGAGGGAGTGCTTCAATGCCTGTCGCAGGTTCACCGGTCCCAAGTATTTTTCACCGTAATTCTTCGGCTCGTACAGCTTGTCCTCATAATAAAAGGTGGTGGGCTCATCGACGACGGTGGTGGTGCTGGTGATGGCTTCATAGGGGTTGTCGAAGGCCATTTCCAGGGCCGCCGCATACACGAAAGGCTTGAAAATGGAGCCCGGTTGTCGCCTGGCCTCCACTGCCCGGTTGTACTGGCTCAAGCCGTAGTTCCTTCCCCCCACCAGGGCCAGGACTTCGCCGGTCCCCTGGTCCATGGCGATGAGCACGGCCTGCACGGTCCCACGCGGGACCGGGTCGCGCTTCCGTTTGGCCAGGACCTGGTCCAGTTCTATCAAGCCCTCGTTGATGGCGTCGAAGGCAGCCCGCTGAAGCGCCAGGTTCAGAGTCCCATAGATGCGCTGCGGCTGCATCAGTTCTTCTTCGGAGTACTTCTGGGTGAGCTGGTCCCGAATGTGGTCCACAAAGTACGGCGCATCGCTGACGTTGACGATATTCAGGGGCTGGACTCCCAGGGGCTGTTTCTTCGCGTCCACCTTCTGCCGCGCCGTGATCAGCCCCAGCTCCTCCATCACGTCCAGGACCCGGTCGCGCCGCGCCAGGGCCACCCGAGGCTGCTTGTAGGGAGAGAAACGGTTCGGGGCTGGGATGATGGCGGTCAGAAGCGCAGCCTCGTGGGTCTGAAGGTCTTTCACGTTCTTGTGGAAGTAGGCCTCCGCCGCCTCGGAAAACCCCACGATGCTGAACGACCCGCGCTGGCCCATGTAGACTTCGTTTGCGTACAGTTCAAAGATCTCTTCCTTGGATAGCTTTCGTTCCAGAATGACGGCCATGAAGCTGTCCTGTAATTTTCGCTTCAGGGTCCGTTCCCGAGTGAGGAAGAAGTTCTTCACCAGCTGCTGGGTGATGGTGCTCCCCCCCTGGGCGAGCTCCTGTTGTCGGACGTCCACGAAGGCGGCCTTCAGGATCCGAAAAGGGTCCAGTCCCGAATGGGTATAGAAACGCTTGTCCTCGCCAGCGATGACGGCGTTGACCAGGTGGGGAGAGAAGTCTTGAAAGCGGGTGTACCTCCTCTTCTCCCGGGTCTCGTCGAAGAGATTCGAGATCGGCTCGGCTTCCAACGCAAAGGAGCTCACCCAGGCCTTGCCGCGCGCCTCCATCAGGCGCCGGATTCTTCCCTCCTGGATTTCCACCCGCACCCGGGTGATGCCCCGGTTCAACCCGGGGTCGGCATTGGCGATGTCGATCAGGGTCGGACTTTTCCACTCGAATTCCAGCTTTCCGGTGCGAATTCCCTTGCTATAACCGATGAGCCGCAACCTGTTTTCCAGTTCCGAGGGCAGGACCTGCTGGCCCGCCTGAAGCACCCAGGGCGCGGCGTAGATGACCGTCGAGCGCTTCCACGAGGTATCCCGCAGGCGTCGCTCGATCAAGCGATCGTACTTGTGATAATAGTGGAGGAAGACCAGCGTGCCCGCCAACAGGGGAGTTAGCAGGACCACCGCCGCCACCTTCGCCTTGAAGTGGCTCCGGTTGCGCTTCTGTTCCTTCCGAGGCGCCACGGGCCGTATTATAGCATAGCCTCTTTTGCGCTTTGGATTTGGCCGCCCCCCTGTGGCATAATCTAAAACGAGTCAATGGTCATTGGTCATTAGTCATTGGTCAATGGTCATTGGTCAATGGTGGATCGGGTCCCGCCCATCGCTACCGACTATTGACCATTGACTGTTGGCTAATGACTATTGACTGATGACGATTGACCAAAATGTCCTATGGCCAAGCGGCGCTTTCCCGAGGTCCTGGAAGAGCAGGTGCTCTTGTGCGACGGAGCCATGGGGACGTACCTCCATTCCGAGGGCATACCGCTGGAAGCCCGGGACGAGATCAACCTCACGAACCCTGAGCTCATCCGGAAGATCCACGAAGAGTACATTGC
>JACQTF010000003.1 GCA_016210925.1 Acidobacteriota bacterium | reverse complement strand
GTAGTGGTCGTGATGCTTCTGGCCGCGTGCCAGGTCCTCAGGGCTGCCGAGGGCGAGGCGGAAGCGCCAATCGGTGTGAAAGAAACGGAGAAGGGACCCCCCCGAGGGGCGGAGCAGAGCTCCCCTGCCCCTGGCACGGGGGGCTCCCGGAGTGAGGAGTGGCGTCAAAGGCGCCTGCAGAAGTTCGAGCGGACCAAGCCTCAACTGCCCTCAGGCCCCGAGAAGGCGTTTCTCTGGGTGGAGAAACAGCTCCTTGAATCGTCGTCCGCCGGTCCAAAATCGTTCTTTGCGAAGACGCCGATCTGGGTGAGGAAGACGGGACTCAGTGACATTCTCCATATCCACTCCAAGAGGTTCTATCCACTGTTTGGAACCCTCAGCACCGGTTCCGGCGCCGCCGTGGGAGTTCAGCAGTGGCGGCACAACCTGGGCGGGTCCATGCTGGACCTGCGGGCCGTGGCAGGAGCCTCCCTCCGGGGATATCAGCTCTACAACGTCCAATTGGGCAAAATCGAGCAGACCAGGGAGCGGTTTTTTCTATACGCCGATCTTCGCTCTCGTCACTTTCCCCAGGAGGATTTCTTTGGCATCGGACCCGGGACGAGGGTCACCGATCGAACCGACTTCCTGCTCGAGGACGCTTCGTACGATGCCGTCGCGGGGTATGAGTTCAATCGCTGGATTCGCACCTTCGCCCGTGCGGGATTCCTTCAAGTGAACATCGATCCGGGCACGGACAGGCGTTTCGCCAATACCCAGGACCTGTTCGATGACACCAGCGTCCCGGGACTGGCCCGTCAGCCCGATTTCGGGCACCTGGACGCAGCGCTATTCATTGACTTTCGGGATACGCCCGGCAACCCTCACCTGGGAGGCATGGTGGGTCTCCTCTTTTCCCGATTTGACGACCGAGGCGGCCGCGAGTTCGAATTCAACCGTTTTGCCTTCGATGCCCGCCACTACGTGCCGTTGGGATCGGTTCAACGGGTGTTCGCCATCCGCTTCTTCACTTCTCTGGACGACGCGGACCGGTCCAGCCGTGTTCCTTTTTACCTTCAGGAGACCTTGGGCGGAGGTGAAACGCTGCGGGGTTTTCGAAACTTTCGGTTTCGAGACAACAACCTCCTTTATCTTTCGGCCGAGTATCGGTGGGAGGCGGCGCCTGCCGTGGAGTTTGCGGTCTTTTATGATGCCGGGAAAGTTTTTGCACGCCGCGCGGATTTTGACTTCGAGGGTCTGGAGAAGAGCTTCGGCGGAGGCGTCCGGTTCAAGACACCAGCCGGGACTTTTTTGCGGCTCGAGTTCGGCCGCAGCCATGAGGGAAACCGGTTTCATTTCAGATTGGGTCCGGCTTTCTGATCGGGACGTCTTTTCAGACGGCTCCGATGGAGCGATCGAATGCAGATGAAAATCCGGATGAAACGAGCTGGGGCGTCGGTGGGCCTGGGGCTGCTCTTGCTGTCCCTTTCGGTCCACGGCCAGAAATTCTTGCCGGACGACCCCGTCTGGGAGGACCCCGACCGGATGCCCATTCCCAGGCCCCGGGAAATTGAGCTCAGCCAGATCGCCGATTTTCTGGAGAGCACTTTCCTCCTCCGCCCCAGGGACAATGCTCCCATTCCCCGCGCCCAGAATATCAACACCCTGGGGGAAGTTCCCGATTCCAGCTGGTTTACCAACCGGATCGGCCTGCGCCCCATGAGCATGGAAGAGCTGGTGCGAGGCCCCAACCAATTCGAGGGGCCCGATCTGTCGCGTCCGTGGCTCATCACCAGAGCCAAGTCCGAGGGCATCACGCCCGGATTTACGGTGCGGGACGGTCGCGGTGACGTTTATTTCATCAAGTTTGACCCTCTCGGCAATCCTCAGATGGCGACTTCCACCGAGGTCATCGCTACCAAGTTCTTTCACGCCTTCGGATACCACGTCCCCGAGAACTATCTCGCGTTCATCAAGCCCGAGAACCTCGAGCTCGCTTCCGACGCCACGGTGTCCGAAAACGGAAAGAGGAGGAAGATGACCCTGGAGGATGTGGACCTGCTTCTGGACAAGGTCCCGCGGCGTTCCGACGGCACTTTTCAGGCCCTGGCCAGCCGGGCGCTTCCGGGAAAGCCCGTGGGTCACTTTAAGTACTACGGCACCCGCAGCGATGATCCCAACGACATTTTTCCGCACCAGGACCGGCGCGAACTGAGAGGCCTCCGGGTGTTCGCCGCCTGGCTCAATCACGACGATTCACGCTCCATCAATTCCCTGGACACCTACCTGACCGACGGGGGTCGCGGCTATCTCAAGCATCACTTGCTCGACTTCGGTTCCTGTTTGGGCAGCGCCAGCGTGGAGCCTCAGGATCCACGGGCCGGTAACGAATACATCCTGGAGTGGGCACCGATGATCCAGTCGGCCCTGACCCTGGGATGGTGGGACCGGCCGTGGAGATCCATCGAGTATCCCGATTACCCGGCGGTAGGCCGCTTCGAGGGCGATTCTTTCCACCCCGCCCGCTGGAAACCCGAATACCCCAATCCCGCTTTCGATCGAATGCAGAGCGACGACGCCCTCTGGGCCACCCGGATGGTGATGCGCTTTACCGATGAGATGATCCGGGCCCTGGTTGGAACCGGCCGGATTTCCGATCCGAAGGCTGAAAATTACCTGGTGGAAACGCTGATCAAGCGGCGAGACAAAATTGTCCGTTATTACCTGGCCCAAACCAATCCCCTCGATGACTTTCGCCTCATCCCTTCCTCAGGCTCTTTTACACTGGAGTTCGCCCCTCTGGGAGTCGTCGCCGGAATTTCCCCTGTGGATGCCTACGAGTACCAGTGGTTCCGATTTGACAACGAGCAGCTCTCGACGGAGCCGCTGGGAAAGGCGGCATCCGCGTCGGTTCCTTCCCTTCCCCTCCCGAAAGACGGTGCTCGCTATCTGATGGTACAGATCAGGACCTTGAGGCCGGACCAGCCAAGCTGGCGAAAAAAAGTCGAAGTATTCATTCGCAACGGTGCAGAAAAGGCGGTCGTGGGGATCGAGCGAGAGCGGTGATCGACGCAGAGGGCAACTGGCTTACCTGCCGGCCGCCGGTTCCGCTTGGGTGACTTCGGCGAGGCTGCGGTCGTGGGAGCGGGCCAGAAAAAGCTGGGAGAGCATGGAGCCTGCGAGGGCGAGCCCCATGTCCCACTGGGTGTCCCACACATCTCCCTGAGCTCCCAAGAAGGCGTCTGCGGCCTCACCCTGAAAGCAAACCTAAAACTCTAAAACCTGAAACTCGAAACCATAGGCCTTGACTTCCAGGTTTCAGGTTTCAGGTTTATTCTTGCTCTGGTCCTTCCCCTCCCAGCTTTCCCCTGAACCCGACCTGAGGCAGCCCTTTACTCTGAGCAAACTTGGGCTCCGTGTAGTGGATCTTCCCTCCTACCAGCGTCATCAATACCTGGATGTCTGAGAGCTTGTCATCGGGCAATGCAGCATCCAAAGGATTCCTGTCCAGCACCACCAAATCAGCAATCTTGCCTGCTTCAATGGATCCCAGCTCCTTTTCTCGCTCCACATATTCTGCGGCCCATCGCGTCATCATCAACAAGCCGCTCTTGCGATCGATCGCCTCTTGGGGCGCATACACCACTCCCCGATGATTCCGACGGGTCACCATATACTCGAGACCAAACATGGGCCGGGCGCGGTCCCCGTGGGTATCCGCCCCATAGGTGACCTTCATTCCAGCCTCCATAATGCTCTTGGTGGGCTGCAGCCATCGGTTGGCGACTGTCTCCCCATAGGTCATGGCGGTCAGGTCGCTCCGGGTGCCTTCCGCCATCTGCGGCTGCACGCTCCAGATGATGCCGAGCTTGATCGCCCGCTTGATGATCTCGGGGCTGACCATCATGGTGTGGTCAATGGCAAAACGCCTCCCCGCAACGGGGCGGTCGGAGTTCGCTTCCTCAAAGGCATCGAACATGCTCCCAATACCTTTATCCCCGAACGTGTGTACTCCTGCGATCCGGTATCCCAACTTGTTGGCGGCCAACACCGCCTCCCGGCTGACCTCTCCGCCCGGTCTCAGCCACCGGCACAGACCATGCCCGTCGGGATAAAGATCTTTAGTCACAAGGGTGGTTCGATTCCCGAGCTTCATCTCCTCGACGGCTTTGTCGGTAACAAGGTGTCGCAGCTTCGGTGCCTCGCTGCAGACCCCTCCTTCACTGTCAGGCGCATCGTCGGGCGGCGCTGGAGAGATGCCCGTCATCCAGATCATGTCCGTCCCATGGCCCTGCAACCCACCCACATTCCTCAGGTCCCTTTCCGGCATCGGATTCCACCAACCGATCTGGTGGGTGTAGGCCATTCGAACCGGCATCCCTCCCTTTCGGTCCAGGAGTGAGTAAGCGGTGATATCGACCGGGTTCAGCCTGGTGGAAATGGTGGTCACGCCCATGGCCGCCCACTCTTCGAGTTCCTTCTTATGGGGCGTCACGAGCAGGTCGGGCGGGACCTTGGGCAGAATTTCATCCAGGGCACCGCGCGCTCCTCCATAAAGATAGCCGGTGGGCTTGCCGGAGGCGTCCTTATAAATCCCGGGCATGTCCCCGTACTTCTTGAGGAGCAATTGCAGGGCCTTCTCATTGACGACCGCGTGGGTGGTGGACTGCAGTAGAGTGACAGGATTGTTTGGCGCGATCTTGTCGAACTCTGCCTTGAGGTTCTTAGCCTTCGGAACCGAACCCGCATCGATTTCATGCCCAACATTGATGATCACCCACTGGCCCGGTGCGGCGGACTCCACCGTCAACTCCAGCTTGGACAAAGCAACGGCGGGGTCATTCCAATCCGTCATGGGAATGCGTCTCGCCTTCCACAGGTTCAGTTTGTCCAACTCCCCTCGAAAGTCAGCAGAAAAGTGTCCCTTGGAGTACGTATCGGGATGGGAGTGAGTGTCGATGATTCCCGGGAGGAGAGCCTTGCCCTCCAAGTCGATCTTCACCGTCTTGGGTCCTGCCATCTGGAGGATCCGCGCATCCTCCCCCGTGGCCAGGATCCGACCGTTCCAGATCGCCGCGGCCTTCGCGATGCTGAAGCTCGTATCGTCCCGGTCCATGGTCAGCACCGATCCGTTATAGAACACCGTATCGGCGTACCGGACCATCTCCTCTGGAAGCTCATGACCATAGACAGGAAGCAAGCATGTCCATACCAGGCTGACGCACAGGAAAGACCGTTTCATTTTTTCCTCTCCCTTCAAAAGATGAATTTTAACCCAAACTGGACGGTTGAACACGTTAAAGAGCTCTGCCCGGAGCTGAAGGACTCGTCCCTCTCCCACGCCGGTCTGCTTCATCCAAGAGAGGTCATACGTCACGAATCCGGGACCGGTCAAGGTGTTTCGTCCCAGGTTTCCGAAGAAGCCAGGCGCCGGGAGCCGTGTCCACCAGCGGCGCTTCGGCCGTGACCAGCACCTTCTCGCTCACCTCCCCGATCTTCAGCGTAAAATCCGCCGCCGCCTCGCGGCCCACCGTCAGCGTGATCCCGGACCGTTCCACGGTCTGGAAACCCACCAGAGAAGCCTGAACCGTGTAGTTCCCCACAGCAAGGCTGGGCGCCCGAAAGCGTCCCGACTCATCGGTCATCAGCGAGCGCGAGAGCCCCGTCCCCACGTTGGTGATGGTGATCGTCACTCCGGGGATCATGGTCTCGTCCACGACCGTCCCCGAAATGACCCCCGCCGTTCCCTGGGACCAGCCGTAGGGGCAGATGAGAGACAGAAGGACCGAGACGAAAAGCACGGGATGGGGTCTGGAAAGAGACATGGCATTCTCCTCCGGGCTGCTTCCCACGGAAACTGTTCCCACTGGTTGTCGGCGTGCGCGCACCTCTTCCTTCGGCAGAGGCCCGTCCGCCTGGACCGCCGTTGAATCGCGCACGTCGGGGTCGGTCTCCTGGAACGGCAAACTAGTCGCGATGAAAACACAGGGGAGCGCGGCTGTCAATGAGATTTTCCACCTTGCCCACCCCCAGTTTTTTAGAGAACATTGTCAGGGCACGGCTGAAAGCGGTGCCCTGACGCATCCTCTTTAGAAAATGGGGGTGGGCAAGGATTTTCCGCGGACGGCGGGCGGGCCGGACGCCGGCGACGGGGCGCCGAAGCCTTCACGAGATCTCGGTGAAGTAGGGAACGGCCCGGAGCAGGACGCTCGCCGACAGCAGGATCACCGCCACCGACGCGAACAGGAAATAAGAAGGCTCGTTCCTGATATACTCCTTCGAGAGGACCTGATTCTTTTCCAGGCTGTTGATCTCCAGATAGGCTTCCCGGAGCTGGCGGGCGTCGCTGGCGTCGTAATATTTTCCCCCGCTGGCCCGAATGGCATCGATGATGCCCTCGGCGACTTCGGTCTTCACATCCACGCCGATCATGTAGAGGCGGGTGCCGAACTGCCGAGCCTCTGCGATGGGCTCGAAGGGCTTCCGGCCGTAGTTCTGTTCCGCATCGGTGAAGACAACGATGACCTTTCCCTTCTGCTTTCGACCGCGGCTCAAGCGGTTTTGACGGACCATCAGGTTGTGGGCCGCGAAGAGCCCCTCTCCCACGGACGTCAGTCCTTCACCGATGAGGGTTTTCCCGTCGAGCATCTGGACATACTGGATCAACCCCTGGTGGTCCACCGTCAGGGGATTGACCACGTACGCGTTGGCGGAAAAGACCACGAGTCCGATGCGGTCATTGGGCCTTTTCTCGATGAAGTCGATGGCTGCCTTTTTCACTGCGTCCAGCCGGTTGGGCTTCCCCGCATACTCCTCCGGTCCCTTGGGAAAGGAACCCGACGAGGGATGATAGCCCAAAGGCTGCTGCATGCTGGCGGAAAGATCCAGGGCCAGGATGATGTCCAGCGCCTGCACCGAGATCTCGTGCTCGGCGAAGCGCAGGACGGGGTTCAGAAGGGCCACCAGCAGGAAGGCCAGGGCCACATACTGAAACGCCGCCGGGAGCCGCACCCAACCCGACGCGTGGCGAATGCGCTCCTGCAAATAAAACATCAGGGGGTGCCCGAGGAAACGTCCTCTCCGGTAGGCTCGCCAGAGGAGCAGGCCCAGAATGGGCGGGATCAACAGCAAAAATTCCAGGCGGGTGAAATACATCTCAAGTCACTTCCACAAAGTAGGGGATCGCCTTCACGCACACCGCCAGCGCCAGGAAAATCACTGCGCCCAAACCGAAGGGAAAATAATTCGGCGCGTTCCGGACGAGCTGCTTGGTCGTCAAGAGCTTTCTCTCCAGCCCGCTGATGGTCCTGGAGGCGGTCCGGAGCTGCTTCTCATCCTTGACGTCGAAGTACCTTCCTCCCGTGGCCCGGACGGCCTGGATGAGCTGTTCCGCTTGAGTCAGGCTCCAGATCTGAACTCCCACCATGTACACCTTGTAGCCCTTCTTCTGGGCATGGGCCAGCGACCCCAGGGGGTCCCGGCCGTAGTTGTTTTCTCCATCGGTAAAAACGATGATGACGCCCGGAACCCGGCTCTCGCGGGTCTGGCTGGTGAGCAACGCAGCAGCGGTATAGATGCCTTCCCCGATGGCCGTCTGTCCCTCGCCCAGGAGGGTCTGATAGTCCAGGAAGGAGACGTACTGCCGGGCATAGTCATAATCCACCGTCAGGGGGCTGGCCACGTAGGCATTTTCGGAGAAGACCACCAGGCCCAGCCGATCCCCGTCCCGGCGGGAAATCATCTCCGTGATGACCTTTTTGACGGCCTCCAGCTTGGTCTCGGGAGCCATGAGCCAGCTGGTGGACCCGCGGTACGCCTCGGGATTGATGTATTCCTGCATGCTGGAGGAAAGATCCACCACCATCACCAGATTCAGTCCCTGGGACGTCACCTGGCGGACCGCCACCGGCAGCACAGGGTTCAGGAGGCAGATGAAGAGCAAAGCAAGGGCCAGGGCCTGGAAAACTTGGGGCAGGTGAACCCAGGGCGAGGACCGGTGCCGGCGAGCTTTCAGGAACAGGCCCAGGGAGTGACCAACGTACCTTTTCTTTCGCCAACCCAGGACGCACACCCCCAGCACCAGCGGCATGAGGTAAAGAAACTCCGTCCGGGTGAAATCCATGCACTATCGAAATAAGCTCTTCGCCTCGCGCAAGATTTCCTCCGCACGAGGCTGTCCCCGCTCGTAGCCCTGGCCCGAGTACCGCACCTCGTCGCAGAATTGAACCAGGTCCCTCAGCTTCCCGACCCTGGTGGAATCTTCTCCGGAAGAGGCCAGGGCTTCTTCCAACTGGGCGGGCGTCAGAGCAGGGCCGTCCCGCTGGCTGACCTCACTGGTGTAGCGGCGCAAGAGCTCCGCGATGCGCCCGTAGAACTCTTCCACCCTCCCGGGATCCTCGAGAGGGATGGCCGAGAGCGACGAGAGGGACTGCAGGATCTTTTGTCCCACGACCCTGCGATCCACCACCGCCTCCCGGATGCGCCGCGCCCGCACCCACCGGAAGGTCCAGACACCCACCCACAGGAAGACCGCCGCCAGGAAGACGTTGCCCAGCAGGGTAGGCAGCCACGCCAGCTGACGGATGTCCAACACCCGGAACCAGTCCCGGATCGCCCTCCCCTCGCCTACCAACGTGCTGCGAAACCCGATGGGAGCGGGTGGGATGGTCAAGAGTTCCGCCGGGACCTCGGTCGAGCTGCCCAGCCGGGCGCTCTTCCGAAAGTAGTAAAGGTTGAAGGCGGGAATGCTGGGTTCCGGGTTGGCGATTTCGAAGGACGCCACCCGCAGGCTCAGGGTCAGCACGCTCCTCTCGCCCACCGGCTGATCCGAAAAACTCAAATCCAGGACCCGGAATGGCTCCAGGCGCAAGGACTCCTTGTTCAGGTTGTCCAGAACAAACTGGACATCCCGGGGGTGGGCGATCCGAACTCGGTACTCCACGGGATCTCCCACCCAGAAGGCTGTTCGGTCCAGCTCGGCCTCGATTTGCATGTCGGCGGGTCCGGCCGGGGGCGTGGCGGCCTCCTGCCTTTTTCGAGGTTGGCCCCAAGCGGGGCACGTCAGGGCCGCGTAAACACACAGGAATGAGATCAGCTGCTTCGTCACGATTTCCTCTTCCTCATCAAAAAGAATCGAAGTAGGGGGTTCAAAGAAGATTCCCCGGTTTTCAAGAAGACGTGATCCAAACCCAGGCGGTAGAGCATCCGGCTCAAGGTCTCCCTCCGCTGGCCCATGGCTTCCTGGTACTGGAGGCGGCTGCGCGGGGAGAGGCTCAGGACCATTTCCGAACGTGTCTCCACGTCGCGAATTTTGAAGAACCCTCTTCCCGGCGGCAGTTTCTGTTCCAGCGGGTCCTCCACGATGATGGGCACCAGATCGTGATGGACCACCAGGGTCTTCAGATAGGGCGAGTCAAACAGTTGTTCCAGGGTGATGAAGTCCGAAATCAGGAAGACCAACGACGTGCGCTTAAGGCGCCTCTGGGCGAATTCCAGGGCAGCCGAGACCCGGGTCCCGGAGTGGAGGGGGCGGTGCTCCACCAATTCCTCCAAGATCTTCCAGACATAGTGCCGGCCTTTCCGGGGCCGCAGGTAGAACTCCACCTGGTCCGTGAAGCCCAGGAGGCCGACGTTCATGTTGTCCCGGGAGGCGGAGAAGGCGATGGTGGCGGCAGCCTCAATGACCAGCTCCCTCTTGGTGAGATGGTGGGAGCCGAATTCCATGGAGCGCGACACGTCCGCCATCACCAGCGCCGTCATCTCCTTCTCTTCGTAACACAACTTCACGTGAGGCATCAGGGTGCGGGCCGTCACGTTCCAATCCACCATGCGGTAGTCATCACCCTGCTGGTATCTCTTGTGCTCGATGAAGTCGAAACCGTGGCCGCGCATCGAGCTCTGGGTGTCGCCGACCAGCGAGTTCTTGACTGCCTTGTCGGTGTACAGCTCGACGTAACGGAGCTCTTGAAGGAGCTTGTCGGGAATCACAGTACCTCTCGTCACTGGTCATTCGTCACTGGTCAGAGGCTTGTTCACCAATGACGAGTGACGAAATGTTCTAGGGAATGGGCACATGATCGAGGATCTCCTGCACGATGTCCGCCGGGGAGATTCCTTCCGCCTCGGCCCGCACGCTGCGAATGATCCGGTGCTGCATGGCGTCCACGGCGATGGATTTGACGTCATCCGGGAGCACGTAGTCACGGCCCGCCAGAAACGCGGCGACCTTGGTGAGGGCCAGCAGGTGCTGGTACGAACGGGGAGAGGCCCCGTGCAAGACCATGTCCCGCACCACCGGGAGAGCGCTGCCGTCGATGTTCCGGGTCGCGCGGCCCACCCAGACAATGTACTGATGAACCCTCTGGCCCACGTAAATGCCATTGATCACATCCCGGATGCGAACCACATCCGCCGGAGTCACGATGGGATGGATCACCACCTGCTCCAGGCGGATGTTCAAGATCTCCATCTCCTTTTCCAGGGTGGGATACTTGATGACCACCTTCATGGCAAAACGATCCACCTGGGCCTCGGGGAGCGTGTAGACTCCCTCCTGCTCCAAGGGATTTTGGGTCGCCAGGACCCAGAAGAGCGTTTCCAGAGGATAGCTCACCTCGCCGATGGTCACCTGACGTTCCTGCATGGCCTCCAGCAACGCGCTCTGGGTCTTTGGCGTGGCCCGGTTGATCTCATCGGCCAGGACGATGTGGGCAAAAATGGGCCCCTTCTCTGTCCGAAAGGCGTTCGTGCCGATGTCGAAGACCTTGGTGCCGATGATGTCCGCGGGCAGCAGATCCGGCGTGAACTGAATCCGCTGAAACTTGGCGCTGATGGTATTGGCCAGCGTCATGACCGCCAGGGTCTTGGCCAGCCCCGGAACCCCTTCCAGCAGGATGTGCCCGCACCCGGCCTTCTCCTCCTCCCCTCGCTTAAACGAATAAGGGATCTTGGCAAACAAGCCGATGAGCAGCCGGCGGACCATCCATTCCTGGCCCACGATCACCTTCTTCATCTGCTCTTCGATCTTTTCCACCACCGTGTGGATGTCTTCTTTGACCAGCGTAGCTTGTTTTGACATAGCGACTCTCACGCGACCAGTATGGCCACCAGAAACAAGACCAATCCCGTCAGCAACAACTCAGGATAAAGTTCCACATGTTCCAGCACGTTGTGATAGCCCAGGACATCGCGCTCCAGGGTCAGGATCTTCTCCAGACTCTCTTCGATGTCCTCTCCGGTAAAAGAGCGAAAGAAACGACCTCTCGTCGCCTGAGCGATCTGGCGCAGGGTGGCCTCGTCGAAGCGGCTGATGATGCGCACGCCCCGCTCGTCCGTCAGGTAAGTGATCCGGCCCCGTTCGTCCGGGATGGGCATGGGGGCTCCGCCTTTGGAACCAATACCGACGGTATGGATCCGGATTTCGGCTTTCTTGACCGCATCCAGGCTCTTCTCCAGCTCCTCTCCGTGATCTTCGCCGTCGGACAGGAGGATGAGGAACTGCTTGTGATCCCGATTCCGCTTTTGAAACTCCGCGTCTTTGGCCAGGACAACCAGACCGCTCTGGAGCCCGGCGCCGATGTTGGTCCCGTACAGGGACTGGCGCTCCGCCCGGATGAAATCCAGGTAAAAAAGAATATTCTGAGGGTCGGTGGTCAAGTAGGAGAGGATCACACTGGTCTCGGAAAATGTGACCAGCGCCACCCGATCCACGTCCAGCTTTCGAACGACAAACTTCCCCAGCACCTCACGGGCCCGCTCGATCCGGGAAGGCAGGATGTCCTGAGCATACATGGAGGGGGAAACGTCCAGGAGGAACACCAGGTCGATGTTGCGATAGATGGGCTTGTTCTTGAAGGTCCGCAGCTGGGGGTGGGTCAGGGCGAGCACCAGCAGCACGAACACCGCCGCGGTGAGAACAAACGAGAATACCGCGTAGGGGATCTTGCCCATTCGGGACACGGCGGAGATCTGGTCACCCAGCCTCTGGCGCATCACCTGTTTGTACCTGAGGTAGCGCCACCAGAGAACAATGAGGACTGGCACGAGTCCCAACAACCATAACCATTCCGGACGCAAAAACCGCATAGAACTTTGTCGTCATTCGTCAATGGTCTAACGTCAATCGGTTGAAAGATAACCAATCGCAAATGACGATTGACCCATCACTTGGTTTAACCCCGCTTTTCGGGAGGCAGCTCGCGCTTCCGCCGTTCCATGTCGGTGCGAATCTCCTCCAGTAACAGCTCCAGCTCCTCCTCCGGCTGCCTGCTTTTTTCCCCCAGGAGGAAGATCCGCTTGACCACCTCGAAATTGTGCTTGTAGTCCCAATTGTGCGGAGACTGCTCGAGCGCCTTCTGATATTCCTCCTGGGAAGCCCGGAGCCCATCGATGAGGGATTCCGGCGCCTTCTCAATCAGCGCTTGCTGGAAGAGCAAGTTGCCCAGCCAGAAATGGTAGGAGTCGTGACTACTGAGGAAAGGAAATTGGTCGGCCCGCTCCTGAAGGACTCGGATCCCATCCTGATACTTCTTCTCCCGGTAGAGGATCACCACTTCGCTCAAGATGGCCTCGCGGATCTGGGCGCCCAGCGCCTGGCGAAGCCAGGAAACGTTGGGCAGCTTGGCCAACACCCCATGGTACATTTGGGCGGACTTCACGTTGTCCCCCTCGCTAAAACGCTGGTTGGCCTGTTGAAGGTCCCTGGCCCAGCTCCCCAACCACAGCAGGCCGGCCCCGCACACGAGCAAGACGATCATGAAAGCGACAAGCAAAATCTTCTTCACGACACGCTCCTCTCTCCAAAGGATCGCCGCCCGTTCATCCGAGCGTCCCCTGTTCACCGCCCCGACTCGGGGGAAGGGCTCAGTGCATGTAAAAGAAACAGGTGGTCGCCGGCGGGGGCTCCGCCGTGACCCGAACCTGTCCCGGACGACCCTCCAGCTGCGCCACCTCCCGGGTCCCCGCAGGGTCCTTCCAGGCCTTGGGCTTCTGGGGCAGCATCAGAGGCGGGCCCTCCACCGGCGCCCCCTCCTGGATCTTGAAAATCAAGTTTCCCAGCACGCCCTCCGGGATGAATTGAATTTCGGAGTCCTTGCCGGGCTGGATCCTGAGGTGGACGGCCTGCGCCTGGGGCGCGCCGCCCGGGTCCGGATCCACCCGGGCTTCCACCGAAGCTTTCATCAACCGCAGAGCGGCGCTTTCCCGAAACCGGACGAAGGTCAACAGGTTCCCCGGGAACTCCACCGAGGTCTCCACCCGGGCGATCTCCGTGGCCTCCGGCAACTTCAACAGCAACGGCACGAACACCTCGCTGCCGGGCAAGCCGCGATCGAAGCCGAGGTCCAGGTGGGGTACGGTGACCTTGACCTCCGTTTCCTCGTCTTGAGCCGCAGGGGCCACCCGGGACAGGCCGGACCCAACCGTCTCTCCAACCGCCGATGCAGAAACCGGGATCGGCGAGAAGAGAGACGCCCGCGCAACGCCGTGCGAATGCCCGGAGCCAGGGTGGGACCGAACGGAGGCAGATGGCGGGATCTTCAGCAGGGCTGCATGCCACCGATGGGCTTCCTCCTCATGTCCTCGCGCTTCCTCGAACCGCGCCAGGTAGCGCAGGGACGATTCCTCGTAGGGGTTCGCTTCGTCAATGTCATGGGAATGACGGATATCCACTCCGCGGACGATGGGGAGGGCCAGGCGGAAGTAGTTCGCCGCTGACTCCTCCAGGCCCAGGCCCCGGGCAGCAAGCCCCAGATTGTACAAGCAACGCCCTTCGCCCAAACGGTCCCCCGACGCGCGGAAAAGCTCCAGAGCCTCCCGGAAGAAACGGACCGCGGTGTCGGGGCGGCCTTCCTCCAATTCGATGACCCCCACCGTCAAAGCCGCGTTCCCTTCCCAGATCTTTCGTCCCACAGTCCGGCTTGCCCCCCGCGCCTGCTCCGCCAGCTCCCGGGCCCGCGACCGCTCTCCCCGGTCGAAGCGCACGAGTGCCAGATCGTACAAGGCAAGTGCGATCTTTTCCCGCTGACCTTGCCGGGAGGCCAGCTGAAATGCCTCCTCGGCCCGCTCCAGGCTGGCATCCAGGTCCCCCCTCTGCAACTCCACAAACGACAGGTTGAGCAGGTCCGCAAACGCCAGGTCCGGATCCGGAACCCCCGGGGCCAGATCCAGGGACCGCGCCAGAAGGCTCCTGGCGCGGGCATAGTCCTTCATGTTTGCCAGCTTCGTGGCCTCGATCCGGAGGCGCCGGGCTCGAAACCGGTCCCGCACCGCGCCGGAACCCGTGACCTGATGATGCCATGTTCCCAGGCGAAGCCCCAAAACCAGCGCCGCCTCATCATACTGGACCCGGCGAAGGTCAGGTTCCGACCTGCGGGAATGGACCGACTCATCGAAGCGCCGGGCCAGGCGGGCAGCCAGGGCCTCTGCTTCCTTGGGGTGCCTCTGGATCAGGGCGCGGCCTTGAGAGGCCTGGCCCGACTCCAACCGGCGAAGGAGGAGGGCTTCCGGCTCTTCCCCGGCCCACGCTCCGCCCGTCGGGGCCAGCCCCGTACCGAACTGGTACAGGGCCAGCAGGCAGACCACGCTCAGCCCCAAAAACCGGCCCGCCCGCCGCAGCAAAGTGTTCTTCATCCGCATCCTCCGGGGGAAACTACCGTTTGGCCTGGGTGGCCGTCGTGCGCCGCCCATCGGTGATGAACTCGTCCAGGTTCAAGCTCTCCACCACGTCCGGTGGCACTCGGGTCTGAGCGGGGAACGGGGTGGGCGCAGCCGGCTTCGTAGCGTCGAAGATCAGCTTGGTCTCCATGACGCCTTTTCCACTTCGGGTAATGTCGTACGCGGTGGGGTTCAAGTGCGAACCCAGGGCGTATGGAATCATGGACAGGTCCCGGTCGGCCTGAAAGCGGGTCGAGAGAGCCCACAACACATCGCGCTCATTGAACACATCGATATCATCATCCACCATGATGACGTGACGAATGCTGGGGTCCACGGCCAGGGCCATCAACGCCGCTTGTTTCGGCTCGCCGTCAACGTTCTTCTTGATGGAGATGTAGCAAAACACCCGGCCTCCGCCCGAGAGGGGCAGATTCACATTCACCATGCTGGGCACCACTTCCTTGATGCGCTTGTACAGGCTCCCCATGCGAGGCAGGGCGCCCACGATGTTGTGCTCCGCGTGGGCAGCAGCGGTGTCCTGAAAGATGGCGTCCTTCCGCATGGTGATGGCCGTCACCTTGATGAAGGGCCTGGGGCCGGTGCCGGTGTAATATCGGGGCCATTCCCCGAAGGGGCCCTCCTCGCGCCTCTGGCCAGGGTAGATCTTCCCCTCCACGACGATCTCGGCCCGGGCCGGGACGGGCAGATCCAGCGTCTCGCACTTGACCACTTCCAGCGGCTCGCCCATCAGCCCTCCCATGGCCTCCAACTCGCCGCCGATACCGCGCAGCTTGGCAATGCCAGCCAATTGCAGGGCGGGGTGGTGGCCGATGACCACCGCCACCTCCATGGGTTTGTTCATGGCCTCGTAGGCCACTCGCACGTAGTTGGCGTGGTTTGCGGGATTGACGAACCACCCCAGCTGATCTCGCCCCTGCCGCTGATGCCGATAAATGCCTCCGTTGACAGCTCCGGTTTCCGGGTCCTTGCAGAGGGCGACCCCTGCGGAAATGTAAGGGCCCGCGTCCATTTCATTGTGGACGGTGAGGGGCAGCTTGTTCAGATCCACGTCATCGCCCTTCCAGATGACCTCCTTCACGGGTGCCTTGCCGGGATCCACGTACTTCAGTGGAAAGGATTGCTCCGAACGCCGAGCGAAATGCTCCACCATGTGGCGGACATCGGTCCCGATGGACAGAGCCAAACGCTCGTTGGAGGCTGCCAGGTTGGTAATCACGGGAATCTTGTGGCCCTTGACGTTCTTGCACAGCAACACCGGAAACCGGTTGTAACGCTCCAGCTTTTCCACGAGGCCGATGATCTGATATTTGGGATCGATCTCTTTTTCCACTTCGATGTAGTCGTCGGGAAATTTCTCCTTCAAATCTGCGATAAAAGTCCTCAGGTCTTGGGGCATATCAGACTCCTTTCTTCCTAAAATCGAACCCTTCGGATCCTACCGATCCTCCAACGTGGTGCCCTCCCGCTGCGCCTGGAGCGCCATGAAGATCTTCTCGGGCGTGATGGGCAGGTCCTTGATGCGGACCCCGACCGCATCGTAAATGGCATTGGCGATCGCGGGGGCGACGGGAATGAGGCCTGTCTCTCCAATCCCTTTGGCCCCAAAGGGGCCCTCCGGGTGGGGCACCTCCACCATCAAAGACTCGATCACCTCGGGGACATCCAGCAGGGACGGCAGCACGTAATCGATGAAGTTGGGATTGATCAGTTGTCCGTTGTCGAAGACCATCTGCTCGAAGAAGGTCTGTCCCACGCCGGTCACCGCTGCTCCCTCCAACTGCTGCCGGCATCCCAGGGGATGGATCGCCTTTCCCACGTCGGCGGCGGAGGCGTACTTGAGAACCCGCACCCGGCCGGTCTCCCGATCCACTTCCACCTCCGCGGCACCGGCGCCCAGAAACCAAAAAGCCGAGGTGGATTTTTCCCCGGTGGGCGACAACATGGAGGTCTTCACCACGCCCTGACCCACCAGGTTCCCGCCGCTCATGCCGAATCGCGTGCAAAGAATCTCCCTGTAGCTCAGGGACGCGTCCGGGATAGTCACCTTCCCGTCTTCGACGCGCACCTGGTCCTTTGGCACTTTGTAAAGCTGGCTCGCCAGCTCGCGCAGCTGGCCTTTGAGATCTTGACAGGCCAACTGCATGGCTTTCCCCATGTGGAAGGTGGAACGGCTCGAGGAGGTCGTCAGGTCATAAGGGACCACATCCGTGTCCATGGGCGCCACCCGCACCTGCTCCATGGTGAGACCCAATTCCTCGGCCACGATCTGGCTGAGCACCGTTTCGGAACCCTGGCCGACCTCGATGGTCCCGGTGTAGACGTTCACGCTCCCATCCTCGTTCATCTTCACCAGGGCACTCGAGAGGGAGGGTGTAATGGTAGCTTTGATCAGGCACGCGAGGCCTTTCCCACGAGCCAGAGGACTGGAGGAATTCCTTGGCCGGCGATCGCCCCAGCCAACGGCCCGGGCCGCGCGCTTGATGCAGTCCGTGAGGCCCACATTGGTCAGCGTCTCACCGGTGGCGAACGTGTCCCCTTCCTCGTAGGCATTCTTCAGCCGGAGCTCCAGCGGGTCCATCTTCAGGGCCGCCGCGATGATATCCATCTGAGACTCACAGGCCCAGGCAGACTGGGAAACCCCGAAGCCCCGGAAAGCTCCGGCGGGAGGCTTGTGGGTGTACATGCAATAGCTATTGATCTTCACGTGGGGGATGCGGTAGGGGCCGGCGGCCGTGTAGCCTGATTTCTTTGCCACCCGGGGTCCGATCTCGGCGTAGGCACCCGTGTCGAGCAACACCTCACACTCCCGACCCCAGAGGGTCCCGTCGTTCTTGACACCGGTCTTGATCCGGATGTGCGCCGCATGTTTGGTGATGGTGAGAAAGACCTCCTCCCGGGAGAGCACGATCCGAACCGGCCTCTGAGCTTTCAGGGCGAGCGCCACCGCCAGCGGCTCCAGCTTGGGGTACAGCTTGCCTCCGTAACCTCCTCCGATGTAGGGAACCAGAACCCGCACCTGGGACACGGGGACGCGAAAGATGTTGGACAGTTGAGTGCGGATGACGAACGGGTTCTGGGTGGTGGACCACACGACGATGCGACCGCCCGGTTCCACCCATGCCACCACGGCGTGGGCTTCCAACGAGCTGTGCTGGGTATCCGGAAGGGTGAAGACATCCTCGAACACGTGATCGGACTCGGCAAACCCCCGCTCGACGTCGCCTCGAGTCAGCTGGAAGTGAGTGCAGATGTTGGAGCTCTCCTTGGGACGCAACCCCGCCAGGTCCTCAAAGCCATGGGGGGGAACCCGAATGATCTCGTGGACCAGCGGAGCGCCTTCCCGGCGGGCCTCCAGCACGTCGAACACCGCGGGCAGCTCCTCGTAGTCCACCTGGATAGCGGCCAGGGCCTCCTCCGCAGCGCTTTCCGTCACTGCCGCGACACCGGCTACGGGATCGCCCATGAAGCGCACTTTATCCAGCGCCACGATGGATTGATCCTTGAATACAGGACCGTAATAGGGATCGATCCGGCTGTTATTCAGAAAGTCGTCCCGGGTCACTACCGCCAGGACCCCTGGGACTCTCAACGCCGCCGACGCATCCATGCCCCGGATGCGCCCGTGAGCAATCGGGCTCCTGAGAATTTTTCCGCAGCAGACGCCGGGGAACTTCATGTCTGCCAGATACTGGGCCCGTCCCGTGACCTTCGCCTCGTGGTCCACACGACGCACAGAACTTCCGATCATTTGGTCCTTCATCTCTCAGGCCTTTTACCGAGATCCCGATTCGTCATTCGTCAACCGTTTTGTACAGCGCGCCGCCCGGCAACCTTCTGGATTGCGTCCAGGATCTCCTGATAGCACCCGCACCGGCACAAGTTCCCGGCCATGTACTTCTTAATTTGTTCCTCCGAGGGATGGGGCTGCTCGTCCAACAGGGCTTTGGCCGTGAGGATGAACCCGGGCGTGCAGAACCCGCATTGCAGGCCGCCGGTCTCGATGAACGCCTCCTGCAAACGATGCAGGCGGCCATTGCAGCTCAGACCCTCAATGCTGGTCACCTCACACCCGTCGGCATCCACTGCCAGGAACGAGCAGGAGCTCACGGGTTTGCCGCTCACCAAGAGCGTGCACGCGCCGCATACCTGGATGTCGCACCCCAGCTTGGCGCCGGTCAGGCCCAGGTGGTCCCTGATCACTTCCAGCAGGGTCTCCCGCGGTTCAACTTCCACGCGACGCGAGACCTCATTCACGCTCAGGGTAATGAAGCGGCTCATACCTGTCCCCGAAACGCCCGGGCCTTTTCGAAAGCCCGGGGCGCCGCGCGGGTCACCAGGACCCGCACCATCTCCCGCTTGTAAGCCTCCGAGCCCCGAAGATCGCTCACCGGTTTGCATTCCCGCGAAGCGAACGCGGCGGCCTCCTTCACCCGTTGAACCTCGTACCGCTTCCCCTCCAGGAGGGCTTCCGCCTGGCGCGCGCGCAGGGGCGTGGGCGCCACGCACCCCAGGACCACCCGGGCCGTCCTCACCGTCTCCAGGTCCTCTTCCAGGGTGAATCGGACTGCCGTCCCCAGGCACGGCTTGTCAATGACAGAGCTGCTGGAGAAACGGATGTACTCGATGCCCGTCCGCGGGGGTGGAGTCGGCACCAGCACTTCGGTGAGAATCTCGTCGGGCCGGAGGGAGGTCTCGTAATAATCAACGAACAGCTCTTCCAGGGACATGGTGCGATCCCCGTCGGGCCCCGCCACACGGATGGAGGCTTCCAGAGCGATGAGGATCTGCGGAAGGTCCGTGAGGGGCTCGGCGTAGGCCAGGTTTCCCCCGACGGTGCCCATCACGCGGACCCGGATGTTGGCCACGTCTTCCTCGATCTGCGAGAGGATGGGAAAGGTCTCCTGGATCAGTGGAGAAGTCTCCAGCTCCCGGTGGGTCACCAGCGCGCCCAGTGTCAGCCCACGCTTCGGATCCCATCGGATCCCGGTCAGGTCCGGGATCTTCTTAATGTTGACCAGATACTTGGGCTGAAAGAACCCCTGCTTCATGACGATGCTCAAGGAAGTGCCGCCGGCAAAGATACGGGCCTCTTCCCCGTGTTGCCTCAAGAGCTGGCAGGCTTCCTGAACGGACCGGGGTTCCAAATACTCGAAATTCTTCATGACGCTTCAATCTTGGTCCGGACGTTGTTCGAGAACTCTTCCATCATCTTCCGCGCCTTTCCCCGCACCACGCTGTCGCCCAAGGTGCCCAACTTGCCGAACAGCGAGACCTCGCCCTTCAGGGTCACCTGGGTGGAACCGTCGGCCAGGGGCTGCAGCTCCAGGACGTTGTTCTGCTTCAGCGTGCTCAGCCTCCGGTCTTCTTCCCCCGTGCAGACCGAACGCAGAAACCGCGGCGGATGCTTCTCGGTCACCTTCATGTGGATCGCAAAGCTGGCACTGATGAAGCCAACCTTCACCTTCAGGCGCACCCGGTAGTTGTCCGGGTCCAGCATTTCTGCCCCCTCGACCCCGGGAACGCATTGGACCATCTCCTCCACGTTCCAGAGGAAGTCCCAAACCTTCTGGATGGGCGCTTTCACCACAAAGACCTCTTCAATCTTCATCGTCCCTGTTCCTTCCCGGGCTGCCCAGCATCACAGGTAACGTACTTTGTCCACCCCCGGGATCCGCACCATCTCAAACCGCTCCCGATCTCCCAGAGGCATGGTCGCGTCGATGCCCCAGCCAGCGGTGGTCCGGGGTTTCGGTACCGAGGGATCCAGGGTGGAACAGGCCAGGCGCGGGATGACGATGACGTCCTGGTCGGGCTGCATGCGGGTGTTGACCGCCCATTCCACCTGCAACGGGTCTTCCACATCGATATCTTCGTCCACCACGATGACCTGCTTGATCCCTACCCCGGAGGCCAGCAAACAGAGGATCACGTTTCGAGCCTCTTCATTATGGCGCTTTTTGATCGAGACCACCACATGGTGCCGGAACGTGCCGCCCGGTGTCACACAAATGCCTCGAACCTCCGGTACGATTTTTTTCACCTCCCGGTAGACCAACGCAATGTTGGGATATTCGACGAGGGTATGGTTCTCCGTCACGGGAAATCCGGTGAGGCCCGTCTGGTAGATGGGATCCCGGCGCATGGTGATCGCACGAACCTCCACGACGGGCGCCTGCTTGGTGCTGTAACAACCGGTGTATTCTCCGAAAGGGCCATCCTGGACCCGCTCGCCGGGCAGTGTCACCCCCTCGATGATGATCTCGCACCCGGCGGGCACCTCCACATCGATGGTCTCGCAGCGTACCAGCGGAACGCCCTCACCCCGCAGTCCTCCCGCCACTTCAAACTCGTCCACCCCCATGGGCACCTTGGCCTGGGAGCCGACGATGACCGCGGGATCCACCCCGATGGCGGTCGCCACTTCCAACCCCTGATTCTTCTCCTCCGCGATGGCGATCATCCTGCCCAGATGGTGGTCCGGCGGCGCCCAGAGCGAGAGCCGGTTCTTTCCCAGGAGGAGCATCCGGTGGATGGACACGTTGCGGACGCCGTTGCGAGGATCCTTGCCCACCTGGATCCCGATGGTGATGTACGGTCCGGCATCTTTCTCCGCGTGGGTGACCAGGGGCAAGCGATACAGATCGACTTCCCCGCCCTTCCAGATCACTTCTTTGGCCGGGCTGTCCTTCACCACCACCGGAGGGAGGCGCTTGTCCTCCAGCGTAAGGTAGCGCTGGAGAAGGTCTTTCTCCTCCACTTCCAGAGCCAGGGCGACGAGGCGACGGGTGGCGAACATCCCGCCCGCGATCTTCCAGTCAGGAAATCCCTTGATCTTCTCGAACAACAAGGCCGGCCCGCTTACATCGCTGGTCTTCCGGATTCCGGCAGCGACCTCGTAGCGCGGATCCACTTCCTCTGCTACCCGAAGCAGTTGTCCCAGATCCTCCAGGCGCCGCAAAAAGTCTCGCAAGTCGCGATACAAGGTCAGACTCCCCCCGGGATCTTTCGATCCGCCCTCCGCTGGTCGGCCAAACCCTTAAGCTTATTGTACCCGTGGCTGGAGATCAAGGACTTCTCGTCGGGGAGGGACAGACTACGGAAAAGGACCTTTTCCGTAGTCTGTCCCTCTTCCCTCCTCTTCCATCCCCCACGACGCTTGGTCTGACATTTAACTGACCTCTGCTTACCATAGTTGACCAACTCTGTCAAAGCACTTTTTCCCAACAATCCCTTGACACCGAAAGCACCGATCTGTTACTACCACCTCACCGCACGCACCTCCGTTCATCTCCGGAGAGACCGTGGAAGGAAAGGGACTGCAGATGGACCTGAGAGCCTTCATGGATGAACTCCAGGCAGAGACGCCAGCGGACTTCGTGCGGATCCGAAAGCCGGTCCATCCGCGCTTCGAACTCACCGCCGTGGTGGCCAAGCTGGAACAGCAGAGACGCCGTCCCTTGCTCTATTTCGAGCGGGTGGAAGGAACCTCTTTTCCGGTGGTCTGCAACCTCACCGCCTCACGCACGCGGCTGGCCCGAGCCATGCGAACGACCCCTGCGGGGCTGGTGCAACGCTACCTCCAGGTGCTCCACGAGGGAGTCGAGCCGCACCGGGTGGACACGGGACCCGTCAAGCAGGTGATCCTGCGAGATGAACAGGTCAACCTGCTGGATCTGCCCCAGATCGTCCACCACCAGGAGGACGCGGGGCCTTATGTGACCGCCGGCATAGCCATCGCCCGCGACCCGGACACGGGCTTGAACAACGCCAGTTTCAACCGGATGATGATCAAAGGCCGCAACAAAGGGTCCCTGCACCTCACCACGGGAAAACACCTGTGGGAGTTCTACCGTCGCGCAGAATCACGAAACCAGCCGTTGGAGGTGGCTCTGGTGATCGGCGTGCACCCGGCGGTGGAACTGGGTGCCGTCCACACCGGGTCCATTCAGGAGGACGAGCTGAAGATCATGGGCTCATTGTTGGGAAAGCCCCTGGAGGTGGTGCGCTGCGAAACCCTGGACCTGTGGGTTCCGGCCCACGCCGAAATCGTCCTGGAAGGCGTCCTCCTGCCCCACGTGCGGGAGGAAGAGGGCCCGTTCGGAGAATTCACCGGCTATGCTCTGGGGACCCGCCCTCGTGAAATCTTCCAGGTCCAAGCCATCATCCACCGGCGCGACGCCGTGTTCCGAGACATCGCGGTGGGCCACGCCGACCATTTGCTGCTTTCCAGCATTCCCATGGAGGCCAACCTGTTCCGGGCCGTCCAGGCCATGATCCCCTCCGTCACGGCGGTTCGAATCCCCGCCCCCTTCACGGCCTACATCAGTATTCAGAAGAGGGCTGTGGGCCAGGGGGTGAACGCGATCCTGGCGGCTTTGGGCGCAGAACTGTATTTGAAGTGGGTGGTGGTGGTGGACCACGACATTGACGTCTTCGACGACCGACAGGTGCGATGGGCTCTCGCCACCCGCGTCCAGCCGGATCGGGACGTGGTGATCTTACCCAACGCGCGCGGTTCCGACCTGGACCCGTCCACGCTGGAAGACGGGGTCACTTCCAAGATCGGGATCGACGCGACGGCCCATCCCTCTCTGGAGCAGTTCACACCCCGACACCGGGTGCCGCCTGATCTCCTTGATAAAATAAAACTGGAGGATTATCTCTGAGTCCGGCCTGGAGGGCGACACAGCTTGCATGCCCCCAGGGGCGGGAGCTACTCTTATTAGAGCATGGCGCTCAATTTTGCTTTCCTTCTGTCGGAAAGTGCCCGGCGGGACCCGCACCGCGTGGCCCTTCGCACCCATCGAGAGGAGCTCACGTATGGCGCCCTGGAACGTGGGAGCACCCGGGTAGGCCAGGCGCTGAAGCGCCTGGGAGTCCGGCCCGGGCAGCGGGTCTGCTTTTGGATGCCCAATGGGGTGGAATTCTGCCTGCTTTTTTTCGGGATTCTCGGCCGGGGCGCGGTCGCCGTCCCCGTGAACCCTCAACTGAACCCCCGGGAAGTCAAGGACATTCTGTCCAGGTGCCGGCCAGCGTTGTGGGTGGCGCCCCGTGCCCTGCTGAATACCGTGCAACTGCTCCCGCGGCTCCGCGCAGTGGCATGGGAGGAATTGGACGAACCGGACGAAGCCCCAGGGAAGACCGCGGGACACGCCGACTGGGAAACCACCGGTGCCGAGGACACCGCCGTCATCCTCTTCACATCCGGTTCGACAGGCCAGGCCAAGGGGATCGAGCTGAGCCACTGGAATTTGTATTTCGCCGCGCAGGCGTGGGCCGACGGGATCCTGAAGATCACCCCGTCGGATGTCTCCCTGGCGGTCCTCCCCTTGTCCCATTCCTACGGCCTCAACGGAGCTTTGTTGTCGTTTCTGTACGCGGGTGCTTCGGTTTTCCTGCGGCCGCGCTTCGAGGCCGCTGAAGTGGCCCGGGACCTGCGAGATCAAGGCGTGACCGTTCTCCTGGGAGTCTCCACCATGTTCCATCGGCTGCTGGCCCTGGAGAAGGAACAGACCGCCTGTTGGAGGTTGCGCTTTTGCGTCTCCGGAGCGACCCGGATCGGAGAGGAGCTTGTCTCGTCCTTCGAGTCCCGGTTTGGAATTCGAATCTTGAAAGGCTATGGTTCCACGGAGATGTTTCGTTCCCTCTCCTACACGGCGGACGACCTGGAAGAACCGTGCCCCCACGATGGGAGGCCTGTGTACGGGGCCCAGATTCGGGTGGTGGACGTGAAGGGAGACCCTCGCCCTCCCGGTGAGGCAGGCGAATTATGGATCAAGAGCCCGGGCCTGATGAAGGGTTACTTTCGGGATGCCCGACGGACACGACAAGTGGTCCGGAACGGTTGGTTTGCGACCCGGGACCTGGCAAGAGTCCACGCGGATCGTTCGGTGACCATCCTGGGCCGGAAAGACCACCTCATCTTGCGAGGGGGCTACAGCATCCAACCGGAGGAAATCGAACGCGTGCTGCGCCTTCATCCTCAGGTGCGGGATGCGCGGGTGCTGGGCGTTCCCCATCTGGAGATGGGCCAGGAGATCCGGGCGCTGGTCGTCTTGAAAAAAGGGAGCAGTGTCACGACCCAGGACATCCTCGCCCATTGCCGCCAGCAGCTCGCCTTGTTCAAATGCCCTCGTTTCGTAGAATTTCGAACTTCGCTGCCTCCACCAGCCCTGCCCAAGAGCCTGCGTCTGGAGGCACAGGAGAATCAAGGCTCATGAATCAGAAGCTCGCCGGCTGCCTGCTGCTCACACTCGCCGTCTGTGGTCTCCCTGTCGCTTTGCTGGCCCAGGAGAGACACCCGGAACAAGCTCCATCCCAAAGCCCAGCCGTGAATAGCCCCAAGGCTGCCCTCGTCGCCGCGCCTCGTCTTCCTCAGGTTCGGTTGGGACTCCGCGTTTTTCTCGACACTCGAGAGTTTCAACGCTACAAATGGATCGGGACGGCCCGACCTCTTCCCGGGGAGGTGAACTTTTTTGGGTTTGTGGACCTGGATACCCATCGGGGCGAACTGGTCGGGTGGCCCGACCGGTATTTCACCGAACTGCGGGCCTGGAGGAAGATCCGCTGGAACGTGGGACCCGCCGTGGAATTCAATAAGGGCACTGGAAGAGGTGGGGTGCTCCGGACAGGGATCTTGTGGGATTTGCCCATGCGCTGGGTGGATCCGGGAATGGTGGTGAGCCTGAAGGTCTATCCGCTGGAGACGGACGGAGATGGAGGTCAGGTGAGCTGGTCTTACCGGGTCCCTTTGCCGGCTCGCCTCACCATCGAAGGGTGGCTGGACCTAAACGTGGTGAGGGGCCGCCTAGTCACGGTCACGGAGACCCTCTTACGAGCTCCCCTGTGGAAGAGGCTGGACTTCGTGGCGGAATATCGCCACAACGGTTCTCTGCCGCGGCAGCGAACCGGCGTCGCGGTCGGGGTCGAGTTGGGCCTCTGGAAGTAACCTGGAAGGCCGCCGTCCTTCCTCGTCCCCCTCGATCCGAAGCTATTTCCCTGAAGCCACTTCAACTGCTCCCGGCAGGAGTCACACCCATTATTGATCCCTGGCCCCGGTTCTGGAGTAAAATGGCCTAGGATAGCTATGGTGCAACACGCGAATTTCCTGCGGGGTCGTTGGTGGATTGCGGCAGCCCTGGGTGCGATCTTACTGGTGGGGCTCTGGAGGGTCCTGGACCGCGCGCAGCCTGCCCCCGCCGACACGGCGAAGGCGTCCTCGCCTGACCCGGTTGTCAGGCCCGCGGAGAGCCTTGCAGTGGACTTCCAGGTCCGGACGGTGGAAGCACGCAGGGGCCAGGTGTCACTTTCCCTTCACGCTGTGGGGGAGGTGTTGCCAACTGCGGAAGGGAAGGTGGAAATTCGCGCCCCCGCCCCCGGGCTGATCCTCTTTGAGGGCCCCGCTCCTCAAGTGGGCCAGAAGGTCAAGAATGGGCAAACTCTGGCGGTCATCGAACATCAGTACATCGTGCACGATTACGTTCACCTGTTCCCCCAACGGTGGGATGTGCAGTCGAAGGCGCTGGAGGCCAAGCGGCGCTTGTCGCAGGCGGAGGTGGAGTTCGAAAGGGCAAAAAAGCTCTTCGAGCTCCGATTGATCGCTGAACGCGACCTGAAACTCAAAGAGGCGGAATACCAGGAGGCGCAGGCCGCGTCCCAGGGGATGGCCTCCCGTCTGGCCCTGCTGGACACGCAGCTTCAAAAGAGCCAGCCGGTCCGCCGCCCTCTGGTGACGCCCATCGCCGGAACACTTTCGTCGGCAAATTTCTACCAGGGCCAGATGGCCTACGAGGGGGACCCCCTGTTCACCGTCGTGAGCCTGACAGACCTGTGGGTGCAGGTGTATCTCCGGCCGGAGGACCTGCTCCAAATCCAGGGACAAAATGAGGCTTATTTCCGCACCGCTTCTTTTCCCGACGAGTCGTTCGTCGGGCGCCTGCGCAGCATCGAGGCGACCGTGGACGCACAGCAGAGGAGGTTGCGCGCCATCTACCAGGTCGCCAATCCCCAGGAGCGCCTTCGCCTGGGAATGGTGATGGACGCCTACCTCCACACGAGTGGGAAATTTGAAGGCCTGCTCATCCCCCGGGCTGCCGTCCTGGAAGACGAGGGTTCCTTCCACCTGTTTGTTCGGGCAGCAGACAGGGGCTTCGAGCGCCGGCGCGCCAGCCTGGGCCGGGAGTCCACGGAACTGGTGGAAGTCACCGCAGGTGTCCAGGAAGGGGAACAGGTGGCGGTCGAGCAACTGCGAGAACTCCGGGCTGCCTTCCTCAATGCCCAGGCGGTCACGCCGGGCCAGTGATGGGAGAAATATTCCAGATGCGCCCTCGAACCTTGCTTCCGAAGATTTTGCCCGCAATGCTGACGGCTCTGCTTCACCTGGGGACCCTTTGGGCCGACGTTGGACACTCCCCCGGGGCGGCCGGGCAGGAAGCCAGGACGGCAACCCAACGGCTGTCCGGTCAGGGCCGGGAGTACCAGGTCACGTGGTCCCAAAAGCCAGCGCAACCTAAGATCCACCAGATCGTGGAGCTGGAGTGGGTGGTCGTCGAGAAACTGCCGGAGTTCGATCCGCTCCTTGGAGATGAAGTCCCCTGGAATCCACCGCCGGGAAAGGCGGTCCTGAAAAAAGCGGGGAAGGTGGTCGAGATGTTGGATCCCCACGGCGAGGGAGAGGCGGGCCGGTTCGGGATCCACTATACCTTCCGCGAACCGGGCGAGTTCGAACTCCGCGTGCCGGTCGCCCCAGCAGGCCTGGAAACGTCGTGGAGTGTCCAGGTGGCAGCCACCCCGGCGTACACCGCCGCCGGAACGTGGAAGGTTCTGACCGGACTGCTGACCCTGGCGTGGTTGGTAACGGCGGGCTTCCGCGTTGCGACTGGAAAGGCCTCGAAAAAGAGAGGCCTCTCACACGTCCTCGCAGCCGCGCTGTTCCTGGTAGGCACCTGGAGCCTGGCCCATTGGATTCAGCACCGGAGTGCGGAGGGATCGACCCCGGGTCCACCGTCGACCGCATCCAGCACGACACTGGCTCCTCAGCTTCGAGAACTGGTGGGAATCCGAACCGTTCGCGTGAAACCGGAGTCGCTCCGGCTGTCTCTCTCCGTTCTCGGACGCGTCCAGGCCAAGCCCGAGCTCAAGACCGAGGTGGTAGCCCCGCTGTGGGGGAGGATCGAATACGTGGGCAAGCGCCTCTTCGTGGGAGACCGGGTCCAAAAGGGGGAACGGCTCGTGCAGGTCATCCTGGAGTTGTCCCAGGCGGAACGGTATCCCCTGGACGACCGGACCCTGGACATCCAAAACGCCCTGGACCGTTCGGCCCAGCGCACCCGGAGCACGCTGGCGGATTACCAGCGCGCCCTGCGCCTGACGGAGAAAGATCCCGCCTACCAGTCCTGGGCCGAGTGGCGCAAAAAGCTCTACATGAGTGCCGTGGAAGAGCACAACCTGGCCAGCAGACAGCGCCAGACCCAGGAGCAGACGGTCCAGCGACGGGACCCGCGGTTTACCCCCGTGGGAGCTCCCATCTCCGGCGTCATCACCGACATCCATTTCACACCGGGAGAGGTCAACCTGACCGACGAGTTCAAAAAGTTATTCACCATCGTGGACCTGAGCCGCGTCTGGGTGCAGGCCTGGGTCTTCGAGCGAGATCTGGAGGAGGTCATCGGGACCCGGCAGGCAACCGTGCGGACGCCTGCGTATCCGGACCTGGAGTGGGCGGGCGCATTCCAGGCCACGGGAGCCGAAGTCCATCGGGACGACCGGACCGTGCAGGTGATCTTCGAGGTCCAGAACCCGGGAGAACGCCTCAAACTCGGAATGGCGGTCAACGTGTCGATCCAGAAGGGATCGCCCCGAAAGGTCTTCTTGCTTCCCTTGAGCGCAGTCCTTCAAAGCAACGGTCAAAATTTTGTTTACCGCGTCGCTTCTCCTCAGGCGTACGAGGCCAGCGAGGTACAACTGGGGCAACGCCGTGGAGACCACGTGGAAGTCCTGTCTGGCTTGAGTGCCGGCGATGAGGTGGTCGTCGAGGGAGCTTTTGAAGTGCAGGCCGCCCTGAGGGCGGGAACCTCGACCATTCAGGACGAGTCGCAGCCCCACACCCACTGAAAACAAAACCTGAAACTCAAAGGCTGTCCTGGGTTTCAGGTTTTAGAGTTTCAGGTTTTCTTGTGCACAGGCTGGGGTCCACGATGCTGACCTCCACTGTCCGGTCTTGCAACCAATCTCCTTTACCGGAGGAGTGGCCCGGGGCGTGAATTTCCAGGTGCACCTTTCCAGACTCTACCAAGTACGAGCGCAGCTCTTTTCCTTCCCTTTGATCCAGAACTCGATATTTGTCACCCAGCACCTCGCTCACCGCGCGTTGGACGCCACGGGGCGGGCACAGCGTCTGGGTCACGGCCACGGTGCCGCGCACGAAATAAAAGCGCGTGATGTAACCAGAACCAAGCTTCTCGAGGCCGTATTGCCACATCGAGCCGGCATCCAGCTCGTACCACGTGCCCCGAAATCGCAAGGCTTGCTGCCATTGCTCTGCGTTCATCTGGACCCGGCTCCCGTAAGTTCCCTCCACCACGCCTTCCGCGGTGATCTTCAGCGTGGGCTCGCCGTAAAACCGCTGGATCCGTTCTTCCGTGGCGTTTTGGGCGAGGCAGGAGGCGGACAGGATGACGAAAATTCCAGCGCGAGCCATGCGATTCTTCACGTTTCACCTCCCCTTAGTTCGGCAGGTTAACACAGTGCCCCTTCAAAGACCGCGGAAAGCGAGACACCGACCCTTCACGTCGCTCCCCGCCGCCTTCAAATAGCGCACCTCCTCGCCGGGCGCGGCAGCCCTCGACCGCCCTGCCCCGAAGCCCTCGCTAAAAGGGTTGACAATAGGCAAACTCCCGTTTTATAAAGAAGGCATCAGTTTGACATTTTTGCCAAGCTTGAGCGAGCGACAGGGCTTCTGCCCTGTGGCAGTTGCGGGCCACAGCGGCATCAAGCTCACGGTGGGCCGGAAAGGATTTGACAATCACCGAGTTCCTATTCTATAAGAACAGTGATCTGGTCTTATTGGCAAAGACCCTCGGCAGCGCGAATCTTCCAAAAAGCAAAAGGGGAGAACCTATGAGACGGATTTATTTCGCACCTTGGATGACGATGTTATTCCTGGCATGCCTGTGCGCGCCGCTGGTAGGCCAGGTGACCACGGGGACCATCTCCGGGACCGTCATGGACGAAACGGGGGCGGTACTGCCGGGGGTCAGCCTCACGGTGAAAAACGTGGCCACGGGCATCGCCCGAACGCTGGTCACCAGCGACCAGGGCACCTACCGGGCCACGGCCCTGGACTTGGGCGACTACGAAGTCCAGGCGGAGCTTCCCGGGTTCCAGACCGCGGTCCGCAGCGGCATCAAGCTGACGGTGGGCCGGGAAGCCGTGGTGAATTTCAGCCTGAAGGTCGGTGAGATCTCCGAGCGCATCGTGGTGACCGGGGAAGCCTCTCTGGTGAGCACCACGTCGGCCACGATGGCAGAACTGGTGGACGACAAGAAGATCCGCGACCTGCCTTTGAACGGCCGGGACTTTATCCAGCTGGCAACCCTACAACCGGGGGTGCTCATCACCCAAACCGGGTCGAAGGTGGACCAGGGCAACAGCTCGGCGGCCATCGGCCGGGGACTGGGTGTGAAGTTGTCCGTCTCCGGAGGCCGCACCAATGCCAACGCCTTCCTGCTGGACGGGACCGACGCCAACGACTACGCCAACACCACCCCAGGAGCCATCACGGGAGGCAACCTTGGGGTCGAGGCCATTCGCGAATTTCAAGTCCTCACCAACACCTACTCGGCTGAGTACGGGCGCTCCGCCGGCGGTGTCATCAGCTCCGTTTCCCGATCCGGGACGAACGAGCTGCACGGGTCGGTCTTCCACTTCCTCCGGAACGATAACCTGGACGCAGCCAACTTCTTTGACAAATGGGACCCTACGTTAAGGAAGAAGGTGAACCCTGAGTTTAAGCGGAACCAGTTCGGCGGTGCCGCGGGCGGTCCCATCGTCAAGGACAAGGCCTTCTTTTTCGCCAACTACGAAGGCCTCCGGGAAGGGTTGGGGCTCACCAGCATCTCCACCGTGCTGACCCAGTCGGCAAAAGAGGGAAATCTTTCCACAGGGCGGGTCACCGTGGATCCAGCGATCAAACCCATCCTGGACCTTTATCCCCTACCCAACGGCAGGATCTTTTCAGGGGGTGACACCGGAGAATTCGCTGTCGCCACGACGGCAGCGACGGAAGAGGACTTCGTCGTCGGCAAGGTGGACCATCAGTTGTCCGGTTCCCACAGCTATTTCGTCCGCTACACCTTCGATGACGCCTCGATCGTGCGTCCGGACTCCCTCAAGATCAACGACAACAACGCCGGCTCGCGACGCCAGTTTTTCACCTTCGATCTGAGGAGCATCGCCTCGCCCACGACCTTAAACGCCTTCACCTTCGGCTTCAACCGGACGTTGACCTTCAACGGCCGGCTGACGCCGATCGTCGATCTGCCCAACATCAGCTTCGTCCCCGGCCGGCCCATGGGCCTGATCGACATCACGGGCTTGGAGGGTTTTCCCGGGGGACCAGGGGCGACAGACCTGGATCTGTTCGCCTACAACGTGTTTCAGTGGAGGGATGACCTGAACTGGAACCGGGGCCGGCACTCCATGAAGTTCGGCGCCAATGTGGAGCGGATTCACATGAACATGAACTCGACCAACCAGGAAAATGGCAACTTCAGATTCGGGTCGATTCCGGACTTTCTTAGAAACATCCCCGAACTGTTCCGGACGCAGGTCCCCGGATCGGATACCGTGCGGGGCTTTCGCCAGAACCTGATTGGCTTCTACTTCCAGGACGACATCAAGGTCAAGTCCAATCTGACGTTGAACGCCGGTGTGCGATACGAGTTCATCACCGACCTCACAGAAGTCAACGGGAAAGTTTCAAACTTGAGGAACTTCACCGATCCGCAGTTCACGGTGGGGAAGATCTTCGATAATCCCTCACTGTTGAACTTCGCCCCTCGGTTGGGCCTGGCGTGGGACCCCACGGGCAGCGGCAAGACGGCGGTTCGCGCCGGTTTCGGCATCTTCTACGACCAGATCCTCAGCCACTATTTCAGCGGCGGTTTCGGCGTCCGGGTTCCCCCGTTCTTCAGCCGAGCCAATCTCACGGGGATCATATCCCAGGGCGACTTCCCCACGCGGGCTTTCCAGAAGTTTGTGACGAGCGGTGTGCCGCTCATCGAAGGGGAGTGGTTCGACTTCAACGCCAGCCAGCCGTACAGCATGCAGTTCAATCTGAACGTCCAGCGACAGCTCCCGGGCAACATGGTGGCGACGGTGGGCTACGTGGGCTACCGGGGCGTCCACCTGAAGCGAATCGCGGAGGATGGAAACATTCGAAACGAGGAGGTGCTGCCTGACGGCCGCCTGTTTTTCCGAGCAGGAACGCCCCGCCGAAATCCCAATTTCAGCGGTTTGAAGACCCAGTCCCTGGACGCTCAGTCTCACTACCACGGCCTGCAGGTGGGATTCAACAAGCGATTCAGCCACGGCGTGCAACTCCAGGCGGCCTACACCCTCTCCAAGAGCCTGGATGATGCCTCCGGCGTCTTCAACGAAAAGGACCTCGGAAACAGCAACCTGTACCCCTTCTTCTGGGACAGCAAGTTCAATCGGGGCCTGTCCGATTTCGACGTCCGGCAAAACTTCGTCTTCAACTACACGTACGAGCTGCCCATCCCCAAGCTGAGCGGCGCAGCGGGCAAGATCGCCAACGGCTGGCAGTGGGGCGGGATCCTGTTGGCCGCCAACGGCAACCCCTACACCCCCAGCCTGGGCTCTGATCAAGCCCAGACCCTGAGCTCTCGCGGTGCCGGCGGTCAGAGGCCCGACGTGTTGCCCGGCAGGAACAAGATCCCCAGCACGGGTGCCCCCGGCCGTTGGTTTGATCCCGGCGCGTTCCTCTTTCCCGCGGCGGGCTTCCTGGGCAACCTTGGAAAGGGCACAGGCGTGGGAGATGGCGTGGTCACGTTTGATACCACCATTCAAAAGAACACGTACATCGACGAAGAGCGGTACCTGCAGTTCCGTCTGGAGCTTTTCAACGTTCTGAACCACGCCAACTTCTCCAACCCCGGCCGCCCGGTTGTGTTCGACCGGCAAGGGCGCGTGCCGGGTAACGTGGGCCGGATCACCAGCACGGCCACCAAGAACCGGCAAGTCCAGCTCTCGCTTAAGTTCATCTTCTAACCAGGCCTCTCGCCAGCTCCCGGGAGAAACGCCCTGCTTCCGGGAGCTGGCGGAGCCGCTCCCTCTCTTTTTGCGTCCCGTGACCTTGCCACGCATCGCTGTCGTCGTCCTTTTGTGGACCGTGCTTTTTCGAGCGTTTCCCACTCGAACCGGTCCGGCAGCAAGCCGGCCTCAATCCTTTTCCTATCCCGCACCCCGATACCCCGACATACCCAAGGTCGGCACCGTGGAGGAGCTGCTGGCCAACGCCCGGCACATCATCACGCGAAAAAAGCCGTACACGGGAAATCAATTCCCGGGCTACGGGATCCGGGGCGGGGAGAAAGTCGTCTTCGTGGTCCACAGCTACACGGACCCCTGGGCGATCGAGGCGTTCCGCCGCGCCTTTCGAGAAAAGAACTGCCGCGTGGACGTGGTGATCCTGCAGGGTCCCGAGGAAGTGTGGGACTCCACGTTGCCCATGGAGCTGGCGGTCCGGGGCAAAACCGACAAGGTCGCGTGGGACCGCCAGGCCATGTTGGACCTGGAAGATTACGCCGCCAAGCAAAAATATGACTTGATGGTCTCCCCGGCCTACCTGAACTCCACCTGGGTCAACGCTGTTCGTACAGGCTCAACGTACGACTACGAGTTCCACTGGCCCACGCGCGAACTGCTGGCTGATCCCGCGGTCCAGTATCCTTACGAGATCATCGAGGCCATCGACCGGAAGGCCTGGGAGGTCATCCGCCAGGCCGACGAGGTTCACTTGACGGATCCGGAGGGAACCGACCTTCGGTTTTCTTATCCGAAGGAACAGTGGGAGGTCCTGGAAGGCACCCACCCGAAGTATCTGGACACGGGACGCCGTCGGCGCCCGGGAGCATCTGAGATCCCGCAAATTTCCAGCCACCTGATGGCGGTGCCCACCCAGATTTTTGACGGGTCGGACGCCCGGGGCGTCATCGCCGGCACCATCGACCACTCCGGACCCTATCCCTACGTGAAGGTAACGCTGGAAAAGAGCCGTGTCACGAAGCTGGAAGGCGGGGGTTACTTCGGTGACCTCTGGCGGGAATATCTCGCCAGCGCCAAAGACGTTCGCTATCCCCACTATCCCGGCCCCGGGGTGGGATGGCTGGTGGAGGGTTCCATTGGAGCCCACCCGAAGATCTGGCGGCCGTTTAATGCATTCGAGTCTGTGGCTGCTCGATCCGCCTGGACACACGACCGAAATCGCAGCGGCGTCATGCACCTGGGAATCGGCACCCGGGACGATACGTCCTGGGCCGTGGAACGCGGGCTTCCCGTGGCTCACTTCCACGTCCACCTGTACTTCCTCACTTACACCGCCCGTTTGCGCGACGGCCGCACGGTGAACGTGGTAGACAAGGGCCATCTCGCTGCGCTCGATGACCCCGCAGTCAAAGCCGTGGCTGCGAAATACGGAAACGCGGAGGAGCTACTCCGAGAGGTGTGGATCCCCGCCCTGCCGGGAATCAACTGCGAAGGCGATTATTGGAAGGACTACGCTCCGGACCCGGCCGCCTGGCTCAAGCGCGAGGACCGGCGCGCGTACGGAAAGCTTCTGGACCAGCGCCTCTATCCCTGACAAACCCAAACCCGAAACCCGAGACCTGAACCCGAAACGGAAACTCATGCCCAGTTTCTTAGTTTCAGGTTTCTAACGAAGTGCCGCAGGGAGGGACTTGACGAACTCGTCCCACGACACCACTTTACCCTTCGGCGGCTCCACAATATTCGTCTTGGAATCCAGGTAGGGAATCCAGTCCTCCGACAGGATCTCGTCCGCATTGCCGTACTTGGAAGCCATCTGACGAATTTCCGGGTCCTCCAGGACGGTGGCGTGCCCGTTGTCGAGGATCTTCACCGTGCGGCCGTCCCGGGTCTGCACCTCATAGGTCGAAAAGTAGATGTGAACATGGAAGTGATTGACCTGGAAACCGCGGACATCCGCCCAGTTCTGGCTGGAGCGAGCGCCGTGGCCCACGTGAATGACGCCCGTCCGATCACGCACATAGCCTTCATGTTGCGGAACGTGCTTCCAATAATACGGATCGGCCCTGAGTTCCGGAGCATCCACGGGACCCCGGATTTTGGGGTTGGTGCCGATGCTGATCTCGGTCAGCCAACGGGTGCCCGGCCGCGGATAATGGGGAAACTTGATGTCGTCGGTCAACTGGAGATTTTCCAGCCACGCTCTGCCGTACTCGCTGCCCCCGTCAATGTTCTGAATCTCGCTGCGCTTGTAACTGAGCTTGATGGGTTCTGAAAGCGTACCACCATCGCCGTAGGATCCCACCACGATCCCCTCCAGGTCAGCTTCAGGAATCTCCCCGCCCCGGGGATAGGCCATGATATGCCCGGGGATGATGGGATTTTCCGACGCCCCAGGACCGAAGATGTGGTTGGCAAAACCAGGGCTGGGCTCCATTCCAGGGTAGTCGCCTTCCACGAGCAGCCATTGCTCCGGAAACCACGTAAACCGAACGTCTGTGCCCTGCGGGTCCGTCAGGTGGACCTTGGCCGCCTGGCGGATGACTTCCCAAATCTTTCGATCGATCGCCTTGTTCAGGTCGTTGGGGAACTTGACGCCCGGGTCCGCCAGCACATAGCGATTGGGCCACTGGAATTCGTGGCCGAAGCGAACAATGGGATCGCTCAGCTCGTCGCCCGTGAAGTCCTGCCCGACCGCCGCGTCGTATTCCTTGGCAGCGCGGCGAATCCAGGTGTCCTTCCCGCGAATCTTCCCCTTCTGGTTCAGCAAGGCCCTCATTTGCTTGACCCGGCCCTCCGGAGTACGGGGCGGATAGTCCAGCGTAATCACATCCACCGTGCAATTTTTCTCCTTGAAACCCTTGATGAAAGCCTCCACGATCATGGGATCATAGTGGCTGTACATGATCATCAAGACCTTCTCGCCCCCCTTGATGTTGTACCCCGCCCTTTGATCCCGAGGGACGTTGCGCTCGATGATGTGCCGGACGTTGGACATGAGCTGGTCCACGGAGGTGATCTTCGGGACCAGGGGCGCCTTGGGCTTGAGATAGTCCACGGCGGGAGGCTCTGCCGAAACCGAGAACCGCAGGCCGCAAAGACCTGTCAGAATCAGCGCCAACGCAAGCGCCGCAGACGTCTTCTTTCCGTTCATGACAATGTCTCCTCCAGAAAGCTGATAGCTGGAGGCTTGACCGGGCCGGATCCTCCGGCCCTCCAGGCTATCACTCGTGGTGTTGGATGTGCAGGCCGATGGACTTCTCCTGTTCGGCCTCTGCCACCAAACCATTGAGGCGCAGGAGGACCGCGAGCAACACGTGCCCTTCGGGGTCTGAGCGATCCAGTTCCACGGCGCGCCGCGCCTCGACCAGGGCCTCTTTCACCCGTCCGGATCGGGAGAGGAGTTGCGCGAGTTCGATGCGCAGGTCAGCCCGCCCGGGCTCCGCCTCCACCCGCTTGCGGAGACGGCAAACCTCCGTTTCGAGATCTTCCTCCACGAAGGCCGGGATCGCGCAGCTTGGTGTCTCCAGCACCGACATCGTTGTTGGGCTCCTGCGGAAAGTCCGGCTTGCACGTCTACGCATACCAGGAGCTACCTGGAACTGTCAACCCCGATCCGTCCGAACGGGGCATTCCTTCGGATCAAGACCCTGATCCCTCACGGGTTGCCCGGCCTCCTCGTCTTTTCAGACGCCGGCCCTCCCTGAGACGCGGCCCCAGACTCGGATGGTTCCAACAGTTCGGGCAGCGAAAATTCCAGTTCCGCGTATTCCGCCCCATCCACGCTCATCACGGTGGGAGAATCATCCCTCTTCAGATAGCAGCCCCCCGACGGGGAGCGGCCACCTGAGAAACCCCGGGTCTCCCCGCGGGAACGGACTTCCACCCGGACATCCGGGTCGTGGAGGCCGAAGCCCCGCAGATTCTCGTAGCGATCGATCTTGTCGGTCACCGGGACCCGGTCGATGGCCGCGAAAAGCTTGTACCACCTCACGCCTCGATCGCGGAACGAAGCGGGGTCTTTGACCTTCCATTGGCTGGAAGGGTCCCGATAGAACTCGTAGCTCCCCTTCCGATTCCTGAGGCGGACCGTCTCCACCTGGTCCGGCTCGATGTCCCACAGGATCTTCTCTCGAAAGTAGAACAGCGCTTCCCGCAACTGGGTGTAAAGGACGTCGAAGATGGCCAGGACTTGGGGGCGCGATTCGTCCAGGGCGTAGTAGGTGGGATTGCTGGTGTCAGCCGCCGCAACGGGAGGGGGGTCCGAGGGGTCTCGGCGACGGCCCACCTTCAACAAAAACCTGCGACCTGCTTCGTCGGTGAGCTCGACCTCCACGCCCGGCCTGTCCAGCCCGTAGGGCTGAAGAGGGGACCCGCCTTCGGAGATGAAGGCGGCCACTTCGCCGTATTGAAGAGAATTGAGGAGCGCATCCAGCTTCTCAACTTCCACTCCGTCCTTGACCGGGACCGTCAGGTACCAGGAAGGGCCTCGTTTCTCGAACCGTATCCTTTGACCCTCTCTC
>JACQTF010000031.1 GCA_016210925.1 Acidobacteriota bacterium | reverse complement strand
CTAAACGAGGGAGAGTCTTTTGTGGAGATCTATCACGTGGGCCATCGCCGGGATGTTTACCAAACCCTTCGCAGCCTGCTTGAGTCGTTAGGGAAACGATAGGGAGATTCAAGAAAACAAGATTCCCTAAACGGAGACCGCACATTGCCCCAGCGGGCTTCTGGGATACCCTGAGGCGCATGGATCGGATGGTGCTCCAACCATTCTTGGCGCCGAATTCAGGTTAATTCCTGATTCCTAATTCGCAATTCCTGTGCTAGGCTCCTACGCACATGAGCGGCAAGTTCGTTCACCTGCATCTGCACACCGACTACAGCCTCCTGGACGGCGCCTGCAAGATCGACCAGCTGTTGGATCTGGCCGTGCAGCGGGAGATGCACGCTCTGGCCATGACCGACCATGGCAACCTGTTCGGAGCCGTCGAGTTTTACAACGCCGCAACCAAGCGGGGCATCCAGCCGCTCCTGGGTTGCGAGATCTACGTGGCCAGGGACAGCCGTCACAAAAAGAGCGGCGGCAGCGACAACTCCAATCACCTGATCCTGCTCGTCGAAACACAGGAAGGGTATCGAAACCTGATCCAGCTGGTCTCGAAGGGCTACCTGGAGGGTTTCTACTACAAGCCCCGGATTGACAAGGAGCTGCTGTCCGCCCACAGTCGCGGCCTGATGGCCTTGTCCGCGTGCTTGAAGGGGGCCGTGTGCAGCAACCTCTTGAAGGACGATCTGCCCGGGGCGGAGGCGGCTGCGTGCGAGCTCCGGGAGATCCTGGGCAGGGACAATTTTTTCCTGGAGATCCAGGACCACGGCCTGGACGCCCAGAAGAAGACCCATCCCGGCCTGAGAGAAATCTCGCGCCGCACGGGCATTCCCCTGGTGGCCACCAACGATGTTCACTACCTGACCGCCGAGGACGCACCCGCCCACGATGTCCTGTTGTGCATCCAGACCGGCAAGACGGTGGAGGACCCGAATCGGATGCGGTACCCGGGCGGCCAGTTTTACTTCAAGACGGACAATGAGATGGCCGCCGTGTTCCGCGAGATACCGGGGGCCGTGGAACGCACCGCCGAGATCGCCTCCCGCTGCCACTTCGAGATCGACAAGTCGCGGCTGCATCTGCCCCAGTTCGACGTCCCGGCCGGCCACACGGCCGATTCGTACTTCGAGAAGATCGTTCGGGAGGGATTCGAGGAGCGCGCGCTCCAGCTGAAGCGGCTGGCGTCCCAGAATAGGCTAGGGCAACCCCTGGAAGCCTACCGCGCGCGCCTGGAACAGGAAATCGCCATCATCAAGGAGACCCAGTTCTCCAGCTACTTCCTCATCGTGTGGGATTTCATCCGCTACGCCCAGGAACGGGCCATCCCTGTGGGCCCAGGCCGGGGCTCCGCTGCCGGCAGCCTCGTCTCTTACTGCCTGAGGATCACCGACATCGATCCTCTGAGGTACGGCCTGCTGTTCGAACGCTTTTTGAATCCGGAACGGATCACGCCGCCGGACATCGACATCGACTTCTGCATGAACCGCCGGGGCGAGGTGATCGAGTACGTGACCCGCAAGTACGGCCGCGAGAACGTATGCCAAATCATCACCTTCGGCACCATGGCAGCCCGGGGGGTCATCCGGGATGCCGGGCGCGGCCTGAACATCCCTTACAACGAGGTGGACCGGATCGCGAAATTGATCCCCAACACTCTGGACGCCACCATTGACAAGGCCCTGGCAACGGTTCCGCAGTTGCAGGAAGCGCGTCAGGATCCCAAGGTAGACCAGCTCCTCCAGGTAGCGAAGAAGCTGGAAGGCCTGGCGCGCCATGCCTCCACCCACGCCGCCGGAGTGGTCATTGCGCCTCGCCCTTTGATGGAGCTGGTTCCTCTCTACCAGACCAACAAGGACGAAATCACCACCCAGTATGCCATGACGGACCTGGAGGAGATCGGGCTGCTGAAGATGGATTTCCTGGGACTGGCCACCCTCACCGTCATCGAGGAGGCCGTCCGGCAGATCCGGGAGCAACTGGCCACGGCCATCGATCTGGAGAACCTTCCCCTGGACGACCCCGAGACCTATCGCCTCTTCTCGGAGGGGCGCACCACGGGCGTGTTCCAGTTCGAGAGCTCGGGCATGCGGGAGATCCTGCGAAAATTCAAGCCCACCAAGTTCGAGGAGCTGATCGCGCTGAATGCCCTCTACCGGCCAGGCCCCATCCAGGGGGGCATGATCGAGGAGTTCATCCAGCGCAAGCACGGCGAAATCCAGGTCTCGTACGAGCTGCCGGAACTCCAGGAGATTCTGGCGGAAACTTACGGCGTCATCGTGTACCAGGAGCAGGTGATGCAGATTGCGTCCAAATTGGGGGACTTCACCTTGGGGGAAGCGGACCTGCTGCGCCGGGCCATGGGCAAGAAGAAGCCCGAGGTGATGCAGGCCCAGAGGGAAAAATTCCTGGCGGGTGCCAGGAAAAACCGGATCCCGGAGAAGAAGGCGAAGCGGATCTTCGACCTCATGGAGCGATTCGCGGGCTACGGGTTCAATAAGTCTCACAGCACGGCCTACGCCCTGATCTCCTTCCAGACCGCTTACCTGAAAACCCACTATCCGGTGCCTTTCATGGCGGCTCTCCTGACCTGCGAGATGGACAAACCCGACAAGATGGTGCGCCATCTGAGCGAGTGCAAGGAGATGGGGATTCCCATCCTGCCCCCGGACATCAACGACGGGAGCCTGCACTTCCAGGCCGCGGGGTCCGCCGTCCGCTTCGGGCTGGCCGCCATCAAGAACGTGGGTGAGGCGGCGATCAAGTCCGTCCTGGCCTCTCGCCAGGAGGTGGGCCGCTTCGATTCCCTGTTTCAGTTTTGCGAGAAGGTGGACCTCCGCCTGGTGAACAAGCGGGTCCTGGAGAGTCTGATCAAAGCCGGGGCCTTCGATTCCCTGGGTTACCGTCGCGCTCAACTCTTCGCCGTCATCGACAAAGCCATGGAGCACGGCCAGAAAGCCCAGCGGGACCGCCTCACCGGCCAACAAGGCCTCTTCGGCACCACTGCCTTCCCCGCTCCCTCGGCGCGGGAGGAGCTGCCCGACGTGGAGGACTGGACCGAGTTCCAGCGGCTCGCTCACGAGAGGGAGACCGTGGGATTTTACGTGACCGGCCATCCTCTCCATCCCCACCTGGACACCATCCGACAACTGGGAGCTGAGCGGCTGGACGACTTGGGAGAAAAGCAGTCCGGCTCCGAGGTGACCGTTGCAGGACTGGTGACCGCCTCGCGGCGTCTCCGAACCAAGCGGGGCGATCAGATGGCAGTATTCACCCTGGAGGACCTGGCCGGAACCGCGGAGGTCGTGGTCTTTCCCACCGTCTTCGAAAAGTGCTGGCAGGCCCTCAAGGCCAACGCTCCCGTGTTGGTGAAGGGACGGTGCGAGGTGGAAGAGGACGCCCGGATTCGCCTTCTGGCCAGCGACGTGATCCCCTTGGGGGAAGCCCGGTCACTTCCCCCCCAGCACCTCCTGGTACGGGTGGACCTGAACCTCACTTCCCGCGAGACCGCCAGCGCCCTGTATGACCTGCTCCGGAACTATCCCGGAGCCACCGGGGTGCGCTTCGAACTGCGTCAGCCCGACGGCAGCTGGATTCGCCTGGAACCCACTCCCCCCCTCAAGGTCGGGTACGGGCCCGATTTGCTGGCCGCAATTGAGGGCTTGTCTTCCGGCCTTTCTGTGATAGTCTCAAGCCCTGAGGCTCAGGACGTACCGTTCTAGTGCTGGTCAATCGTCAATGGTCATTGGTCAATCGTCGAGCGATTGACGTTGGACGATTGACGAATGACGTTCCTGATATGACCGACGACCCATCCCGCCTGCCGCCCGGAAGCGATCCCGACACCGTGGATCTGGAAGATGTCAAGAAGCAGGTCCACGAGTTGCGCAAGCGCATGGGCAGCCGGCTCACTCCCTGGGAGCGGGTCCGCCTGAGCCGTCACGAGCTCCGTCCCTACACCCTGGACTACGTGGAGCGGCTCTTCACCCATTTTTCCGAGATCCACGGCGATCGGCGCTTCGGGGACGACCCCGCCATCGTCGCGGGCATGGCACTCTTCCATGGCGAACCCGTGGCAGTGGTGGGCCAGCAGAAAGGGCGCAACATGAAGGAGCGTCTGTTGCGAAACTATGGCATGGCCCAGCCCGAAGGGTACCGGAAGGCGCTTCGGATCATGAAATTCGCGGAGAAGTTCCAGCGTCCCGTCATCACCTTGATCGACACGCCGGGAGCTTACCCGGGTATCGGTGCCGAGGAGCGGGGCCAGGCAGAAGCCATCGCGTACAACCTGCGCGAGATGGCCCGGCTGCGGGTCCCCATCGTCTGCGTGGTGCTGGGTGAAGGCGGGAGCGGTGGGGCCTTGGGGATTGGCGTGGGCGATCGGATCCTGATGCTGGAGAACTCCGTCTACTCGGTCATCTCTCCCGAGAGCTGTTCCGCCATCCTCTGGAAGGATCAGGAACATGCGGAGGAGGCGGCCCGCGCCCTCAAGCTCACCCCGGATTACCTGTACGAGTTCGGCCTCATTGATGAGGTGCTCCCCGAGACCGGCGACGGAGCCCACACGGACCATGCCACCGCGGCAAAGACCGTGGACGAAGCCTTGCAGCGTCACCTGGCGGAGGTCTCCCGGTTGGACCCGGAGGAGCGCAGTCGCCTCCGGTACGAGAAATTTCGCCGGATGGGAGCCGTCGCGGAAGCCGCCGCCAAAGAATCCCTCGCCTGAAAATCTCCAGGGTGGCCCACGGCCACCGGCGTCGGCTTTTTGGGGAACGCCATGGACGTGGAAAAGTTGACGCGGGCGCTGGTGGACATCGAGTCCATCACCGGCGGGGAGGGTCCTGTCGCGCACTTTTTGGCAGACGCCCTCGCGTCCGCTGGCTTTCCGGTACGGCTGCAGGAGGCCCGGCCTGGCAGGTTCAACGTTTTCGCGGCCGAAGGGACGCCGGAGGTCGTCTTGTCCTCCCACCTGGACACGGTGCCTCCTTTCATCCCTTCCCGCGAGGACGAGCAGTTCATTTACGGCCGGGGAGCCTGCGACGCCAAGGGGGCGATTGCGGCGCAGGTAGTAGCCGCCGCTGGCCTGGCGCCGGAACTCCGGCGGCGCGTCGCCTTGTTGTACGTCGTGGGCGAGGAACAAGGAAGCGCCGGTGCCCGAGCAGCGGGCCAGCTCGGTGTCCGCGCAAAGTACCTGATCAACGGCGAGCCCACCGAGAACAGGCTGGTGCGCGGCTGCAAGGGAGCCCTTCGCGTCGAGTTACTCGCCCGAGGTCGGGCGGCCCACTCCGCCTACCCCGAGGAGGGAGAGTCCGCCATCGAGAAGCTGATCGACGCCTTGGTCGCGCTTCGAGCCCTGCCCCTGCCCCAGCACCCGCTCCTGGGGCGGACCACCTGGAACGTGGGCGTCCTGGAGGGCGGCGTTCGTGCCAACGTGGTACCCGCGAGCGCTCGCGCCGAGATTCTTTTTCGCACCGTGGAGAATACCAGCGGGCTGCTCCGGTCGCTTTCCGATCAGGTGGGGGACCGTGTGAAGATTCAGGTTCTTCAGGACGTGCCACCCGCACTGCTGGCCACGTTGGACGGGTTCGCCTCGTCGGTCGTGGCCTTTACCACGGATATTCCTTATCTGACCGGCTGGGGAAAGCCCTTGTTGCTCGGTCCCGGCTCCATTCGCGACGCCCACACCGACGGGGAAAAGATCGCGAAGGCTGAGCTCCACAGAGCAGTCGAACTTTACAGGAGGCTTGCCATCAGATTGCTCCAGGTTGAATTGCAGGTCCGGGAAGAACCCGGGATTCTTGAAAGCGAATCCTTATGAGCTTGCGGGAACAGATCGAAGAACTGTTTGACCGCCCCCTGGAACAACTGGGTGCCGAGGCACGGCAGGTTTTCCACCGGCTGAAGGAGCAACTGAACGCAGGCACGGTGCGGGCTGCGGAGAAAATCGGCGACCGCTGGGTGGTCCACCCGTGGGTCAAGAAGGGGATTCTGTTGGGCTTTCGGCTGGGAGTGCCGAGCGACATGTCGGCGGATCACGGGCTCATCTTCTATGACAAGGACACGTATCCTCTGAAGCGGATCGGCCTGGAGGACCAGGTCCGGGTGGTGCCTGGGGGCTCTTCCATCCGGGACGGCTGCTACGTGGCAAAGCATGTTACCTGCATGCCCCCCATGTACATCAATGTGGGAGCGTACGTGGACGAAGGAACCATGGTGGACTCCCACGTCCTGGTGGGATCGTGCGCCCAGATCGGAAAGAAGGTTCACCTCAGCGCCGGGTGCCAGGTGGGCGGCGTCCTGGAACCGGTGGGCACCATCCCCGTGATCATCGAGGATGAAGTGGTGGTGGGGGGCAACTGCGGACTCTATGAGGGTGTGCTGGTCCGTCGCCGGGCGGTACTGGGCGCCGGCACCATTCTCACGGGCTCGACTCCGGTCTACGACGTCGTCCGCGAGAACATCTATCGAAAGCCCCCGGACGGACCCCTGGAAATCCCCGAAGGCGCCGTCGTCGTACCCGGAAGCCGTTCCATTTCCCACCCCTGGGGACGAGCGCAGGGGTTGTCCCTTTACACGCCTGTCATCGTGAAATACAGGGACGAAAAGACCGACGCTTCCCTTCAGCTCGAGGAGCTCCTGCGCTGACCCGTCCGTCGAGCTCGCCCCTGCATCGGATCCCATGAGATTCTCTTCGCGCATCTCCGGCATCCAGAAATCCGTGATCCGGGAGCTCTATGACAAGGCTCCCCCGGACGCCATCAACCTGGGACTCGGCGAGCCCGACCTGTTCCCGCCCGAGGTCATCCGGGCAGAGGCGGTGCGTGTCATTGAGCAAGAGCGAAACGGCTACACTCCCAACGCGGGCCTGGCCGAACTGCGCCGACGGGTGGCGCTGTCGTACGGAAGCGAGGATCCGGAGCGGGTCTGCATCACCACCGGCTCGCAGGAAGCGCTTTTCCTTTCGCTCCTGGCCCTGGTGGAGCCCGGCGATGAAGTCCTGATACCCAATCCGGGGTTTGTCGCCTACCCGGTCGTCGTGCGGCTCGCCGGCGGGCAACCGGTGCCGTACCGGCTGGCAGCGGACGCTGGCTTTGCCCTGCACGCGGACGAAGTCGCCCGCGCCGTGACGCCCCGCACGCGCGGGATCATCCTCAACAGCCCTTCGAATCCCACGGGCCAGTGCCTCTCGTCATCCGCCCTGCGAGAGGTGGCGAGCCTGGCCACAGCTCATGGTCTGTTCATCCTCTCGGACGAAATTTACCGGGAATTGTATTACGGCGACAGGCCGCCTTCCCTGTCCGAAGGGTCTGTGGAGGGGCTGGTGATCTCGGGATTGTCCAAGAGCATGTGCATGACCGGCTGGCGCCTGGGTTGGGCTTGCGGGGAGCCGGAGACGATCCGCCGCATGACGGTCCTTCACCAGTACGTCACCACCTGCGCTCCCGCCGTGTCGCAAAAAGCCGCCGTGCAAGCCTTCACGCAGGAAGGAGAGTCAGCGCGAGCCGAGATCCGTCAGCAACTGGCCGACCGGCGCCGCTGCATGCTCGAAGGGCTGGCAGCCCTGGGTTTGGCATGCCTGCCGCCGGAGGGGGCGTTCTACGCTTTTGCCGACGTTGGAAAATTCGGAACATCGCTGGCGCTGGCAGAGCGGTTGCTTGCCCACGGAGTCATCACGGTGCCGGGTTCTGCATTCGGAACGGAGGGGGAAGGATACCTGAGGCTCTCGTTCTCGGTGGATGAGGCGCTCATCCGAGAAGGGCTGCGGCGCATCGGTGAAGCACTAAGAAAAACCTAAAACTTTAAAACCTGAAACCTAAAACGATCGGATGGCTTTCGAGTTTTAGGTTTCAGGTTTCAGGTTTTGGGGTTTCGGTTCTCTGCGGCGGGATCCAGAGGCTGAGCACGACGCCCACCAGCGCCAGGGCAAAGCCTAGCCAGAATGCCGCCTCCAACGCGCTGGCCATGGTGACGCGCATGGACCACAACACCTCCGGCTCCATCAGGCCCCGCTGAACCGGGTCCAGCAGGAGCTTCGGGTCCGGGAACCGCAGCCCGGGCTCAGGATTTCCCGACCCCCGTTGCATCATCCTTCCAGTGAACAGGCTGCCCATCAAGGCCATTCCGATGCTGGCGCCCACGTTGCGAAACAGCACCGGCACTGAGCTGGCGGAGCCCATGCTGTGGATGCCCACGTTGTTCTGAATCCCCACCACGATGCTCACCGTGACCACTCCCATGCCCGCACCCAGGACGAACACGTGGAAGGTCACCGCAAAGTAGGACGCGCCGGCACCCACCTGGGCCAGCAAGAGGTAGGCCGCCGACATGAGCACCATCCCAGCCAGCACCATGCGGCGCGGCCCCGCCCGGTACACCAGCCTCCCTCCCACCAGGCTTCCGGAGACCCATCCCAGGCTCATGGGTGTCAGGACGGAACCTGCGGTGGTGGCCGAGCCGCCCAGGACCCCCTGCACGAAGAGGGGAACGAAAACGATCGCCCCGAACATAGCGGCACCGGAGAGCAGACTGAGTCCTGCGAAAACGGAGAAGAGCCGGTTGGAGAAAAATTCCGAAGGCAGGATGGGCTCCTTGCTTCGCTTTTCCTGCCGCACGAACCACGCCGACGCCAGCCCCGAAGCTGCAAAAAGTCCCAGCACGGGCACGGACAGAAGCGAGTGCCCCTCCCCGGAGTAGAGGAAGCCGAACAGCAGCGTGATGACCGCCGTGCACAAGGCCAGGATGCCACCGAAATCCAAACCGGCCCGGGCCGCACCGCGACTCTCGGGAAGGGCCGCCATCACCATCAGGGCGGCGGCCAGGCCGATCGGGACACTGATGTAAAAGGTCCACCGCCAGCCCCAGTGATCCACGATGAAACCGCCGGTCACGGGGCCCACGATGCTGGCCAATCCCCATACCGCTGAGATCAACGCCTGCATCTTGCCACGCTGGTGGGGCGGAAAGATCACGCCGAAGATGGCAATGGCGTTGGAGAAGATACCGCCCGCCCCGATGCCCTGCAGAGCCCGGAATGCGATGAGCTGGGTCATGGAGGTGGCCGTCCCGCACAAGGCCGATGCCCCTACGAACGTGCCGATCCCGATCAAAAAGAGGGCACGGCGTCCATACAGGTCCGACAACTTCCCGAAGATGGGGATCGCGGTCGTCGAGGCCAGAACGTACACCGAGAAGACCCAGCTGTACAAACTCATCCCACCCAAGCTGGAGATCACGGTGGGCATGGCGGTGCCAACGATGGTGGCATCCACGGCCCCCAGCAGCATGGCCAGATCCACGGCCACCACGATGATCCACGTCTTTCGATCCACCCGTCCATTTTAATCGGCAGGTGAGGAATTGCAAGGCGGGAGGAATGAACCGAAGCCTGTCGGAGGTGCCATCCCTTTCCAGACTGAAGTTCCTGAATCGGTTGCAAAGCGAATCGGAATATCTTAAGGTGAGAGATGGTTGGTTGCTACCTTATAGGGCATGAATATTTGAAAGCTGCGGCCCCAGAATGAACGGTGAACGAATCAGAGTCTTGCTGATCGAGGGCAACCGCGACGACGCTCGATTGATCCAGGAAATGCTGGCGATCAGCTCGGTCAGCCTGACCTTCGAACTGGAGCGCGCCGACCGGCTCTCGGCCGGGCTGGAGCAACTGGCGGCAGGCGGCATCGACGCGATCCTGTTGGATCTCTCGCTGCCGGACAGCCGCGGGCTGGAGACGGTCGTCCAGACCCACGCGCAAGCGCCCGGCGTGCCCATCGTGGTGCTCACGGGTCTCGACGATGAGAACCTGGCCGTCAGGGCCATGCAGAAGGGCGCGCACGACTATCTCGTCAAGGGACAGGTGGATCGCAACTTGCTGGTGCGCGCCATCCGGTACTCCATCGAGCGAGCCCAGACCCAGGAAGCACTGCAGGAAAGCGAGGAGCGCTATGCGCTGGCTGTTCGGGGCACCCACGAAGGGCTGTGGGACTGGAATTTGAAAACCAATGAAGTCCATTTTTCGCCCCGGTGGAAATTCATGCTGGGCTGCGAGGAGAACGAGATTGGAAACAGCCCTGACGAATGGTTCAGCCGGCTTCATCCCGAGGACCTGGAGCGGCTGAAGAAGGAAATCGAAGCCCATCTCGCAGGGCTGACTTCCCACTTCGAAAACGAGCATCGCGTGTTGCACAAGGACGGAACCTATCGGTGGATGCTCAGCCGCGGGCTTGCGGTTCGGAACGCAGCGGGGAACGCCTACCGCATGGCCGGGTCCCAGACCGACATCACTGTCCGCCGGGCGGCCGAGGAACAACTCCTGCACGATGCGCTCCACGACGCGCTGACGGGCCTTCCCAACCGGGCCCTGTTCATCGACCGGCTGGGACTGTTGATCGGACGCGCAAAACGGCGTCAGGATTATTTGTGCGCCGTCCTTTTCCTGGACCTCGACCGCTTCAAAGTCATCAACGATAGCCTCGGGCACATGTTCGGCGATCAACTGCTGATCGCTATCGCTCGAAGGCTGGAGGCGTGCTTGCGGCCCGGAGATACGGTCGCCCGCCTGGGTGGTGACGAATTCACCATGCTTCTGGACAACATCAAAGACGTCAGTGAAGCCACACGCGTCGCCGACCGGATCCAAAACGAGCTGGCCACGCCTTTCAATCTGAACGGGCACGAGGTGTTCACCACCGCCAGCATCGGAATCGCCCTCAGTGTCCCAGGCTATGACTGGCCCGAGGACCTTCTGCGCGATGCCGACATGGCCATGTATCGTGCCAAGGCGCTGGGCAAGGCCCGCCATGCCCTGTTTGACAGAGGGATGCACGCCCGCGCCGTCGCCCTCTTACAGCTCGAGGCCGACCTGCGCCGAGCCTTTGAGCGTCAGGAGTTTCGGATTCACTACCAGCCCATTGTCTCGTTGCTCAGCAGCCAGATCACCGGCGTGGAAGCCCTGGCCCGCTGGCACCATCCGCAACGCGGCCTCGTTTGTCCCGCGGAGTTCATTCCGCTGGCGGAAGAAACCGGGCTGATCATCACCCTTGGCGAATGGCTCTTGCGAACCGCCTGCGCCCAGAACAAAGCCTGGCAAGCGGCGGGGCATTCCCAACTGCGGGTCATGGTCAATTTTTCGGCTCGCCAGTTTCAGCACCGCAACCTGCTGGACTTGATCCAAAGAGTGCTGGGGGAAACGGGCATGGCTGCCCACACTCTCGAACTGGAGATCACCGAGACCCTCGCCATGAAAGACATCGACTTCAGCCTGACGACCTTGAATGAATTGAGTGCCATGGGGATTCAAATCTCGATCGATGACTTTGGCACCGGTTATTCCTCGCTGGGCTCTTTGAAGCGATTCCCGATCACGACGCTAAAAATCGACCAGTCGTTTATCCGGGATATTACCAACGACGCGGATGATGCGGCGCTTACCACCGCCATCATCGCCATGGCCCACAGCCTTGCCTTGAAGGTGATTGCCGAGGGCGTGGAAACGGAAGAACAACTGGCATTCTTGCGTTCCCAAAAGTGCGACGAGATACTGGGCTACGTGATCAGCCGGCCCGTGCCCGCCGAGGCATTTACCAAGCTATTGGAGGGAGGGGGATGTTTATCCCCGGGAGCCACGTAGAAGACTGGGAGGTTGGAAGAATGGAAGATCAGTCTTCCAGTCTTCCATCCTTCCAGTTCTTAGGGATAGGACGGGAGGACGTAGCCTTCCCGTCCGGCAACGAAGTAGGGTTGGGTCTGGCCCTGTTCGTTGATCACCTGGATGTCGATCCTGCGAAAGCGTCCGTCCCGCTCCCGGTTTCGAGGGACATAGGCCAGGTTGTACTGGCTGCGCAACTGGCCCAGAATCAAGCGAAAGATCTCCTCCACCTGCTGAGCTTTGTCCGGGAAAAATGCCAGGCCTCCGGAGACCGAGGCCAGGCGCTGCAGGATTTTCAAGGGATTGTGGGGCAGTTGACCGAACAGGGGGTTGATCCGGTAGTAGTGCAAATAGTTGATGATCTCCGGCAGGTCGTAGAGCCCGATGGCGAAGATGGGAACGGAGCTGCGCTGGATCTCCGCCAGCACCTGGTCCAGGTTGCGCCGGCTGCCGACATCCCGGCCGTCGGTCACCAGGATCAGGGCATTTCGACTCAGGCCGGAGACCGAGTCCGCCGCCACGTTCCGGAACCTGTCCAAACCTTCCTTGAGGGCGTCATACAGAGACGTGTTTCCGTCGGCCCGGAGCTGCAACATTCGGTCCCTGAGGGAGTCGAAATCGGGGGTGAATTCGGACAAGGCCTCTACACGATCGTGGAAGGTCAGGAGGAAGACCTGATCCTGGGCCCGGAAGCTCTTGACCAAAGCCTCCACCGCCGCCTTGGCCTTCTCCAGTTTCCCTCCGGTCATGCTCCCGCTGGTATCCAGGAGAATGCCCACCCTCAAGGGGGCGTTCTCGCTCTCGAAGAAGCGCACCTCCTGCCGCAGCCCATCCTCCAGCACCTGGAAGTTTTCCTGGCCGAGGCCGAAAACCGTTCTGCCTCTGCCGTCCAGGACCGAGATCCCCAGGTTCACGAGCATCGCGTCCACGACGAAGCGGAATCGGTGTGGCTCAGCGGGAACGGCTCTCGGATCCAGGTAGTCTCCTATCACGGGCAAGCGGGCACTCCGCAGGTTCCATTCGTGATTGAACAGGAAGAGCACCGGGTAGGGTTTCAGGAGGCGAAAAGCCCGAGTCTCATAGCCGGGGGAAGAGAGAAAGACGTTATAGTGCCCCCTGAGATCCAGTCCAGTCACGCTGTACCGCCCGTCCGCTTCCGTCCGCGTCGCGTGGTGCTCCTCTCCCCGCAGGTCTGTCACCACCAGGGAGGCTCCCGCCACCGGCCGGGCCCCTTCATCACGGACCACGCCGCTGAGGGTGCCGCTGCGGAGGAACATGGGACCCTCGAGACCGGGTGAGAAAGCAGGCGCCGTCACTCCCGCCTGAAAAGCCAGGCCCCGCCCGGGCGGCGTGGTTTTGCCCCCGCTGGAATGAGCTTGCTGGATTGCGCTCCGGCTGTGTCGTGCCTGGGGATGATCAGGTTCCTTCTCCAGGAGGCGATCCAAACACTGGAGCGCCAAGCCCAGTTCGCCGAGCCGGTAGTGGACATAACTGAGGTGGAGCAGCACTTCCGTCCGGGAGGGATTCAACCGCAAAGCCTTCTCGAGCTGCGCCCGGGCCTCAGAGACCTTGCCCTGGTCCAGCGAAATCATCCCCAGCACGTGGAGGACCGAGCCGTTCTCCGCTTGCGATCCGTACCGAAGGGCGCGGCGCAGCGTGACCGAAGCTTGATGGAGCTGGCCTTCCATGAGGAAATGGCACCCTTCCGCGAAATGGCGATGGAACAAATAATTGCGGATCGGGTCTGGCTGTGAGAGGGTGTTTCCGCCCTGCCAGAGAGCCAAAAGCAAGATGAGTCCGGCTCGTTGCACAGCACTGGCTCCTGAGAAATAAAACGACCCTGCCCCGGAGACCCCTGGTTCCGGATCAAATTCTCCTGAAGTTCCGCAGGATATCACGAAACTCGTACCGCAGGATGATGGGCCGGCCATGGGGGCACAGGGTGTGAACCCTGCAACGCATCAACTCGTCCAGCAACCACTGCATCTTTTCCCGGGTCAGGGGCATGTTCACCTTGATGGCAGCATGGCAGGCGACGCTGGTGGCAACCCGCTCGCGGACGGTGGCCAGGTCCATATCGCGCTGCTCCCTCTCCAGTCCCTCCAGGATCTCGTTGACCAGGAGCCTGGCGTCGCATTCCGAGGCCACGGCTGGCACGGCCCGGACGGCCACTGTGGACCCTCCGAACAGCTCCACTTCGAAGCCATTGGTATCCAGCTCCGGGAGAATGCGCTCCAGGAGGACGCGCTGCGACGGAGGCAGGTCGAACGTCAACGGGAGCAGCAGGCGCTGGGCTGGGACGCGGGATTGCTGCATGCCGTCCAAGGCCCGCTCGTACAGGATCCGTTCGTGGGCCACGTGCTGGTCCACGATCAGCAGCCCCAGGTGGTCGGTGGCCACGATGAAGCTCTCCCTGAATTGTCCCAGAGGGCGAAGGTTGGAGTCCCAGGTGTCCGAGGGCAGGAACTCCGCCTGCAGGGTCTCCACGCCGCAGGTGCGGCCGGGTCGCGGGCGATGGGCCGATGCGCCGGCCCACGAGGCCAGAGGAGCCGGGCCGGAGCTGCGGGGCAGTTCCACGGCCGGCCAGCCGGGCACCTGGTTGAAATCAGAGTGGAGGCCCGTCTGGACTGATTCCGCCAACGGCGACGGCGGTTCCGGGCCGGGCTCCGCTTCCTCCTCCGCAGACGGCGCCCCTCGCCACGAGGGAACGAACTTCGGGATCGGTTTCCTGCCTTGGATCATGGCTTCCTCCAAGGCGGAGCGGATCAAGTCGTGGATCATTCGCTGGTCGCGGAACCGGATCTCGATCTTCGAGGGGTGCACGTTCACGTCCACTTCCTCCGGCGGGACTTCCAGGAACAGCAGCGCCACCGGGTAGATGCCCGAAGGCAGCACAGCCTTGTACGCGGAGCTCACAGCGTGGGTAATGACCTTGTCCCTCACCATGCGCCGGTTGACGAAAAAAAACTGCGAGTAGGTGTTGGTCCGCTGCTCGTGGGGCAGCGACGCGTAGCCGGACAACCGCAGCCGTCCGAACTCGCGCCGGACTTCCACCAGGTTCTGCACATACTCCCCGCCGAAAAGCTGGTACACCCGCTCCGGGAGCGAGGAGACCGGGCTGACGGCGAAGACCTCCAGCCCCTGGTGAAAGAGCCCGAAGCTCTTCTCGGGAAACGCCAGCGCGTAGTGCGTCACCAGCCGGCCCACATGGTTGAGCTCGGTGGAGACCGCCTTCAAAAATTTCCGCCGGGCGGGCACGTTGTAAAACAAATCCCTGGCCACGACCTCGGTGCCCGCGGCCCAAGCGATCTCTCGAACCTGGCAGGAGCGGCCCCCGTGGATCTCCACCTGAACGCCTACCCGCTCTTGCCCGGACGCAGCGCCATCCACCGTTCGCAACGTGAGCCTGGAAACCGAGGCAATGGAAGGAAGGGCTTCTCCCCGGAAACCCAGGGTGGAGATCCGAAGCAGGTCATCGGCGCTGGCAATCTTGCTGGTCGCATGGTGCGCGAAAGCAAGCTCCGCGTCCTCCCGGCTCATGCCACAGCCGTCATCCTGCACTCGCACCAAATCCCTGCCGCCCGCCTCCACCTCCACCACCAACCGGGACGCGCCAGCATCCAGGGAGTTCTCCAACAGCTCCTTGACCACCGACGCCGGGCGTTCCACCACTTCCCCCGCCGCGATCTGATTCGCCAGCTCTTCAGGCAATACCCGGATCTTCCCCATGCGTTGGACTTATCATAGCAGAAGCCGACAAGATCCGAGTTGTGTTGTTCGAGGAAATCCGATCACTGAAATTGAAGGCCCAAAACTTCGACTTGCGCCATGGCTGCCTTCGTTTCAGGTTTATTTCTCGAAGCGAATCTTCAGCTCGCGGAGCTGCTCGGGAGAGACCTCCGCGGGAGACTCGGTCATCAGGTCCGTGCCCCGCGCGGTCTTGGGAAAGGCGATGACGTCGCGGATGGACGATTCGCCGGCCATGAGCATGATGATCCGGTCCAGGCCCAGGGCGATCCCGCCGTGGGGGGGCGTTCCGTACTTCAAAGCTTCCAGGAAGAACCCGAAGCGGCGCTCGGCTTCTTCGTCACTGATCCCGAGGGCACGAAAGACCCTTTGTTGCAGGTCCGACCGATGGATTCGGATGGAACCGCCGCCGATCTCCGTTCCGTTCAAGACGACATCATACGCTTTGGATTTCACCCGGGCAGGATCAGACTCGAGGCGATCCAGGTCTTGCTCCACCGGCGCCGTGAAAGGATGATTGCAGGAGACGTAGCGGTTCTCCTCCTCGCTCCACTCGAAGAGCGGAAAATCCGTGACCCACAGGAACTGGAACGCCCTGGGATCGGCCCATTGCTCCTGTTTGCTCAGGTGGACACGCAGCGCGCCCAAGGACTCGGCAACCACTTTGGGAGCACCGGCGACCACCAGGAGGAGATCACCCTGGGCGGCGCCGCACGCAGAAAGCATCTGGCGCAGCCGTGTTTCCAACACGACCTTGGGAAGGGACGAGGAGATCTCGCCGTCCGCCGCCTTGATCCAGGCCAGCCCTGTCGCGCCCAATTGCTTGACCACGTCCGCGAAAATCTCCAGCTCTCTTCGAGAGTATTTCGCGCCTCCGGGGGCGGCGATGGCTTTCGCCACGCCCCCCTCCTCCACGATGGAGCGGAAGACCCGAAATTCCGAATCCTTGAAAAGGGGCGAGAGATCTTGCAGCTCCACCGAGAAGCGCAGGTCTGGCTTGTCGCTACCGAACCGCCGCAGGGCCTCATCGTAGGTGAGGCGCGGAAAGGGCAGAGGGACCTCCGTGCCCACGAGCCGAAAGACACGCTGCAGCAGGGGCTCGATGAGGGTGAAGATCTGGTCGGGCTGCACAAACGACATCTCCAAATCCACCTGGGTGAACTCGGGCTGCCGATCCGCCCGCAGGTCCTCGTCCCGGAAACAGCGTACGATCTGGAAGTACTTGTCGAAGCCCGACATCATGAGGATCTGCTTGAACAATTGCGGAGACTGGGGGAGGGCGTAAAAGCGTTCCGGTTGCACCCGGCTGGGCACCAGGTAGTCTCGGGCGCCTTCGGGGGTGGATTTGGTCAAAATGGGCGTCTCGATTTCCAGGAATCCCTTGGAGTCCAGATAGGTGCGGATCTCCAGCATCGCCTGGTGGCGCAGCCGGAATGTGCGCTGCATCTTGGGCCGCCGGAGGTCCAGAAAACGGTATTTCAGCCGGATGTCCTCGGAAGCCTTCGCAGCATCGGAGACCTGGAAAGGAGGTGTCTGGGCGTCGTTCAGGATCCACAACCGACGGGCCTGCACTTCGACCTCCCCGGTGGAGAGGGCGGGATTGACCGTCTCGAGGGCGCGGGCCACCACCTGACCTTCGACCGCAGCCACGTACTCGGATCGGAGTTCCTTGGCCCGGGCGTGCGCTTCGCCGGAAACATCCTGTTTGAAAACCACCTGGGTGATTCCTTCCCGGTCCCGAAGGTCCACGAAGATGAGGTTGCCCAGGTCGCGGCGCACATCCACCCACCCCATGAGGGTGACCGAACGCCCCACGTCCTTCAGGGTGAGGGCGCCGCAACTGTCGGTGCGTTGCAAGTTGCCCAATGAATCCAGTTCCATCACTTCAACAGGGGGGCCCGCCGCGGACTCAAATTTACGCCGTGGGGGAGAAATTCGTTGGCGCGGTCGCACCGGCCACCGGCCCGAAATGGGCGAAGAGCCCTTCCTCCGAAATGGGCTCCTGCCAGCCGTCTGACATGCGTCGCAAGGTGAACTGGCCCGAGCCCAATTCGCGCTCTCCGATGATCAGCACGTACCGTGCCCGCACTCGATCCGCGTGCTTCATCTGGCTCCTGAGGGTGCGGCCCGGCTCGTAGTCCAGGTCGCACGCGATTCCCCTCCGCCGGAGCCGCGTCGCCAGCCCGGTGCAGTAACGGTGGGCCTCGTCTCCCAGAGGGGCGAGAAATACGTCGGGCCCTTCCTTCAAAGATTCCGTCACCGACTCGGGAAGCACCAACACAAACCGCTCCAGTCCCAGGGCGAAGCCGAAACCCTGCACCGGCGGACCGCCCAGCAGCTCGGAGAGCCCATCGTAGCGTCCGCCTCCCACCAGGGCGTTCTGGGCCCCCAGTTCTCCGCTGACGATCTCGAACGTGGTCCGGACGTAGTAATCGAGTCCTCGGACCAAACGGGGCTGCAACGCATACGGGAGGCCCCGGTCCTCCAGGGAAGCGCGAAAGCGGTCGAAATGGTCCCGGCAGGGAGAGCATAGCGCGTCCAGCACCGAGGGCAGCCGGGCGATCAGGGGCTGACAGGATTCGTTCTTGCAATCCAACACCCGGAGAGGATTGGTCTGGGCACGGCGCTGGCAGTCAGGACAAAACTTGTCCAGCTGCCCGCCGACGGACTCTTTCAACGAGGCCAGGTACCCGGGCCGGCAAACAGCGTCCCCCAGGGAGTTGATCAGCAATTGAGCGCTGGGAACCTTCAGGCGATCCAGCAGCAGGAACAACATCTCTATGACCTCGGCTTCGACCGTGGGCTGCTCCGACCCCAGAACCTCGGCGCCGATCTGATGAAACTGGCGGTAGCGGCCCTTCTGCGGACGCTCGTAGCGGAACATGGGACCCATGTAGTAGAGCTTGGCCACCGGGCCGACTTGCCGGTCCAGATGGTGTTCGATGTAGGCCCGGACGACGGAGGCGGTCCCTTCCGGGCGGAGGCTGAGGCTGACGTCACCCCGGTCCCGGAACGAGTACATCTCCTTGGCCACAATGTCGGTCTCCTGGCCGATGCTCCTGGCGAAGAGCTCCGTCTCCTCGAAGAGCGGCGTGCGGATCTCCTGGTAGGCGTAAAGTTCGAAGATTTCCCGGGCGGCATCCTCCACCTGTTGCCACTCTCGGACTTCAAGTGGCAGGATGTCCCGCGTTCCCCGGATCGCCTTAATCATGTTGAAATGCATGGGCACCCGGGGCGACGTGCAACAGGGATCCGTCCCCGGTTGTGGGTGAACTCCCCGAGGCCCGAGGCGTGAACGTCACCCAGAAGGTCCACCTGAAACCACACGCCCGATGGGGAGCCGATGGCTACCTCTCCGATGACCCGGGTACCCTCCTTGATCAACGCTGTCCTGCGAACCTCGGGAACAGATCGCCTGGGATGGACGCTTCGACAGGCTTTGTTGCATTGCAATGAAACGCACAAATTAACACATTCCCTCCCAGAATTTCAAATCCAAGTGGTTCAGGGTAGTGCGCTCTTAGCGCACTACCTGGTTCAGCCGAGGTTCAGCCGCCTCAGCCTCTCGCACGGGGAGAGCTGTCTGCACTCTTGAGAGCGCGCCTGATCCGCGGTGCGCGAGCCCCTCGGCGGGCCGGGGTTTCGGTAAGGTTTTCTTGCACAGCAATGAAACGCTCAAAAGAACACATTCCATTCCCCCTGGGTTAGGTTGTGAACAGCTTGAAACAATGGTGAGGCCCAAGCGCTACCCCCTAACCGTTGATGGATCGGCGCTTTTTACTGATACTCCTCTCCAATAAAAGATGGGCCAGATTGGAATCGTTCTTGCTTAAGGTTCTAAGGGAGGTTGGAGATTCAACGGGAGGTAACTTTTTACAACATGCGTTCTCTTTCTCACAAGGGCGTGGCACCGGTCCCGCTGCTCACGGAGGGAGCCATGATCAAAGCGAACGAGTTGAGGGAACAACTCCGAAAAGAGGTGATCGGCCAGGAGAAGGCCGTGGAGGCCTTGGTGCAGGCCGTTGTCATTGCCGACCTGGGCATTTGCGACCCACAGCGACCACTGGGAACCTTCCTGTTTCTAGGACCGACGGGGACCGGCAAGAGCCAATTGGGGCGTTCGCTGGCCAAAGCGCTCCACGGCGATGAAAAGGAAGTGCTGGCCATCAATTGCACCGAATTCCAGAACCCTCACGACGTGGCAAAGCTCGTGGGTGCCCCCCCGGGCTATGTGGGCCACGAGCACCCTCCTTTCATCACTCCCGAGAAGCTGGCCAAGCGCTTCACCATCATCATCTTTGAAGAGCTGGAGAAGGCCGATCGCACCTTCTTCGACCTTCTGCTGCAGGTCCTGGAGCGGGGCGAGATGACCACCGGCGCCGGCGTCCACCTGGACTTCACCAACTGTTTCCTCATCATGACCAGCAACGTCTGCGCGAAAGAAGTAGACGACATCAACAAGGGGGTGGTCGGATTCCATCCCCCGGGTCAGAAAATATGCTCCCTCCCTTTCGACAGCGCTGACGTGAAGATCCAGTCCACGTGCATGAACGCCGTGGGGAATTTCTTCAGCCCGGAATTCCTCAACCGCGTGGATGAAATCATCACGTTCAACCGGCTGAAGGAAGAGCACCTGATGGCGATTCTCAACAAATTCCTCCTGGACACCCGTGCACGGCTGGCCATGGTGGGGATCGGCACCGTCATCGACGAGCAGGCCAAGCGATTCCTGATCCGGCGCGGATCGAACGTTCGCTATGGTGCCAGGCCCCTGCGACGCGCCCTGCGTCAGCTCCTGGAATTCCCGCTCGCCAAGCTGGTCGCCGAGCAGGGATTGGACCGCAACCAGGCCATCCACATCACCGCGGACGAAGAAAGACTCTCCTTCCGAGTCGAAAAACTCTGCAAGGGACAGGTCATCGGATCGGTCGCCTAACCCCGGTTCCCTTTCACCACGTTAGCTGAAGGAGCTGGTGGCTTTCCCGGCCCGGACCCGAGAGGCGTTCCTCGGGTCGGTCCTTTTGTGTGTCGCCTGCCCATGATCCGGGATAGGGCGCCGGCCATGGTCTGGGCGATTCGCTCCGCCGTCAAAGAGGGAGGCAAGGCGAGGTTCAACGTGGGCACGCGGGACACAGGATCTTCCTTGACCAGCGTCGAAACCGCGTCTTCAATAGTCTCCGCCAGCGTGCGCGGCTGTGCCGGCGGAAGCCCACGTCCCTTCTGCCTCACCCGCGGTGGACCCGGCTGGACCGCGAGGGGAACCCTTTCCGGGGATCCCGTCTCGGCCGGCTTGGCCAAATTCTCCAGCCATTTCAAGCCTGCTTCCAAGAGCATTCCCACAGCCCGCGTCGCCGCGTCCGGGGGAGCAGGCTGCGGCGGGAGCGCCTTCCTCGCAAGGACCTCACCCGGCTTTTGGGGCGCTCGCTCTTGTCGCCGCAGCTCAGCGCCAGCCTGGTCAGGCGGCGCTTCGGAAAGGATCTCCTTCAATGTTTCCATCATCGGCCTCCGACCCAGTTTCTTAAAGCTCACTTCCGAAGCGGTGCCATCAAACAGCCCGCTGAACAGGGCCTTCTTCAGCCGGATGGTTTCCCAAACGCGCTCCTCAATGCTGTTCTCCGTCCACAAGTGAACCGCCAGCACAGGCTGCGATTGGCCCATCCGGTGGACTCGGGCGATGCGCTGCTCCAGGCGAGCCGGGTTCCACGGCGGTTCCATGTTGATCACAGCGGATGCCACCTGCAAATTAATTCCCACTCCACCCGCATCGGTGGAGAGAAAGACCTTGATCTTCGGATCATCCCAGAATTGGGAAATGAGCTTGCTTCGCCGGCGGGATGGTATGGCCCCGTGCAGCGACACGTGGCCTATCTTCATTTCATCCAGCAGTTCCCCCACAAGGAAGGTCATCCTTTCCCACTCGCTGAAGACCACCACCTTGCGCTCTTCCTCTGCCACGAGGTCGCGGATGATCTCGCGGAACTCCTCCAATTTGGGCGAGACCCGGGTCTCTTTGTCAAACAAAAACGTGGAGTCGCAGATCATCCGCATGTTTTGAATGGCGCAGAGCAAGCGCTGCTGATCCAGCAAGGACAACCATCCCTGCCGTTCGAACTTCCGCACGAGCGCCGCCACCACCAGTTGCTGGTCGCCGTAGTAGGAGGCCTGCTCGGCTGTCATGGAGACGCGAAAGATCTTGTCCGTGCGCGGCGGCAGATCTTTCAGCACCTGGTCCCGCCGGCGGCGCAGCAGGATCGGCACCAGCTTCTCCCTGACCTGATCCAGGTTGCGGTACCCCACCAGTTTGCCGTGCTCATTGATCTCTCGGTGCTCCTCGAGAAAACGGAATACCGGTCCGAGCCGCCTCCCGTCCACAAACTGCACCACTGAGTAAAGCTCTTCGAGCTTGTTCTCCAGGGGTGTCCCTGTGAGAACGAGGGCGTAGCGGCTCCGCAGGAGTTTGATCGTCCTGGCAGTGGCCGTCTCCCAGTTGCGGATTCGCTGAGCCTCGTCCAGGATGATCAGGTCCGGCGAAATTCCGGCTACGTGATCGAGGTCCCGGAGTACCAGCTCGTAGTTGACGATCTTGAAGAACGCCGTGGAGGCATAGAGAGCCTTGCGCTTTTCCGGCGTGCCGTCGATCACGGCCGCTGTCCGGCTGCAGAAGCGCCCAATCTCAGCCAGCCACTGGTGCTTCACTGAGGCCGGACAGATGACGAGCACCCGGCTGATTCCCCGTCGCCTGGCCAGGAGCTCCGCAGCACCGATGGCCTGGATGGTCTTGCCCAGTCCCATGTCGTCGGCCAGCACCGTCCGGCCCCGGCAGGCGGCGAAAAGCACTCCGCGCATCTGGAATGGGTACAGCGGGGCTTTGAGGAGGCCATTCAGAGGCAGCTTGCCTTGCTCCAGCAACCGCAATTGAGCGGATTCGAAGGCCAGGCCCTCAGCCGTTTCTAGCTCCCGTTCGATCCACTCCAAAGCGTCTCCATAGACGACCACCTTCTCGTCCAGGCCCCGAAGGCGCCCGATGGCCGAAGCGAAACGGCCCATCCGGTCCCCGCGCAGAACGCCCGCCGCGTCGAAGAATTCGCTCTTCAAGGCGCCCAGCTCGGGCGAGACGTTCGGAGGCAGCGCGATCCGAACGCTCATGGGATCCCCGTAATCCAGGTAGATGGTTGTGTGGGTGCGCTTGTATCGCGCTCGTTCCACGTTGCCCCCGAACCGGCGCCGCACATGCAACAGTGCCGCTTCGATATGCTTGCAGGTGCCCAGTGTGTTCACCGCAAAGTCCGGGCACCCGCAATAGTTGTCAAACAGCCCAAGCCCGCGTAGGGCCACACGATACATTCGCTTGGAAGACGCGGAAAAGACCTGATAGTCCGCGAAGATGTCTCGGCTTCGAGTTTGGATCTCGAACTTCTCCTTCCGGGCGCGCTGCCGGCGCTCTGCAATCTGTTCTTCAATGAGCATGGTTTCGTCCTCATTCCCTAGTCTTTGACACCACGCGATTGGGATGTTCCCTTCCCGTGGCGGTTCAGGTTTTCGTTTCTTTCCTCCCCTGATAGTTCCTGAGCGCTGGTACTTCCGAAGATCAAGCGCAGGATACCACACCGTCACCTGGTGGATGGTCCTCCGCGCATGATCGGCTTCGCCCCTGCTGGCCTGGCGCCAGGTGGAGATCGCGCGAAAAGAGAAGCCAGTATGCGGTGGTCCGATCCGGGAGCACAAGCAAGCGGTGTTAAACCTCCGCAGTGCCGCCGTGATGGCGAGTTCGAGCAGTACTGCGAAAACTACGCCGCTTCGGGATAGGAGACCACTTTACTGTCGTGCACCCCAGAGCCCCGGAGCATACCGGAGTACCGGAGCATACCGGAGCATCTTTACCCGTGTGCGATGGGGCCTGCTGGTGATAAAATCGACGTTTGTCCATGGGTACCGACGCAATGCGCAAAGTCGTGCTCGCTTACAGCGGCGGGCTGGACACCTCCATCATCATCCCCTGGTTGAAGGAACGCTACGGATGCCAGGTCATTGCCATGGCCGGCGATGTGGGCCAGGGCGCAGAACTGGAGGGCCTCCGGGAAAAGGCCCTGAAGACCGGGGCGAGTAAGGTCTACATCGAGGACCTCCGACGCGAGTTCGTCACCGATTTCATTTTCCCCACCCTGAAGGCCGGCGCCGTGTACGAGCACAAGTACCTGTTGGGCACCTCCTTTGCCCGGCCCCTGCTGGCCCGGCGCCAGGTGGAGATCGCGCGCAAAGAGAAGGCGGATGCCGTGGCCCACGGCTGCACCGGCAAGGGCAACGACCAGGTACGATTCGAGCTTGCTTACAAGAGTCTTGCTCCGGAGCTGCGGGTGATCGCTCCCTGGCGGGAATGGGACATCCTTTCCAGGGAGGATGCGCTGGCGTACGCTCGCAAGCACCGTGTTCCGGTGACGGCTTCCCGCAAGAGCCTGTTCAGCAGGGACCGGAACCTCTGGCACATCAGCCATGAAGGCGGACCGCTGGAGGATCCCAACTGGGAGCCCGAGGAGTCCCTCTTCGTTCTGACCCGCAGTCCCGAGAAAGCGCCGGGCAGGCCGGCTTACATCGAGATCGGCTTTGAAAAGGGTATCCCCACTTCCTTGAATGGCAAGAGGAGGGAGCCGGTGGCGTTGGTGCAGGAGCTCAACCGGCTGGGAGGCACCCACGGCATCGGGCGCGCGGACGTCGTGGAGAACCGCCTGGTTGGAATGAAATCTCGGGGCGTGTACGAAACGCCGGGAGGCACACTGCTCATGGCTGCCCACCGGGAGCTCGAGGCCCTTTGCTTGGACCGGGACACGACTCACTACAAAGCCCTGGTCGCGGCCCGTTACGCGGAGCTGGTGTACTATGGCCAGTGGTACACGCCGCTGAGGGAAGCCCTGGACGCCTTCGTGAATGTGACGCAGCAAAACGTCACGGGAACGGTTCGATTGAAGCTCTACAAGGGAAACGCCATCGTGGCAGCAAGGAACTCCCCCTACTCCCTCTTCCGAGCGGATCTGGCGTCCTTCACCATGGGCGCCTACAATCCCAAGGACGCCGAGGGTTTCATCAACCTGTTCGGGTTGCCGCAGCAGATCCAGGGCCTGCTGAAAAAATCCTGATCTGAAACTCCCAGGTCGGTTGTTCGAAACACCCCAAACTCCCCGTTGGGCAGGGCGAGCAAGTAAAGGCGGGGTCCACTCAAGGCTATTTGTAGGTTTTCTCGGTCCTGTGCAGAATCGCTGCGACCTCAATCAAGCGTTGCGAGCCAGCGAGGGAAAAAATAATACGATAGGGTCCCACCCGCTTTCGGAGGGCCCCTTTGAACTTACCGCTTTTGACGGGCAGGACATCGCCCTTTAAAGGATCTTCTCCCATCTCTTCAATGGCCCGGCTTAATTGTTCCTGACGATCTCTGGGTAGGCGACGAAACTGCTTGGCGGCGCTGGTGGAAAACCTATAGGCCCAGCTCATCTCTTAGGCGTTCCCAGGTCACATACTCACCCCGTTTGAGCTGCCGGAAACCTTGCTCAACGATCTTTTCCTCTTCTGGCGTTAAGGTATCACCAGGGTCAACCAACTTCTTGGGCTTGATGAACACCGCGCCTTTACGGGTACTCACCTCGACAAAGTCTCCCTCTTCGAGGCCGACTTGGTCACAGATTTCTTTGGGGATGACGACCTGCCGGCGTTGGCCGAGCTTGCTGATAAGCACAAGGTCCCTCCTGGATCAAAGATGGGTCGTTCTGCTTTTCATACAATCAGATTAGCAGATGGAAGAAGAAAAAGTCAAGAGCCCAGCACGTACGAGTACATAAGCCTGACGCAAGAGACCGCTGCAGGATAGCCTGCTCCCATCGACACAGGCAAAACCACGATTTTCATCGGCAACCCCTACAACGCTTCAGCGGCACGCGGAACCTCCGCCTCGACGCCACCTGAGCATTGACAGCGGGGGAGGGGCCCAACGCTCTCCGGCAACCAGTTGCAGTCGGTAGCCCGACCTATGCGATCAGCGCGGGGAGATCCACCAGGGACTGCAACTCGTGGTCCGGACGGATTCCCAGCTCATCCAAGGGAGCGCGGGACCGGTTGATCCATGCGACCCGGAAGCCAAAGCTGCCAGCGCCCACCACGTCGAAAGAATTCGAGGAGATAAACAAAACGTCCGCAGCCTGCACACCGAGGGCGTCGACCGCAAGCCGGTAAACTTCCGGGTGCGGTTTGTACAGGCGAACCCGATCGGCGCTGAGCACGTGGGAAAAGTAGCCGGTGAGGTTGTTGTGCCGGACGACCGCCCCCAGCATGGCCGGAGTTCCATTGGAAAGAATCGCCAGCCTGAACGGCTCCAGCCGCTGGAGCGTGGGTTCCGTGTGGTCATATGACGGAAGCGTCAGGTACGATTCCAGCAGGCGCTGCTTCTCCGAGGCGCCGATCTTCACGTCGTGCTTTTTCAAGGCGAAGCTGAGAGCGTGGGAGGTGATCTGCCAGAAGTCCCGGTAGCGCCCCAGCACCGTCACCAGAAAGGTGTACTCCAATTGTTTCTGGCGCCAGAGATCGCAAAAGGATTGTGTCTCTGGCGTCACCGCGGCGCAAGCGCCAGCCAGCGAACCGATGTCGAACAAGGTACCGTAAGCGTCGAAAACAACCGCTTTGACCATGGTAGCGTTTCAGTTTCCCGCCCCCAAAAAGTCTTCCACCTTTCTTCCCACCTCCTGCTCGAAGCGGGCCGCAAAGGAAGGCACCGCCCCCACGGTCTCATCCAGCGTCATTCGAAGGATCCGGTTCATGGGGAAGAAGGTAGTGAACCACCCGAGGCCCGCGTTGCCGTTGCTCACCTGGCGCACCCAGTCCTCGAAGGTCTCGACGTTCAGGCCCCGAATCCAAACGCCGGCCGGGGTGATCTCCTCCAGGCGTCCCCAGTAATTTTCCTTGGGATCTTGCAGTGCGATGACCACCAGGCGTCGCAGCATTCTTACACGCGCTCCACGATCATGGCGATGCCCTGCCCGCCCCCGATGCAGAGGGACGCCAGGCCCGTGGTCCCGTTGCGGTCCCGCAGGGCATGGAGCAAAGTGGTGAGGATGCGGGCGCCGCTGGCGCCGATGGGGTGTCCCAGGGCGATGGCACCGCCGTTCACGTTGACCTTTTCCGAATCCAGCTTCAACTCCCGCAGCACGGCCACGGACTGAGCCGCAAAGGCTTCGTTCAGCTCGACCAGGTCGATGTCCGCCAGGTTCATGCCGGCCTTTTGCAGGGCTTTTCGCACCGCGGGCACAGGACCTATTCCCATGAGGGCAGGTTCCACGCCCGTGTAAGCGTAGCTGAGGATCCTGGCCATGGGTGGGATTCCCAGGGCTTTGGCGCGCTCGGCGGGCATCACGACGACGGCAGACGCGCCGTCGTTGATCCCGGAGGCGTTTCCAGCAGTGACCGATCCCTCCTTCTTGAATGCCGGCTTCAACTTTGCCAGGGCTTCCTCGGTGGTCCCGAAGCGGGGATGTTCGTCCTGCTGGAACTGCAAAGGCTCTCCTTTCTTTTGGGGCAGCACCACGGGGACGATCTCTTGCCGGAACTTCCCCGCTTTGATGGCGGCCTCCGCCTTGCGCTGGCTCTCGGCTGCGAAGCAGTCCTGATCTCGCCGCAGGATGCCGTACTTCTCGGCGATGTTTTCGGCGGTCACTCCCATGTGCACCTGAGCCATGGCGCACGTGAGCCCCTCGCTCAACATGGAGTCCGAGAGATCGCCGTGCCCTAGCCGGTAGCCCCAGCGCCCCTTTTGAAGCAGATAGGGAGCGCCGCTCATGGATTCCATCCCGCCCGCCACCACGATCTCCGCGTCGCCGGAAATGACAGCCTGGGCAGCCAGGGTCACGGATTTCAGGCCAGAGCCGCACACCTTGTTGACCGTGTGGGCAGGGACGGACACCGGGATCCCCGCCTGGATGGCCGCCTGCCGCGCCGGATTCATCCCCGCACCCGCCTGCAGCACGTTCCCCATGATCACTTCATCCACTTCCGACGGCTGGACGCTCGCCCTGGCCACGGCTTCCGCAATGACCGTGCGTCCCAACTCGGTCACGGGCGTGTCCTTGAGAGTGCCCCCGAAGCCCCCGATGGCCGTTCGCACAGCGCTCACGATGACGCATTCTTTCATGTTCAACCTCCCTCTCTATTCTCTCACAATCCCACGCGAGGCCGATGGTGGCTCGGCGACCCCGGAGCTCCCTCGCAAGCGTGACACGATCCCGGGCAGGACGGCGCCGCTTGCCTCGCCGATCACGCGAACTCCATGGTCCTCAGGTCGCCGGCCACGATGAGCCGGGGCTCGGTCTTCTCCTGCACATCCGACACGGAGACCCCGGCCGCTCGTTCCCGGAGCACGAGCCCTGCGTCGATAACGTCTATCACCGCCAGCTCGGTGACGATGGTATCCACCACCCCCGCACCGGTCAGTGGCAGGCGACATCGTCTCAGAATCTTTGGCTCGCCCTCCTTGGCCGTGTGGGTCATGGCCACAATGACGCGCCTGGCGCCCGCCACCAGGTCCATGGCGCCCCCCATTCCTTTCACCATTTTGCCGGGGATCATCCAGTTGGCCAGGTCGCCCTTCTCGGATACCTCCATGCCTCCCAGGACAGTCAGGTCCACGTGGCCGCCCCGAACCATTCCAAACGAGATCGCCGAGTCGAAGTAGGAAGACCCCGCCAGCTCGGTCACCGTTTCCTTGCCTGCGTTGATCAAGTCCGGGTCCTCTTCCCCTTCATAGGGAAACGGCCCGATCCCCAGGAGACCGTTCTCCGAGTGGAGGATCACATCCATTCCAGCAGGGATGTAGTTCGACACCAGGGTCGGCATGCCGATTCCCAGGTTAACGTAGAGGCCGTCTTTCAGCTCCCGCGCCACCCTCCGGATAATGATCTCCTTGGGATCCATGGACTACCCTCGTCTCCTCACCGTCCGTCGCTCGATGCGCTTCTCGTAGCCCGCGCCCTGGAAAACGCGCTGGACGAAGATGCCCGGCGTATGCACCTCATCGGGGTTCAGCCGACCGAGCTCCACCAGTTCCTCCACCTCGGCGATGGTGGTCCGGGCCGCCATGGCCATCAGCGGGTTGAAATTTCGCGCCGTCTTTCGATACACCAGGTTCCCCCAGCCGTCACCCCGCCAGGCCTTCACCAGGGCGAAGTCAGCACGCAGGGGCTGTTCCAGCACGTAGGGCCGGCCGTTCAGGACCCGGGTCTCCTTTCCTTCAGCCACCACGGTGCCGAAGCCCGTCGGGGTATAAAAACCCCCGATCCCCACCCCTGCTGCGCGGATTCGCTCAGCAAATGTCCCCTGAGGCACCAGCTCCACCTCCAGCTCGCCGCTCAGCGCCAGCTTCTCGAACAACTTGTTCTCTCCCACATAGGTGGAGATCATCTTCTTCACCTGCCGGGTCTGGAGCAGGATGCCGATTCCGAAATCATCCACGCCAGCGTTGTTGCTGATCACGGTCAGGTTGCGGGTGCCCTTCTCCCGCAGGGCTGCGATCAGGTTCTCGGGAATGCCGCACAAGCCGAAGCCGCCCATCATGAGGGTGGAGCCTTCCTCGATATCCCGGATGGCTTCCAAGGCGCTGGCAACGACTTTATTCATTTCCACCCCTCCTGCCTTTCTGCATGAGACTTCCGGCGGGCTGTGCTAAGATGTTGGTTGTCCCCCTCGCGCTGCGGCGCACACCAGAGCAGTTCGAGATTATAGTGGAGGGTCAGGGGACCGGCAAGGGTATTCCCGGATGCGTTATCTGATCCTTTCGGACATCCATTCCAATCTGGAAGCGCTGGAAACCATCCTCGAGTACCGCGCGTACGACCGCTCCGTGTGCCTGGGAGACCTGGTGGGGTACGGCGCCAACCCCAATGAAGTGGTAGACCTGTTGCGAAAGATGGATCCGGTCGCGACGGTGCGCGGCAACCACGACAAAGTCGCCTGTGGCCTGGACCAGGGCGAGGAGTTCGTCTTCCACGCCCGGTCTGCTGCCTTCTGGACCCGCGACCAGCTCACGCAGGAAAACCGGGATTACCTCAGCCACCTGCCCCAGGGGCCGCTGCAGGTGGAGCCCGCCTTCAGCATCTCCCACGGCTCTCCCCGGGATGAGGACGATTACATCCTGAGCGAGCCCGTCGCATTGCATAATTTCCGCTTCTTCGATACCCCCATCTGTCTCTTCGGGCACAGTCACATCCCCGTGGTGTTTGAGCTAAAGAACGGAAACCTGACCTACCAACTGCCCTCCGATTCCGCAGTCATCCACCTGGACCTCGAGGGGACGAAATATCTGATCAATCCTGGCTCGGTGGGACAGCCCCGGGATGGAAATCCTCGCACCGCCTTCGGCGTGCTGGATACCGGCCAGCAGGTCATGGAGTTTCACCGGCTGGAGTACCCGCTGGAAAACGCCCAGGCAAAGATCCGCCGCGCCAACCTCCCCGCCTTCCTGGCTGACCGCTTGGCGGTGGGATACTGACGACGATCAGACCTGCCCGGATTCGGCCACCGTTTCACCGCGCAGCGTGCCCGCGCCGTCCCACCCCGATCCGTCGATAGGGCGTGGCCGTTGGTGACTCAGGATAACGTTTCTGCCAATGGGCTGCGCCCCTGGCTCGCTTCGTTCGCCAGGAACAAGATCACTCGGAAGGTGAGGGTCGCTCCCCAAGACTTGCGCCGAGACCAGCCAAGGTCCTCAGCCTAATGGAATCTTCCCGAAATGGGGACACGGCTGGCTCATCGACGGATCGGGGTCCCACCGAAGCCTCAAGGCGGCCAGTCGCTGCTCAACCCTTTTCGGAGTGCGGAACGCGAGGAAAGCTTCCACGACCGCTTCTCCCCAGCAAAGTCTGCGGTAGGGATATCCGTGCGTCCTGCAGAACTCCTCGACCAGGGGGCTCATCCGTGGATAGTACACATGGCTGAATCCGGGAAACAGGTGGTGCTTGATCTGATAATCAAGGCCGGAGCAAGGGTGACAAACATCGCGTAGCCCATGAACACCATTCGCAGGAGGTACGGATCAGGAATCTACACGGTGCGGGCGGAACCGCCGGACTTTTTCCGGACCTCCAGCCAATCCAGGAACAAGGCAGGCCCTTTCAGCCACAGCTCGAACCATCCGGCGATCTCGGCCTTCTCGGCCCGCTTGGCGGGTGACACGGCACGGTTTTTAGCGATCCGCCGGGCACGGTCCTGTCCTTCTCGGGCGATGAGCTGGCAGCAGCGCATGCCCTGAAAGTCCTGCTGTTGCTTGAATCGGCGGTACAAGGCGTCCAGGCGGCGGAGGGTACTCTCTGCCTCTTCCGGGGTCCTCAACTGGAGCAGCCGTCGGAACTGCGTGCGATAGCCTCGACTCTCCCACAATTTCTTCATGCGGAACTCCTGCGCCACACCAGAACTTCAGTTCCCCTTGCCCGGTTTACCCTTGACATAATATTCCCAGGCCGGGGTCAGGTCAAATTCATAAAACATCAACTCCTCCCCGCTGGGATAAATCCGGACCTCAGGAAGGTAGATCCGCGCTCCCTGGAGCACCCTGGGGTCAAGGATCCGGAAGAACAAGAACCCAAAAACTCGGGCACCGGGCGCGACGATCTTTTCGCCCAGGAACTTGCTGCGGAAATCCTCCGACGCCTCCCTCGAGACGCGCGAACTTCGTGAACCCCCGGGGAACGGCCCTGGAACAGGAACCATCTCCCCATCTTTCCCGAAGACCCGGGTCATCACGTCTCTCAAGCTGACAGACTCATGCCGGGCGCCTCGCTTCTCGAGAATCTCGGCCCGCAACCCGTTGACCAGCACGGCACGCTCCGTCTGGTTGTCGATGATCACGTTGATGGGTAGCAGGCCCCGGGAGTTCATGTGCTTCACATCAAATGCCAGACGGCTTCGCTCGTCGGTCAGATACGGATCTGCCGCCACTGCCACCCGGTCGTTCACCTGGTGTGAGGGATACGCCTGCGGGTCCTGGATCTCCACCCGGCGGATCTTGTACGCTGCCAGGGGCACCAGGCACGCTAGAAAGACCACACAGACCACACCGAAGCTGTGGCAGAATTTTGCGCGCATGTGCTAGAGTGACGAATTATCTTTCTGTGGTTCGCGCTTGCGGGAGTTCCTGGCTCCCGCTCTAAGAGTCGCATGAAAAATTATATCATGTACCTGGTGATCGCCGTGCTGCTCCGGGCCTTGGGGCTCCTGCCCAGAAACGCAGCTCTGCGGGTCGCGGAATCGGCAGCCGCACTTTATTTCCGCCTGGACGGGAGACACCGCCGCATCGCGGACACCAACCTGAACATTGCGTTTCCGGACCTGTCTCCGGAGCAGCGGCGGAGGATCGCCGTGAAAAGCTACCGGACTCTGGGACGCCTGGTCGTGGAGGTCTCGCGTTTTCCTCGGCTGCACCCGGGCAACATCGCCTCTCTCGTCAGCTACGATCCCCAGTATGGAGAGGAGAACCTGAAGCGGGCGCTGGCAGCAGGCCGGGGCGTCATGTATCTGACGGCCCACTTCGGATGTTGGGAGCTGCTGGCCTATGCCCTGTCCCTGTACGGTTATCCGCTGCTGTTCGTGAACAATCCCCTGAGGAACCGTCGCCTGGAGGAGTTATTGACCCGATACCGCACCGGATGCGGCAACCGGGGCGTGACCAAGCAACGTTCCGCCCGGAGCATCCTCACCCGATTGCACAGCGGAGGGGCCGTCTCCATGATGGTGGATCAAAACGTGAGCCCTTCGGAAGGGGTCTTCGTCCATTTTTTCGGGAAGCGGGCCACCATGTCCTCCAGCGTGGCGATCCTGGCGCGAAGGACAGGTGCCGCCGTGATACCCGTCTTCCTGGTGAGGGAAGGAAACCGCGATCACTACCGCATTCGGTTGCACGCCGCCCTGGAATTGGTGGAGACCGAGGACCGCTCTCGCGATGTGTTGATCAACACGCAGCGTTTCGCCACCGAGATGGAATCCGTCATCCGCCAGTATCCGGAACAGTGGCTCTGGGTGCACCGCCGTTGGAGATCCCGGCCTCCTGAAGACCCGGCTCCGCTCTATGACGTTCCGTAAACAGCTCGTGGATTTTCTCGGCTACATGACCGTCCGGTGGGTGGTGGCCTTCCTGGGTCTGCTCTCGCACCCCTGGGCACTGGCCGTGGCCCACGGGATCTCAGACGTGGTATTCTTCCTGGATGCCCGCCACCGCCGCGTGGCCCTCCGAAACCTGGAACTGGCGTTCCCCCACTGGGACCGCCGGCGCCGCCGGAAGGTGGCGCGCTGTTCGTTCCGAAACATGGGAAGGCTGGTCGTGGAGGTCAGCCGGTTTCCTCGGCTGCGACCGTCCAACATCGGCCAGCACGTCCTCTACGACGACCATCAGGGCCTGGAGAATATCCTGCGCCCCATGCGGGAGGGGCGAGGTATTCTGGTTCTCACCGGCCACATCGGGCCCTGGGAGCTGATGCCCTTCGCCCACGCGCTCCACGGATATCCCTTGAGCTTTGTCGTGCGGCCCCTGGACAACGCCTATCTGGATCGCTTCCTGGACCGCAGGCGCTGCCTGTCGGGAAATGTCACCATTCCCAAGAGAGACTCGCTGAAGAAAATTCTGGCGGCGCTCCAACGGGGAGAAGCGGTAGGATTCCTGGTGGACCAGAACAGCACCCCGAACGAAGGAGTCTTCGTGCCTTTTTTCGGCCGGTCTGCCTGCACCACCACCGGACTGACCCGCCTGGCCCTCCGCACCGGCGCCGCCGTGATCCCCGCCTATATCCTGAAGGAGCCAGATCGGGAGCAGTATCGGATCGTCGTTCAACCGGAGGTTCCCCTGGTGCGGAGCGGCCACAAGGAACGCGACGTGGTGGAGAACACAGCCCGTTTCACCCGCATTCTGGAAGAAATCATCCGCCAGCATCCCGAGTGCTGGCTGTGGGGACACCGGCGGTGGAAAACTCGTCCACCAGAAGATCCCGACCCGGTGTATTGAGTGCGAACGATAAAAAAAATTTACGCACCTTCATTTTCAAAATTTTCATTTTTGGTTCTTGAATTCATTTTTCTCTTGTGATACACATAACAGCCTCTCCGAGGAATTATGCCGGACAGTTCCCCGCAACGACTGGAAGATATCGGAAAACGTCTCAAGCAACTTCGGGAGAAGAGAAACTTCACCCTGGCGTACGTGTCCAAGCTGGCGGGCGTCAGCAAATCCGCTCTCTGCATGATCGAAAATGAGAACCGTACCCCGGGCATTTACACCCTCACGCGCTTGAGCCAGGTCTACCGCGTTCTGCTCAACGACTTGCTCGGACAACAGGAGGAACCGGAGCAGCGACATATTTTCACAAAAAAAGATCGCATGCCCTTTCCCAGCGACGACGGAAACGCGTGCATCGAGATCCTCTGCTCCACAGAGCCGGATTCCCTGATGGAATTCGGGCTCATGCGGATCAAGCCGAAGTCAGGGTTGCTGTCCGAGCAGGGCACGCGGCTGCCCGTGGGCGAGATGTTGGGTTACGTCATCAAGGGAACCCTGACGCTGATCGTGGAGGGCAAGGAATATAAGGCCAAGGAAGGTGAGTGTTTCCGCTGCCGCAACGGCGTACCCCACAATTTCCGGAACCAGGGGCACGTTACCGTGGAAGTCGTTTACGCTTCAACGCCCCCTTCCGTCTAAAGCGGCGAGGACAGTCTTCCAGTCTTCCAGCCTTCCAGTCCTTTACGGGTGACTGGACAAGAGGCGGGCGAAACGTTCGGTGTACCGAATGCTGTCCAGATCGGACCGAACATTCTTGAGTTCTTCTCGCAAGATCGGAAGGTACTTCTCACGGTCTTTCTTCAAGGCCTCTTCCAAGTGATCCAGGGACTTGTCTTTCTCTCCCGCTCTGGCGTAGAGCAGCATGAGACGGAAGTGAGACTGTGAGTCCTGCAGCCCCGCTTCAATGGACTTTTCGTAGGCATCCACCGCCAGGACGTCCTTTTGCTGCTTTTCGTACACCGTTCCCAGGTTGAAATAGGCCGCCCCAAAAGCAGGATCCGCCTGCAGGGATCTTTGCAGTTCCACGACAGCTTCCTCCCATCGTTCCTGCTTCGCCAACAACGTCCCGAGGTTGTAATGAACCTCTTTATCCCCGGGCGCCAGGGCCAACGCCTTTCGATAGCTATCCATCGCCTCGTCGGGCTGACCCATCTCCGCACGGATGTCGCCCATCAGGGACAGCGCCTCCGCGTCCCGTGTCGGTTCACCGCCCAGCGCGAGCTCGAATTCCTTCAGCGCCAGCTCGTTCTTCCCCAGCTTCCGGTAGACGAACCCTAGCTGGAAGCGAGCAACCCGGTCGCTGGGATCGAGCAACAGTCCGGCTTGATAGGCGCCCAGGGCATCCTCCCAGCGCCCCTGGTAAAGGGAGGCGTCGCCCAGGCGAAAATGGACTTCCGGTTTCTGGGGCTCCAGGCCCGCTGCTTTCCGGTAGTGGGCCTCGGCTTCGGGATAGCGCTTCAACGCCATCAAGACGTTCCCCACCTGAAGTTGGGCCTGGTACAAGCGCGGGTCCAGCTCCGCCGCCTTTTTCATCTCACCCACCGCCGCTTCCGGCTTGTCCGTTCGCGCCAGCAGCAGGCCCAGGTTCAGGTGCCCTTCCACGTGGCCCGGCTCCGCCTCCAGCAGCCCTCGATAAGCTTCCTCGGCCTCGGCCACCTGACCTTGAAGATCTTTGAGGAGAGCCCGCCGGAACAGGGCCCGCGCGCTACGGGGATGCCCCTTCAGGATGGTTTCAATCGCCGTCAGGGAGTCCGCGTACTTTTCCTGCTGAAGGTACAGCGAGCTGAGCAGAAAATGGCTGCCCTCGTGTTCCGGACGCAACTGGATGGCCCGCTGCAGGTGAGCGATGGCTTCCTCCTTGCGGTCCTGGTGGGCGCGGATCAACCCCAAGTTGTAGTGGGCTTCAAACAGTTGCGGGTTGAGCTGGGCCGCTTTTTGAAAATAGGCGGCCTGTTCGTCGGAATTTTCCTTGTCGGTTCCGATGAGAGCCTCGCCCTTCTTGAACCATTCCAGGGCAGGATCGGACCGGGGGTGGGATCCGGAGCGCTGGGCCAGTCCGGGCGCCGCCAGAAGAAGCGCCAGGACCCCGGCCGCGAAGAACTCAAACGCGCGCTGCCTGCACATTCAGATCTTCAAAATGGGTCAGGGCCTTAAATGCCTGGAACCGCTCCACAATCTGGGGAAACGTGAGGGAGGACAAGCGCCGGATGCCGAACTCTTCCACGTTGAACGATGCCATCACCGAACCGAAGACTATGGCCCGCTTCAGGTAGCTCTCCGACAGATCTCCGGCGCTGGCCAGGTAACCGACGAAGCCCCCCGCAAACGAATCGCCGGCTCCGGTGGGATCGGAAACGTCCTCCAGAGGATACGCGGGGGCCGTGAAGATGCAGTCCCCCGAGACCAACACCGCTCCGTACTCCCCCCTCTTGATCACCAGGATCTTGGGCCCCAGATCGCGGATCTTTCGGGCCGCCTTGATCAAATTGGGCTCCGCGGTCAGCTGCCGCGCCTCGGCGTCGTTGATGATGAGGATGTCCACGAGTCCAAGGGTGCGTTGCAGCGAGGCCAACTTGTGATGGATCCAATAGTTCATCGTGTCGCAGGCCACAAGCCGAGGACACTGCACCTGCCGGAGGACATCCCGCTGAAGGTCCGGATCGATGTTTCCCAGGAACACGAACGGCTTTTGCCGATAGTCCTCCGGGATCTTCGGTTTGAAGTTGGCGAACACGTTCAACTGGGTTTCCAGCGTCTCGGCTTCGTTCAGGTCGTAGCCGTAGGCCCCTTTCCACCGGAAGGTGCGGCCTCGGGCGCGCTTCATCCCCCGGGTATCGATGTTTTTCAGCCGGAACAGGTCCAGATGGCGTTCAGAAAAATCTTCGCCCACCACGGCCACGACGCTCACCTCGCTGAAGTAACTGGCCGCCAAAGAAAAATAGGTGGCGGACCCTCCGATCACTTCCTCCACTTCCCCGAAAGGGGTCTTGATGGAGTCGAACGCCACCGAACCCACCACCAGAATGGACACCCAAAACCTCCTTCGTCAATCGTCAATGGTCCATCGAATGAAATTTTAGATTCTGGATTCTAGATTTATTGGACGTATTTCCCGATCAACAGCGCAAGCTCTTTCTTCGTTTCGTCGGGGATCTCGCGCACTGGGGTGAGGATCGTGTTTTTCAATGCAGAGTGGCAGTCACACCCATAGTCCTCAGGAATCAGTTGAACTGCTTGGCGGATGATCCTCTTCGCATTGGCGCTATTCTGATTCAAGTAATTGAGCACCATCTCCACCGTGACACTATCGTGCTCCTCGTACCAGCAGTCGTAGTCCGTCACGAGGGCGAGGGTCACGTAGCAGATTTCGGCCTCGCGGGCCAACTTGGCCTCCTGGAGATTGGTCATGCCGATGACGTCCATGCCCCAGGAACGATAGACGTTCGACTCTGCCTTCGTGGAGAAAGCAGGGCCCTCCATGCACAAATACGTGCCGCCCTGCTTGAGCGGGATCCCCTCCCGTTGCCCCGCGTTGAAGACGTAAGTCGCCAGTTTTTGGCAGATGGGGTGAGCGAAGCTGATGTGGGCCACGATCCCGTTTCCAAAAAAGGTGGAAACCCGTTGCCGCGTCCGATCGAAGAACTGGTCGGGCAAGAGGATGTCGGTGGGCTTGTGTTCCACTTTCAGGGAACCCACGGCACTGGCCGACAGGATTCGATTGCACCCCAGCATTTTGAAGCCATAGATGTTGGCGCGAAAATTCAGCTCGGTGGGCAGGATCCGATGGCCCCTGCCATGCCGGGCCAGGAAGGCCACCCGTTTCCCTTCCAGGGTGCCGACCACGTAGGCGTCCGACGGATCTCCAAAGGGTGTCTGCAGGCGGCGCTCCTCCACGTCCCGCAGGCCTTCCATCTCATACAGGCCGCTTCCGCCGACGATCCCGATCTCCACTGACACGGAGCGCTCCACTCAGAAAGGGACCGAGGCAGGGACCGCGACGAGCCTATCACCTTCTGGTCGCAGCGAAGCCATCGGCACCTGGTGATCGTGTTCGAAAATCACCAGCCAATTTTCCTCGAGGGCATGCCGCAGTACCTGACGTTTCGTCTCCAGGGTCTCCAAAGGAGAGACATCATATCCCATGATCCACGGCAAGGGCAAATGATGGCGGGTGGGAATCAGATCTCCCAGGAACACGGCGACGCGGCCTTCCGATTCGATTCGAACCGATTGATGAAACGGGAGGTGGCCGGGCGTGAGAAAGACCGAAATGCCCTGATGGAGGTCACAGTTTTCGTGAACGAACTCGATCTGGCGGCTCTTCTCCAGGGGCTCCCAGTTCTCGGGAAGATAGCTGGCACGGGTGCGCTCATTGGCGTTCTTGGCAAAGTCCAACTCGCCCCGCCGCACGACGTACTTGGCCCGTGGGAAGGTGGGAACGGGGCCACCCTCCTGCGTTCGCGTGTTGCCGCCGGCGTGGTCGAAGTGCAGGTGCGTGTTGACGACCAGATGGATGTCTTGTGGCTCCAGGCCCAGCTTCTTCAGCTCGGCCAGCAAGTGGCGTTCGTGCCGTATGGCATAAATCTCCGAGTACTTGGAGTCGAACTTGTCGCCGATGCCGGTGTCCACCAGAACGTTCAGGCCCGGGGCGCGGATCACGAGACAGTTCAAGCCCAGCCGCACCCGGTTTTGCTCGTCCGCCGGGAGCACCTTGTGCCAGAACACCTTCGGGACGACGCCGAACATGGCGCCGCCGTCCAGCGCGAAGGTCCCGTCGGAGATGACGTCCAGGTCGAATGTGCCGAACTTCATGGCTTCGAGGCCCGGGGCACTTCGCTCATCAGCGCGAGCAGATTTCTGTCGATGTCGCGGAAGAAAGCCATCCACAGGTCATGATCTTTCAGTCGAGCGATCAGATGCGGTTTGCCTTCAAACCGCACACCGCGAGACGAAAGTGCGCCGAAAGCATCTTGGATGTCTTCAATCCTGAAATGCCCTGGGGTTCCGTTGCGACCAATCATTCCACCAAACCCTCCAAATAGAATGGATGGAGTCCTCGCAGGCGGGAGTGAGGATCATTCTCATCTCAGAGGCGCATGTTCTCCTCCACCGCGCTGCCAGCGCGGTTATGGGGGCCACCTTGGAGCATGGCGCGCGAGCCGGTCGAGGCGTTGGAGGGTCTGGCGAATATCCTCCTCCGTGGTGCGCGGGTTGATCAGGCACATCCGGAGTACGGTGCATCCGTGCAATTCCGTTGAACTGATCATGGCAAACCCTTCGCGAATCGTCCCCTCCACCAGATCTCGGTTCAGGGCGTTCACTTCGTCGGGGGACATGCCAACCGGCGCATAACGGAAAGTCACCACACCCATCTGCGCTGGGGTGACCACCTCCCAGCCCGAAAATTCCCTGACCGCATTTTCGGCAAGTCGAGCAAGCTCCAACCCTCGTTCGATCGACTGCCGGAACGCTCCAGATCCAAAAACTTTGAGGGACATCCACAGCTTCAGTGCCCTGAATCCCCGCGTCAGTTGAATGCCATAATCGCAGAAATTGACCTCCTCCTGTTTCCCTGAACTGTAACAGACGGAGGGCAGTCGCCTGCAAAAGCCACCAAACGCCATCGAGCTCAGCGCGATGTCAGGCCGCGCCCTCCCTCAAGGCTTCCTCTTCCGGTACTGCACTCCGGGCAGGCCTTTGAAGTCGGCGTCCTGGGTCCACACCGTTGCCCGGTACGTTCTGGCCGTGGCGAGAATAATGCTGTCCGCCATGGGCAGCTTCGTCTCGAAGCTGATTCGAGCAGCGCTCAGCGCAAGAGGCGCATCGAGGTCCACCACGGTGCCCTGCTGCATCACGGCCACTGCCTGCAGAGCGTCACCTTCCTCACGCTGCTGAAGCACTCGTTTGAATACCTGGTAGAGCGTCAGCGAAGGAACCAAGAGCTCGTCCGTGCGCTCGACTGCCGGTGCGAAGAAGGACGCGTTGGGACCGTTCGCGAAGTATTCGAGCCACGCGCTCGAGTCAACCACGTTCATAAGCGGTCCGCCTCGCGCTCAACGGTCGTGTCGATGCCTTTCAGGAAACCGCGCATCTCCTTGATGGGGCGCAGGGGAATGAGCTCGATCCGATCGCCGTACACGATCGCCTGGACCTTTTGCCCGGGAGACAGGCCGAGTTTCTCGCGGATCGCCTTCGGAATGACCACCTGGAACTTCGGCGAGATCGTGACCGTTCCCATGAATCCTCCATCGATACTAATATCGTATAACGTGTATACTATCGATTCTGAGGACGGGTGTCAACATCTGTCGCCCTCGAAGGACCCGGCTGCCAGGCCGCCGGGCGGCAGCTGTGCGTGTAAAAGGCGCGCAGCGGCACCGAGCGTTCTACATCACGAGGTTCCAAGAGGGGATCTGGAGCGCGGAGGCGGCGTTGAGGGGAACTTCGCACGGGACATACCAGCGACTTCTTTCTCGGCAAGGGTATGAGCATCGATACTTCCTGTCCGTGAGATTCTTTCCCAGACTATGTAGCGTCCAATAGAGCAAAGGAACAGTTGCTACTCCCAATCGACGAGCGTCGGATGGACCAGTTTTTGCGCGAAACGCCCTATGGCTTAGCCTTCTGCGTGAGCTCGATGAGGACGCCGTGGGAGGCAGAAGGGTGGAGGAAAGCGATCAGGTGACCGTCGGCTCCTATCCTGGGCTGCTGGTCCACCAGCCGGACGCCTTTCTCTTGCAACTCTTTCAAGGCCTCGTGGATGTTTTCCACTTCCAGGGCGATGTGGTGGATGCCTTCCCCGCGCTTGAGGAGGAATGCCGCGATGGGAGAATCCTGGTCCAGCGGTTCGAGAAGCTCGATGGCACTCTCGCCGGTTCGGAGCTTGGCCACGCGAACCCGCTGCTCAGACACTTCTTCCCGGCCCACCACGCCCAATCCCAACGCATCCTTGTAAAAAGGAAGCGCCTGGTCGATGGAGCGCACCGCGATGCCGATATGGTTGATCTTAGCCATGCTATTTGAGACCCGCCTTCTTCATGATCTGTTCCGTGATGGTATAGGGATCGCTCTCTCGGCCGGCCAGGCTACGGCTATAGCGTTCCAGCGTCGCCTCGTCCAGGACCCGTTCCAGGACCCGACCCAGGAGGCGATCTCGCAGCAACTGAAGGAGCCGTCCGCGGGCAAGCTCTTCACCATGTTGCCGGGCAGCGGGGGATTCCCGCAGGTGGCGGCGGTATTCCTCGATCCGGGCCTTTACCTCTTCGACCCCTTCGCCCTGGGTGGCGACCGTCTTGACCAAACGAGGGGACCAACCATCCTTCCGCGATGCCCCGCCCAGAATGGCCAGCAGGATGCGTTCGAAGCGCTCGGCACCTTCCTTGTCGGACTTGTTGAGGACGAACAGGTCGCCGATCTCCATGAGCCCGGCCTTCATGGCCTGCACGTCGTCCCCGCCATCGGGCATGAGCACCACCACGGAGACATCCGCGGTGCGGACGATGTCCACCTCGTCCTGTCCCACGCCTACCGTCTCCACCAGCACTACCTGGTAGCCGGCCGCGTCCAGCACCGAGACCACGTCCTGGGTAGCTTTGGCCAGCCCTCCCAGGTGACCGCGAGTGGCCATGCTGCGGATGAAGACTCCGGGATCCGTGGCATGGACCTGCATGCGGATCCGGTCCCCCAGAATGGCGCCGCCCGTGAACGGGCTCGTCGGATCCACCGCGATGATTCCTACGCGCTGGTCCTCCTTTCGATAGAGTCCCGCCAGGCGATCCACGAGCGTGCTCTTGCCGGCTCCGGGCGGGCCCGTGATCCCGATCACAAGAGAGCGGCCCGTACGGGAGAAGAGTTCCTTCAGCAAAGGGATGGCCGCCTGGGTATCATCCTCCACCTGGCTAATGACGCGGGCGACGGCCCGAGGGTCACCCCTGAGCACCTCCTCCACCAGGATGTTCGGATGCCCGCTGCGCGCGCGGGGCAACTTTTTCATTTCAACAACTGCCGGGCGATCACCAGGCGCTGGATCTCGCTGGTGCCCTCGCCGATGGTGCAGAGCTTCACGTCGCGGTAATACTTCTCAGCCGGGTAGTCCTTGATGAAGCCGTACCCCCCATGGATCTGGACCGCCTGTTCAGCGACCACAACGGCCACCTCACCCGCGTACAGCTTGGCCATGGAAGCAGCCCTCGTGAGCGGCTGGTTCCGATCCTTCAGGTAAGCCGCACGGTAGGTCAGCCAGCGGGCCGCCTCGATCTTCACGGTGAGGTCGGCGATTTTCTGCTGGATCGCCTGGAACTCGCTGATGGGCCGCCCGAACTGGCGCCGCTCTTTGGCATAGCGGACGGATGCATCCAGGGCGCCTTGGGCCATGCCCACCGCCAGAGCGGCGATCGAGATGCGGCCTCCGTCCAAGACCGAAAGGCAATTCTTGAAGCCCTCCCCTTCTTTCCCCAGAAGATGGTCTGCCGGAAGCCTGCAGTCCTGCAGGTGAACCGACGCGGTATCGCTGGCCCGCATCCCCAGCTTGTTCTCCTTCTTACCCACCACCAGGCCCTCGGTTCCCTTTTCGATGAGAAACGCTGAGATGCCAGCGGTTCCCTGAGATCGGTCGGTGACCGCCATGAGCACGTACACGTCAGCGAAAGAGGCGTGGGTGATGAAATTCTTCGACCCGTTCAGGACCCAGCTCTCGCCGTCGCGAACCGCGGTGGTCTTGGTACCCCCGGCATCGCTCCCGGCTTCGGGCTCCGTCAAACCCCAGGCGCCGATCCATGCTCCGGAGGCCAGCGGGACGAGATATTTTTGCTTCTGCTCCGCCGTCCCGAACGAATAAATGTGATTGCTGCACAGGGAGGTGTGGGCAGCCACGGAAAGGCCGACCGAGCCATCCACCCGGGCCAGCTCCTCCACGATCATGCAGTAATCCACATAGGAAAGGCCTGTCCCGCCATACTCCGGCGGGAAGATGGAACCCATCATTCCCAGTTCCGCCAACTTGGGAATCAGCTCGTGAGGGAACTTCTGCGCCTCGTCCCACTCCATCACGTGAGGCGCGATTTCCTTCTCCGCGAAGTCCCGCACCGTCCGGCGCAAGATTTCCTGCTCTTCGGTCAGACGAAAATCCATGGTGCGATCAATTTCCTTGATTTCACTGATACATGACAGACCGGAAGATTTCGATGGCGCGGAGACAATCGTTGCGGCTGACGTCGTGATGGGTCACCAGGCGAACCTGCCGGGGATGGACCCACCCGATGAGCACGTCCCGCTCTTTCAGGCGGGCCGCCAGCGTGGGCGCGTCCCAGCCCTCGGCCAGATCCACGATGAGGATGTTGGTCCGGACCTTTTTGGGATCCACCACCAGGCCCGGCAGCTCCGACAGTTTCTCCGCCAGCAGACGAGCATTCTCGTGGTCTTCCCGCAACCGGGCCGTCATCTTCTCCAGCGCCACCAGGCCGGCCGCAGCCAGGACTCCTGCCTGGCGCATCCCGCCTCCCAGCAGCTTCCGAACTGCGCGGGCCTTCTCGATAAAGCCCCGGCTTCCCACCAAGAGAGAGCCCACCGGCGCGCACAGGCCTTTCGACAGGCAAAACATGATGGAGTCGCAACGCTCCGTGAGCCTGGAGACCGGAATGTCCAGGACGGTGACGGCGTTGAAAATGCGCGCGCCATCCAGGTGGACGGGAATTCCCAGCCCATGGGCCCGCTCGCAGATGTCATCCATCTGCTCCTTGGTGTACACGGACCCGCCGGCCATATTGTGGGTGTTCTCCAGGCTGATCAATCCGGTCTGGGCCCGGTAGTAAACCTTAGGGCGGATGGCGGCCTCGATCTGCTCCCACCGCAGAATCCCGTCCTCGCCCGGCACCGGCCGGGCCAGGACCCCTGAAATGGCAGCCATGGCTGCCATTTCGTAGTTGTAAATGTGTCCGCGCTCCTCGGTGATGACTTCCTGGCCAGGCTCCGTGTGGATCTTGACAGCGATCTGATTCCCCATGGTGCCCGAGGGAACGAACAGGGCCGCCTCCCGGCCGAACATCTCCGCCACCCGGTCCTGCAACCGGTTGACCGTCGGATCCTCCAGGTACACGTCATCGCCCACCTCGGCCTCGGCCATGGCCTTGCGCATTTCGGCAGTGGGCTTGGTGACGGTGTCGCTACGCAGGTCAATCATCGTTGTGATCGAGGAGAAAACTAAACCAGCTGGGCGAAGATTTCGTTCGAAACCAGGATTCCGCGCCGGGTCAGCCGGACGCGGTCTCCAACGCGCTCCAACAATCCTGCTTCGAAAAAGCGCTCCACTCTGCCCTCGACCTCCCGGAGGGGGACGCCCTCTGTCTTGCGGAGGCCCAGGAAGATGCGCTCGGAAGGCTGGGCGACTTCGCTGCCCGCCACGGCCTCGCCCGTTGCTTTCACCCTTTCCAGGTAGCGCAACAGGGCAGGCTCATTCCAAAAGCGAAGACCGCGCCAGTGGGAATGGCTGCTGAGACCGAAGCCGATGTATTCCTCGTTATTCCAGTACTTCAGGTTGTGACGGCACTCCCGTCCCGGCAGGGCGAAGTTGGAGATCTCATAATGGTTGTAGCCCAGGCCGGTCAGGAAATCCACCGTCTCAAGATACCAGTCGGCCACCTGGTCTTCCGCGGGCAGATTCGCCGTGCCCCGGAGGTAATCCGAGAAGAGGTGGGTGCCCTCATGCAGCTCCAACATGTACACGGAGAGATGGGGGGCCGCCAGTTCAGCGACCTGCTTTAAGTTGTTGCGCCAGCTCTGGTCCGTCTGCCCAGGGACTCCCAGGATGAGGTCCAGGTTGAAATTCTGGAAGCCAACGCGCCGCAGAGAAGAGACCGCCCGCCGGGCAGCGCCGGAGTCGTGGGTCCGGCGCAAACGCCGAAGCTCGGCGTCGTCGAAAGACTGGACCCCCAGGCTGATTCGGTTGACGCCCAGCGAGCGAAACGCTCGTGCCTTTTCCGGCTCCAGGGTCCCCGGGTTCGCCTCCAGGGTGATCTCGACGTCGGCAGAGATTTCAAAAGCCTCATGGAGAGCCGCGAGGATGGATTCCAGTTGGGCAGGGATCAGGAGGCTGGGCGTACCGCCGCCGAAGAAAACGGTGTCAGCGGAGTGCCGGCCCCGCGCGCGAAACGTCTCCACTTCCCGGACGAGGGCGCGGGCGTAACGGCCCGCCACGGCCGGTTCATAACTGCCCGTGCGAAAGTCGCAATAGGAGCACTTCTTCTCGCAGAACGGGATATGGATGTACAGACCCAGTGCCGTTCCAACCACTTTGTCCCAAGTCACCTGCGTCCCTGTCATGTCTCCCTTCCAGGGGTCATGTGGCGCACCCGTGGCAGAAAAAGGTTGGAACGGCACCAGCACGATGCTCCTGATTACCGCGACGTGACCTCGCGGGTGGTGACCAGCTCGCAGCCCGCTTCTTCCATCTCTCGGATGCTGTTCCTTCCCTGCTGCTCATCCACGGCTGCAATGGCATCGGTCACCAGCCGGACCCGAAATCCACGGCGCCGCAGGCCCAAAGCGGTGGCGCGAACACAATGCTCGGTCGCCACACCGAACAGGGCCACGTCCTTGGGATAGTGCTTCAGCACTTCATCTATGTTCGGGTTGGTGAACACATCAATGGCTTGCTTCTCCACAATCACCTGGGGGCGGCCCTGGATCTTTTTCTCCAGTTCCGGCCCCTCTTTTTTGTTCTCCACCACCACGTGGTCTTCCGCCAGGGTCACCGGCAACCGCTGCTGCCCCGGGGAGCCCTTGACGCAATGACGGGGAAATGCTCGAAACTCCGGATCATCCTCCACGTGGGTATCGGCGGAGGAAATGATGGGAATCCGGTGGTCGCGAGCGTACCGAAAGAGCGCCCGCAGGTTCTCCACGATGGCGGGTGCTCCCTTTACGAAGAGGGAGCCAGCGGGTTCCATGAAATCGAACTGGGTATCCACGTCCCAGAAAATCATACCGTGTGTCATGACCGCGGCTGACCTCTGTATTGCTCTTCCAGCTCCCGCCTCACCTCTTCCAGCTTTGGGCTCTTCTGAACCGGATAGGTCTCGGCGTTGTAGAGGCGCTGGTACGCCCCGGGCAGGCGCCCGAGCTGATCGGCCACGTACCGGCGCGTGGCATGGACGTCCCCCCGATTCCCCACCGGGACGCCCCCCTCCATGCACTGCTCCAGGAGGGGTTGCCCTCCCCGCGGGGCCTGTTCGTCGGCCAGGGCCAAGATATCTCGAACAAACTTCCCTCTCTCATCGCTGACCCGGAAGGCCTGCTTGGCACCCCCGTACGTGGCCTTGTCGCTGCTGAACTTGGCCTTCGGGACTGCCTGGCTGTCCTTCTGCTCCTCCACGAGCTTGTAGATCCCGCCCAGGGCGGGAGCATCCTTGGAGGTGGCCAGTTCCGTTCCCACGCCAAACACGTCGATGGGCGCTCCGTGCGAGGTCAACTCAAAGATGATCTCCTCATTCAGGTCGCCGCTGCCTACGATGAGTGCGTCTCTCAGGCCGGCCCGGTCCAGCAACTGGCGGCTCCTCCGGCTCAAGCCCAGGAGATCGCCACTGTCGAGCCGAACGCCGCGGAAATTGACCTTCATGTCCAGGGCCTTCTGCACCCCTTCCAGGGTGTCGTACGTGTCCACGAGCAAAATCGAGTTTTCCGGAAACACGTTGAAGTAACGGCGAAAGGCCTCCGTCTCGCTGTCGAAGGACATGACGTACGAATGGGCAATGGTGCCGTAGATGGGGATCCCCAGCAGGTATCCAGCCAGCACGTTGGAGGTGCCCGCGCAACCGCCGACGTAGGCCGCCCGGGCTGCTAAGAGCGCCGCCTGGGGCCCGTGGGCCCTCCGGGAGCCGAACTCGACCACCGCCCTGCCCTCGGCGGCCAGGCATAGCCGGGCCGCCTTGGAGGCGATGCTCGTCTGGAAATTCATGTGGCTCAGGAGGTAAGTCTCAATGATCTGCGACTGGATGATGGGAGCTGTAACCCGAAGGATGGGTTCCGTGGGGAAGACCAGGGTCCCCTCGGGCATGGCCCAGACGTCGCCCTGAAAACGAAATTCCAGAAGAAAATCGAAGAACTCGGGTGAAACCGACTTGAACACGGGATGGCGGCGCAGAAAATCCACCACCGGGCCGCTGAACCGGAGATGCTGCAGGTGGTGAAGCACCTGCTCTTGACCCGCAGACACCAGGAACGAACGATGCTCCGGCAGCTTGCGCACGAACATCTCAAAGGTAGCCCGCTGGGTGCAGCTGTTCTGAAAATAGGCGGCGGCCATGGTGAGCTGGTAGAGGTCTGTGGCCAGCGCCATATTTTCTTCGTCGATGAACAGGCTCCGCGGGGTATCGGTCATCTTGTCTTGAGGATGGGTGGCTGGACCGCCTATGGCTCCTTCCAGGTGTCCCCTTGCTCCCTCAGAAAGAGCTCCACTTGCGGGAGGCCCGGAATCCCGGTCCGGGCTCCCACCTTCATGCACTTGAGGGCCGCCGTGGCATGGGAGAAAACCATGGTGCGCTTTAGGGGCCATCCCCGAAGCAGCCCATAAATAAAAGCGCCATGAAAGGCATCGCCGGCTCCCGTGGTATCCACGGTCCGGACCCGGAAAGCCGGAAAATAAATTATATCATCTCCCACGAGGGCCATGGCGCCTTCTTCGCCCATCGTCGCGGCGATAAATCCAGGGCAGAACTGGCGTTCCGCCCGCAACGCCTTCTCCAGGCGCTTCTCGCCGGTCAATTGGGGTGGAAAGTTTGCGGAAGAGATCAGGAAGTCCACCAGTCCCAACAGCTCCTCCATCCCCTCCTGGACCCGGTCCAGGTCAGCGACGGTCGGGATTCCCGCTTCCCGCGCCCAGCGGGCCGCCTGGATGCTGGCGGGGAGATCGTGGCCATCCAGGTGGAGAATTCTGCCGGCGCACACCTCCTCCTTGTTCAATTCCCCGGGCCGGTACATAAGCTTCGAGTCCCGGTCCCACAGAATGGTCCGCTCGCCGCTTTCCCGGTCAATGATGATGAACGCAAACTGGTTCAGCGAATCGGGCTCCTGGATCACGGCGGATACGTCGATCCCCTCCCGCGCGATGCTCTCCAGGCTGACGCGTCCCAGCTCGTCGGACCCCACTTTTCCCAGGTATTTGGCCTTCAACCCCATGCGCGCGCAAGTCACCAGGGCGGTGGCCACCTGGCCTCCCGGCAGACGTTGGTATTCCAGGATCTTGGTCTTGGTGTTGAACTCCGGGTAGCGAGGAACGACGCAGAGGTGATCCACTGCGTTCAGACCCATTCCCACCACGTCAAAGGGCTTATGATCGGGGAACCTTGTATGGAAGAATCCAGCGGCATTCAGCATTGGAATGAGTCAATCGTCAACGGTCAATCGTCATTCGTCAATCGGAAAACCCCGTTGACGTTTGACCACTTTGACGATTGACCGATTGACCAATGACGGAGTGTCAGGAGGCGACCGAGTAGATCAGCTCGCAGACCGCATCCCCCACCTGGCGGGTCCCCAGGGTGCCCCCGACATCCCTTGTCGTCTTCTTTTGACGGATGGCCTGCACCACGGCCTCTTCCACCCAACGGGCAGGCTCGGCCAGGCCCAGGTGCTCCAGCATCATCTGGACGGCCAGGATGGCTCCCAAGGGATTCGCCACGTTCTTGCCTGCATATTTGGGCGCTGAACCGTGGACGGGTTCAAACATCGAGGTCCCCTGAGGATGGATATTTCCCGAAGCGGCCATACCCATGCCCCCCTGAAGCTGGGCTCCCAGGTCCGTGATGATGTCGCCGAACATGTTGCACGTCACGATCACCTGAAATTGTCCCGGGTTCTTCACCATCTGCATGGTGAGGGCATCGATGTACCAGTGGTTTGCCTCGATCTGGGGATAGCGGGCCCGTACCACTTGAAAGACCCTCTGCCACAGATCGTGCCCGTACCGCAGGGCATTGCTCTTGTCGCTCATGGTGACCCGGGTCAATCCGTGGCCAGCGGCGTACTGGAACGCGTACTCGATGATCCGTTCGACCCCCTTGCGGGTGTTGATATCCAACTGGGTAGCCACCTCATCGGGGCTGTCCTTCTTGAAGAAGCCCCCCACGCCCGAGTAGAGACCCTCGGTGTTCTCCCGAAAAATCACAAAGTTCACATCGGCTTCGGTGCGGTCCTTGAGGGGCGTCAGGGCGGCATCCAGGAGCTTGACGGGGCGGTGGTTCACATACAGGTCCAGGCCGAAACGGAGCCCGAACAGGATGTCCGAGGCATGCTTCATGTCCGGCACCCGGGGGTCGCCCAGGGCGCCAAGGAAGATGGCGTCAAACTCGTTGCGAAACGCGTCCAGGGCACCCGCCGGGAGGGTGATGCCCTCCCGCAAGTATTTGTCCGCCCCGTAGTCGAACTCCAACAGCTCAAAGGGCCGGCCCAGGATCTCCCCCACGGTCCGGAGGACCTTCACCGCCTCCCGAGTCACATCGATGCCGATTCCGTCCCCTGGAATGATGGCGATGCGCTTCACCCCGCACCTACCTCCTTCCGATGACTGGTGCTGATCCCGTACCTAAGTCTTTGTTGGCTTGCCGTCTACATAGCGTGGGTAGGTGCGGGGTCATGGTGGATTTCTTTCGCTTTTCCAAGATGTTACATAATGCAAGAGAGCCACTGCAAGGAGAGATCCGGCAAAGTCCACGGCCAGATCCTGCCAGGAAAATTCCCTCTCGGGCACGTAAAGCTGATGAATTTCATCGGTAACTCCGTACCCGGCAGACCAGATGAGGGCCAGGAGCGAGACAGCGATGCTGGATCGATTCAGGAAGCCGCGGTTCATAGCGCGAAAGGCCAGCGCCCCCAGCATCGCGTACTCTGCGGCATGCAGGACCCAGTCGGGAATCTTGCCCGGGACGGGAGGTTCCGACAGGGATGACAGGTAGAAAATCAAGGCCATGTAAACCAAAGGGGGAAACCAGTACCAGAGCCAGGCGAGGAGGGCGCTCAAACCTCGGTCCGTCCGTGACGTCTCGCGATGAAGTGAAGCACACCGTGGGCGCGGTTCCGTGGCACGAAGTCTACGTTACATCAGGGGCGAATTGAGGTCAAAAAGGAAATGGATACATGATCCAGGCTGCCACCAGCGAGGAGACCACAAGCGCACCCAGGAGGAAGAGAAAATACCGAAGCTGCTCCCGGGGTGTCTCTTTCGCGATGCACGCGAAGACGGCGGCGACGGCAATGGAAAAGACCACCAGCGCGCTGATGTGATTCATCCCGTTCCTCGGTTTGCTTGATCTCGGGATATTTTCATTTCAGTTGCAAACCGAGGAACGGGATTCATTATGCCTTCTTCCCTGCGGCAATATCGTACGCGTCCAGGATGATGAGCAGGTTGAGCAGGCCGGCGACGTAGAGGAAGGTATTGCCGTACTCGTAGGTCATGGACCGGATATTTCCCTCGCCGAAGCCTGCCTGCCGGGCCACGAAATAGGGAAGTCCCACGCTGACGTCGGCGACAAATTTCAGCAGCGTGAAAAAATCAGCGCGATTCGCGGAGAACAATTCGCCCTGCATCTGCAATCCCAGGGCGAAGAGGGCCACCACCGACGCGCAGAAGATCAAGGCGCGTCCCCAGCGCTTCAAGAAAAGGTGTCCGGAGCCCGGGAAGGCCCACGCCAGCACAACGGCCGCAACGGCGGACCATCGGGGCCGCTTTTGCGCGGTACTCATCGTTCCCATCGTAAGAAAGCCCCGAGCAGCTGTCAAGCCCCCGAGCTCACCGGAGTTTCTGCAACAGGTTCTGGAGGTGGGGGGCATGCTCAACTACGTCCGCCGGCACCTGGGCAAGTCCCAGCGGCTGGTTTGACTCAAGTACCCAAATCCGTTACATTAGCTCTGAAACGCCCCGTCACTGGCGAGTGGCAACCTGGGTGACGAGATGCCGAAGGGGACACTCGCATCCGTAATGCGCCAAGCAGGGCTGAAGCGACGAAAGTTACGAGAAAAGTTCAATATCTGGTGCGAATTAACAAGGATCCGGACAGTGACTGGGGTGCGTCGGTTCCGGACTTGCCTGGCTGTGTTGCGACAGGGTAGACCATCGATGCGACGCTTCGGCGCATCCAGATAGCCATCGCTCTGCACCTTCAAGGCCTACGGGAAGATGGTCTCCGCATACCGCGGCCCCGGCAGCGAGCAGTAACGCCTCGTAGAACGAGGCGTCAGCTTGATTTCTACGCGACGGTCGAAGTTGCTGCATGACAGAGTCGGCGGTCAGTGGCGCCAAGCCTGCGAGCTGCCATACATTGCACCGCTCCTTCGCCACGCACCTGTTCGAGGACCTGTACGCCATCCGGACTGTGCAGGAGCTTCTGGGCCATAAGGATGTGAGCACGACGATGATTTCCGCCGGCGTACTGAACCGGGGAGGGCGAGGCGTTCGTAGCCTTGTTGACACGCTGTGACGGGCGGGCAGCGTAGTGACGAGGCATTAGGCCGCCAAGCGCGCGGCCTTTCTTTTGGAGT
>JACQTF010000239.1 GCA_016210925.1 Acidobacteriota bacterium | reverse complement strand
GATGGCAGAGGCGATCGCCGCGCGACTCCACCCGAACTCCTCTTCCAGAGGATGGATCAGGACGGCCGGCGCCGAACGGATACCCGCGCCCGTCAGGGTGGCGAGGAAGCTCAGGGCAACCACCACCCAGCCGTAGTAGAACGGAACCGGGAAAAGCCACCGCGCTCGTCGCTTCATTCCAGCCACCTTGCAGGTTTTCATCTTACTCTCTTTCCTGGAAACCACAACATCTTCGCCACGGTTCGCATCCGCCCTTTTTCCATTGCGCCCCCGGATCCAATCCCCTATCCTTTGATTCGGTTCGCATGGAAACTGGTCGAAAAATTTTCATCGCGGGCGGGACCGGTTACCTCGGGGGCCGTTTGATTCCCGTGCTGACGAAGCGGGGACATCAGGTCACCGCACTGGTGCGCGCCGGATCGGAGAACAAGCTGCCTCCCGGTTGTACAGTCGTGCGCGGAGATGCGCTCGACGAAAATTCTTACAGAGATTACGTCCCCCCTGCCGGCACCTTTGTCCACCTGGTCGGCGTGCCGCATCCCAGCCCCTCGAAAGCAGCGCTGTTTCGCAGCATTGATCTGGCTGCCGTGCGCGCTTCTGTTGCCGCAGCGGTGGCCGCGGGTGTTTCACATTTCATTTACCTCAGCGTGGCGCATCCCGCTCCGGTCATGAAGGCTTACGTTCAGACGCGCATCGAAGCGGAAGAGCTCATCCGTTCTGCTGGATTGAACGCCACCTTCCTGCGTCCGTGGTACGTGCTCGGTCCCGCACACCGCTGGGCCTACGCACTCTTGCCCCTCTATTGGCTCCTTGAACACCTGCCCGGATCCCGTGAGACAGCCCTTCGCCTGGGCCTCGTGACAATCGAGCAAATGATCGGAGCGCTTGCCAGCGCCGTTGAAAACCCGTGCTCGGGGATCAGGACGGTCGATGTGACCCAGATTCGCCAATCTCACAGGAGAACCACACATGGGAGTTCTGGACGGGATCAAGATCCTGGAGCTGGCGCGGGTGGCGCCGGGCGAGTTCTGCACGATGTTGCTGGCCGACATGGGAGCCGAGGTCCTGAAGATTGAGACCCCGCCCGCCGACGGCAGCACCGAGACCGAGGAGGAAAAGCGCCGGTCGGCCTTCGCCTTCGTCAACCGGAACAAGCGGAGCCTGGCGCTGAACCTCAAGGCCCCCGAGGGGCAGGCGATCTTCCAGAAGCTGGCCTCTACGGCGGACGTCATCGTCGAGGGTTTCCGCCCGGGGGTGACGAAGCGGCTCGGCGCGGACTGGGAGACGATCCGGAAAACCAATCCGCGCATCATCTACTGCTCTCTCTCCGGCTTCGGTCAGGACGGTCCCTACCGCGACTATCCCGCCCACGACCTCAACTACCTCTCGCTGGCGGGCGTTCTCGGGCTGATCGGCGAGCCGGACCGGAAGCCCGCCATTCCGTTGAACCTCATCGCCGACTACGGGGGGGCGAGCCTCCACGGCGCGCTGGGAATCCTGCTGGCCCTCTTCGCCCGCGAGCGGAGCGGCAAGGGCCAGCGGGTGGACGTGGCGTACCTCGATGCGACCCTCTCGCTGCTGGCCGCCACGCCGACCCTCCGCTTCTTCTTCAGCGACGGCTCCGTCCCCAGGCGGGGCGCCGGCTTCCTCAGCGGCTCCTACCCTTACTACGCCGTGTACGAGACCAGGGATCGGAAACTCCTCAGCATCGCATGCACTGAGCCGTGGCTCTGGGAGAACTTCTGCAAGGCCATCGGGCGGCCTGAGTTCGTCCAGTACGGCCGCCTGACCGACCAGTTCGTCCGCACCGCCAATGCGGAGGAAATCAAGGCGCGGGCGGAGATCGAGGCCATCATCCGGACCCGGACCCGGGACGAGTGGTACGATTTCCTCGTCCAGCAAGACGCGTGCGTGGGGAAGGTGTACGACGTGGAGGAGGTCTTCGAGGACCCGCAGATCCTGGCCCGTCAGATGGTGGTGGAGACCGAGCATCCAGAATTCGGCAGGGTCAAGGAAGTCGGCGTCGCCATCAAGATGTCCGAGACGCCCGGCACGGTCCGCGGCGCGGCTCCCTACCGGGGCGAGCACACCGACGAGGTGCTGCGCGAGCTCGGGATGAAGCAGCAGGAGATCCAAACGCTTCGCGACAAACGCGTGGTGGCGTAAGGCGAGGCGCCACGTTGCCTTCTGCCCCCGGTGATCGGTCCAGGCGCGCAGGCCTGTTTGCCGAAAAGCTCAGAGAGAACTTCGTTCTTATTCGGGTCATCGACTCCTCATGCGATCAGAACGTATACCGGAGTCCGAACTGAATTTGGCGAGAGGTGGTCGTGGTCTGAGAAATCCTCCCTGCGGTGCCGGCTAACCTCCCCCGGGAATCGAAAATACGCCGAGTATTGGCCCCGGGTGCGGCAAAGTTCGGGCGGTTCAGGAGATTGAAGAACTCGGCGCGGAATTGCAACTCTCTCTCCTCTCCCATCCGGAAGCGCTTGCTCGTGGAGAAGTCGAAGTTGACGATGCCGGGGCCGATAACGGTATTTCTTCCCAGGTTCCCGAAGGTCCCCAGGGGCTGCGGGGAAAAGGCGCACGGGTCGAAATAGAGCGTCGGTGTTCCCAGGGGAGTCCCGGCCCTAATCCCGGAGCACCCCGCCGAAGCTCCGCGCGTCGGGTTGTTGCTGGCCCCGGAAACCAGGTTCGGCCGGTCCGCAAAGTTCGCTCCGCTGGTCTGGTTCTGCGAACGGTTGGCAGAGTTTTCAACGGTAAAGGGAACACCGTTCGAAAAGCTGGCGATGCCCCCCACGTCCCATCCGCTCAGGATCTGCCTGGCAACTCCTTGAAGGTTCTTCCCGAAGGGCAATTGGTAGACGAGGTTGATGACGGCGTTGTTCCGGATGTCGAAATTGGAAAGCCCCTTTTCGGCGAAGAGGTTGTCCGGATTCTGGGCGCCTGTAGCGGCGTTGTTGGCTTCCTCGCTGAACAATCCGGAGCTCGTATCGATGGAGCGGCTGTACGTGTACACTCCCTGGAGCTGCAGGCCGCCGGCGAATCGGCGGTTCACCGACACCTGGAAGGCGTTGTAGTTGGAGAATCCGCTCAGCCGCCGGGTCTGCAGATCACCCCAAACGGGATTCCTTCTCCGAGCGTTGGCCGGGGTGAACAAGGTCCCGTCGGGCAGCCGGGTGGGGATCGGAGTATTGCCGTCGAATCTCTGAATCAAATGCTTTCCGATCGACCCCACATAGCCGACGGAGGCAACCAGGTTGGTGGCGATCTCCTGTTGAAGGGTCAAGTTGTATTGATACATGTGAGGGGTCTGGTAGTCATCGAACACCGTCACCGACGGGCTGAATTCCGGTGTGCCCAGCGCGGCCTGCAGCGGGTGGGGAAAAGGCGCCCCTCTGCCCAACGTGACGGACAGCCACTGAGGCGGTTGCCGGTCGAACAAATTCAGGAACTGGTTCATCAAGATTTGATCGTAGAAGATACCGAATCCGCCCCGCAGCGAGGTTTTGCCGTTACCCCGGAGATCCGAGGCGAAGCCAACGCGGGGAGCAAAATTGAGATGGTTTCCCTTAAACGGCTGCTTCTTCTCCAGGGTCGAGTCCAGAGGATCGTCCAGGAACGACATCTTCCCGTTCACCTCGATAGGCACGGTGGTGATTTCATAGCGCAAACCCAGGTTCAGCGTCAGCCGACGGTTGACGCGGTAATCATCCTGAAGGTACGTCCCAAACAAGATGGCCCTGATGCCACGGTTCGGTTCGCTCCCGGGGAACGGTACGACGACCGAAGTAACCTGGGCCTGTAAAAAAGATTCCAGGGAGTCAAAATCATAATCACCGCCGATCCGGTTGTAGTTGGCCGTGTTCCACTGAAATCTCTCCAGGATGAAACCCGTCTTGAGGGTGTGCGCACCCGACACAATATTCAGGTCGTCGGAGGGCTGGAAGGAGTTCAGGTGAAAGAAACGAGGCGCGTTGATGACCGCGCCCAAGGGAGACACGCCGCCCCGAATTCGTATCCGGCCGAACGGCTGGCCCGGAATGAACGATAGAGACTGGGGAACGTCGACGATGTTGGCCAGGGTCTGCAGAGCCACGGAGCGGTTGAACCCAAATCGGAAGAGATTCAACATGGTCGGTGAAATGACCCGGGTGGCCTGCAGCGTCACGTACTGGTTGCGGTGGGGTTCGTCCTCCGCAAACAGGCCCAGGACGTGGTCCGCCGCGTCCATCCGGAGCTTCTTGCTGTCGTCAATCGTGTACCGGGCGAAGAAGGAGTCCTGCTCGGTGGCGTTCCAATCCACCTTGGCGGTGACGTAGTCGACCCGGGTGGGCTGCGTCTGGCTGAACCGAAGCTCTGCAATTCCCGGACCTGTGCTGGGACCGTTCGGAAGGGGAAACAGGTTGAGGTAGGGAACGACTGCTGGGTCCACACGAATGGGAGCGCGTCCCGGTATGATTCCCCTGCGCGCATCCGCGTCGGGAACGAAGCCAACTTTGGAGACTCCCAGTCGCTCGCGCAGTCCCTCGTAATTGCCGAAAAAGAACAGCCGGTCTCGCCGGATCGGACCGCCGGCCGATGCTCCAAACTGGTTACGTTTGAACGGAGGGATGTCCTCGTCCAGGTTGTCGAAGAAGTTCTTGGCGTCGAGTTTGGAATTGCGCAAGAACCCGAAGAGGTTCCCGTGAAACTCGTTGGTGCCGGACTTGGTCACGGCGTTGATGATGCCTCCCATGGAACGACCGTACTGCGCGCTCGGGTTGTGAGTGAGCACCTGGAACTCGAGGATGGAATCCACGCCCATGATCTGGCCTCCCGCTCCGCCGGGCGTGAAATTCTGGGAGTCATTGATGTCGGTGCCGTCCAGCATGAACGCGTTGGAGGTCAGACGCGCCCCGTTCACGGAGAATTTGGTGCCGCGCCCCTGGTTCGGGCTATTCCCAGCTCCGGTGGCCACGTTCACCCCTGGCTGCAGAAAAATCAGTTGATCGACGCTGCGCCCGTTGAGAGGCAGCGCCCGGATTTTCTGGCTGTCCACCAGCTCCGCTACGCTCGAGGTGGTGGTCTGCACGAGAGGCGCTTCGCCGGTGACTTCGACCTTCTCTGTCAGCTGACCGAGCCGCAGGCTGAAATTAATGACCGCCTCGCTGCCCACCGTCAGGGTGATGCCGGAATGAACGATGGCCTCGAACCCCGGCGCTGCCGCGGCGACCTGGTATCTGCCTGGAACGAGCGAGGAAACATAGTAGCGGCCCGCCGCATTGGTCTCCACGGTGCGAGCCTGGCTCGTGCCCACATTGGTAACGCTCACCTCGGCGTTTGGGATCACGGCGCCGGTTTCATCAGAAACCGTGCCCGAGATGGCGGCCGTTGTCTGTGCGGCAACCGTGGCCGGCCCCAGAAGAGTGGCGATCAGCACCGCGGACGCCACCCACAAGAACCCTTTACTCATGACCCCCTCCCCGATGGAGTTCAATGGTTTGACCCTGCAGCTCCACTTCGTGATTCTCAATCGAAGAACTTGCTATAGCATACTTTTCAAAATTGTCCGCAGTGTCAAGCTCAAAATGTTCTCGGGGGTAGGGAACTGCGGTTCGTCAGCGCGTCCGAGCTTCCTCCGTCACCATTCGCGACACGAAGTGACGGTAGGAGTAATACACGAGGAGCAGAGGAAGCAGGGTGATGAGGAAGGTGTGCAGTTCGAATCTCTGGGCGACAAAGCTGGCAGCCAGCGAGCAGATGGAACCGGCGTAAAAGCTCGGGGCCGTCCACATGTAACCGCGGCGCCAGGTGGCAAACCAGGGCTGGTGAGAGGCCAGGCAGACCGCCGCCGAGACCAGAACCGTGTTGAGTAGGAAGTAAGAGGTCGTGGCGAAGGCCAGTGCCACGATGGAATCCCGGTACTGGTCCGAGCCCAGGGGCCCCAGAAG
>JACQTF010000238.1 GCA_016210925.1 Acidobacteriota bacterium | reverse complement strand
GTTTTCCCGGCGCATCTGGTTGATCAGCTCCAGGATATGGCTGGGCGACGGTGGAATGCCCGGCTTGGGCTCAACGTAGTCGACCACATTCAGGCCAAAACGCTTGGCGAAATTCGGCCAGGAGCGGTGGTAGGTGACCACTTTGCGACCCCGATAGGGAGCCATCTTCTGGTCCCACCTCTTCTCCGCCTCCCCCAGTCTCCGGCTGAAGTCCTCGAAGCGCTGCTGAAAGTAGCCAGCTTCCTGTGGCTGGAGTGCGGCAAGTTTGTCCTGGATCGCCTGGGCGACGCGGCGACCGTTCTGAGGGTCGAGCCAATAGTGGGGATTTCCCAACGGGTGAACGTCGCCCATGGCGCGCGTGACGACCCCGGTGGGGATCTCCAGAATCTCGGCATACTGGGACGCGTCCAGATAGCCGGCAGCACCCGCCTGAATGCGTGGGTTGCGGCTCTGAGTGATCAAGGGCGGCAGCCAACCGATCTCCAACTGAAGACCGACGGCGATCAGCAAGTCGGCCCGGTGCAGCTTCAGGATGAAGCTCGGCTTGGCTTCCACGAAGTGCGGATCTTGATAGCCCCGGGCAATGGACTCCAGCGTGGCGCGATCGCCCGCCACTTCCCGGGTCAGCGCGGCCAGGTCTTCGGTGGTCGTGACGATGTTCAGTTTAGAGGCGGCAGCGGCGGACCCGGAGGCCAGCACCCACAGCAACGCGGAGCCGACAGCGAACCACCGGGAAGTTCGAATTGAGGTGTTGTTCATCCCGTCCTCCCTAAAAGGGGTGGGCGCCGTGGACGCCCAGGGTAAACAAAAACTGGAAGAGAAGCTCGTTGGCAGAGGATCCTTCGGCGTAGCGGGTACGGCGAAGCTGGCCCCGGATTCCGCTGAACTCGCTGGGCCAAAAGGCGAGCACCACCGAACCGCCGCTATCGTGCTCGGAAGCACTGCGTCCCCGCTCCGACCAGTCGTACCGGCCGCCCAGGAACCAGCGCCGGGCCAACTGGTAGTCCAGGGAGGCAAAGTAGCCGAGCGCCCGCTGGGTGGCCGCGGGATCCTCGCGCCGGCTCCAGGTCCACTCCGTCCGACCGATGAAGGAACGGTAGATCGCCCGGCGCAATGGCTTCCACCGCACCGTGGCGTCGAACCCGAAGACGTTGGTGACGAAGGCGCCGCCAAGATCATTGTGACCGCGGGCGTAAGAACCCCCCAGTTCCAAGTTGGTGGACTCCGTCAGGTCTTGATAGCCCCGCAGGCGGCCGACGAAAGCGATGTCCCTCCGCCTGCTGGCCTGGAACAACGTTCCGGAATCGCCGCGATAGATCTGCGCCGTTGCCTCGAGGAAGAGATCCCGGGGAGCGGGCAAGGTGCGGCTGATGGAGAGGCCGGCGTCCTTGATCCCAGTGTCCGCCTCCTCGAGCGCGCCTCCGAGTAAGTTGAAAGCCATCAACGGACGATCAATCCAGGGAAGGGAGTGGTTGTGCAGCTCATTGGTCTTGCCGAAGGCAGCGCGCATCTTGCCCGCCTTTGCCAAGAAGCCACCGGGCAGCGCCGGAAAAGTGACGTAGCCCTCCTCCACCTCCACCCCTTCTTCTCCAAAGGCCATGAAAAAATCAGCCCGGGCAAAGGGGTCCACGATCGCCTGTAAGGATACTTCGCTCTCCTGCAACGAGAGGCTCGGCTGAGGATTGAGCCGATTGCGGGCGGCGATGCCGGTGAAGTTTCCGATGATGCCGGTATCCGGATTGAAAATTTTCGCCAGGGCGCTCGCCCCGCCGTACACGGGCAACTGCCCCGAGGGGCCTCCCGGCGCACCGGAGGGCACAGGAGCCGTGGTGACGGCTGGGGCCGTGGTCGGTACCGGCGCGGCCGCCTGGGCGGCCTTGAGCGCGCTGAGCTCGGCCTCCAGGGCACCCACGCGCTCCTCCAGAGCCTTGACCCGGGCTGCGAGATCCTCAGGGGCCTGGGCATCCAAGGTTGAGGATGCCAGTAATAGCGCAAAAGCGCACACAAGTCTCAGTTTCATAGGACACTCCCCCGCAAAGGTTCTTTCGGAAAGGAGAAAGGCGAAGCCGGTCCTGGTAGGGGGCCGGGTAAGTGGACTTGCCTTCCCGCCATACAAATCCCTAAAAAACTCAAGATGTACTTACATCACTTTTGATGCAGTCTCTTTTCTGAAGTTACGATCTGTTCGGGAACGGCGCGACGAGCCGATCAGGCGCGGGGGGGCGCCCTTTCAGGTATGAACTCCGTATAGTCCAGAGTATGGGGTCGGGCGTGCGGGCGGGCAAACAGGACACGCCTGGGGGGTTCCCGGGGCTCAGCGCGAAAAGTGAGCGCGGAACCTCCCAGTAGGCTGTAAGGGGATAGCAGACACGGATGGCACTGGTGAGAGCCCTGGTAAAACATGCCAGTCCGAGATACGGCATCCTCATCGGGGTCATCTGGAATCGACGAGAGGGTCGTCTCGTGAACTCCCTGGCAAAGATGGGAAAGCTCCACCGCGAAAGAGAGGTCCAGCGCAACGCTGAGCAGGACGAAGACGTAGGCGATGTCTCTGATGCGAAGGCAATTCATCGAGCGAAACTCAAAGCCTCAACATACGCACTTATGTTATGCTTTGTCAAGAACTTATACAGTGCCCCGCCTCTCTCTCGTTCAAGCACCGGGCACCGTTAAAGGCGCTGCGACCCTCGCGCGAACCTCAGCCCCGGGTGCCTCACCCAAGGTAATGGCCAAACTTCTGCATCACCAGTTCCCGGGCTTCCGCCGTGCTGTGGATCCGGTTCTCCAGTTGGGCCTCCTCGACATCGGTGAGGATGGTAGAGAACAGGGGCCCGGGTTTGAACCCCAGGGCGATCAGATCATGGCCGTCCAGCAGGGGCTCGGGCCGGATCTCCTCAGCGCTCAGCTCTTCCAACTTCTTGCGGCAGAAATCGTAGTTTTCCAGGTTGCCATGGCTGCAGAGGCAGTCGAGGCGGTGCAGTTCCAAGTGCAGGGGGAAGTCTGGCTGCCTGAGAAAGCGCTTCAGCTTGCCCTCCCGCATCTCGCGCACGTGCATAAACTTAAGGTGATTCCCCACCAGGTCGGCGATCCGTTCCGTCTCCTCGTTGGAGAAGCGCAACCGCTTGCAAATCTCCACGGCCATCTCCGTGCCCACCGCGACATGGTCATCAAAGCGGATGCGCTCCTTGACGACGAACGTGGGGGGCTTTCCGACGTCATGCAGCAGTACTCCGACGGCCAGCACGGGCTCGGCGGGGGTGCCCAGGAGGTCCAGCATCATTCGGGTGTGGACGAAGACGTCCCCTTCGGGATGAAATTCAGGAGGCTGCGGGACTCCGTCCATGGCCGCCACTTCGGGCAGGATCTTTCTCAGCAGGCCGGTCCGAAGCAATAAGTCCAGGCCCCGCCCCGCCCGGGGATGGGTGAGGAGTTTGACCAGCTCATCGCGGACCCGCTCGTGGCTCACCTCAAGGATCTTCTCTGACAGGGTCCGGATCGCTTCCAGGGTCTGGGGTTCGATCTCGAAGTCAAAGCGGCAGGCAAAGCGGATGGCACGCATCATCCGCAGCTTGTCTTCCTCGAATCGATGCAGGGGATCGCCGATGGCGCGTACGATGCGCCGGCGAAGGTCCTTCTCCCCGTCCACCAGGTCCAGCACGCGGTCCCGAAGCGGGTCGAAGAAGAGGCCGTTGATCGTAAAGTCCCTGCGAGATGCATCTTCCTCCGGCCCCGCAAAACGGACGGCCACCGGGTGCCTGCCGTCCCGGTAGCCCAGATCTGCCCGGAAGGTGGCCACCTCGTACTGGCGAGCATCCCTCACCACCCGGACCACGCCGAACTGTGCCCCCACAGGTACGGTCTTCGGGAACAGCTCCATGACCTGTTCGGGATGGGCGCTGGTGGCGATGTCGATGTCCCCACAGGAGATCCCCAAGAGCCTGTCGCGCACGCAGCCGCCTGCGAAATAGGCGGTGTGGCCGTGCTCCGTCAGGGTTCGCACGATCTCCGTGCCTTCTTCCCACTGGGTTGCCATGGCGGCTAGGGGGTCAATGGTCAACGGTCGATGGTCAAAAGTTGGCGATTTTTCTTTTCTTTTAACACTACCCCAATGACGTTTGACGATTGACCAGGATTTCAGGGTTTGGGCCCTGTGTACTGGATCGCCAGGAGGGTCATATCGTCCCCTTGAGGTTCGTTGCGGGTGAACCGTGCCAGGGCCGTCCGGACGCTCTCGACCAATTGGGCCGGATCAACGCCGGGCTTCCCACGAACCAGTTCCTCCAGGCGCTCTTCCCCGAAGAGATCACCGGACGGGGCCGCGCTCTCGGTTACCCCGTCCGTGTACAGCACCAAGGACTCCCCGGGTTCCAGCTGCAGCTGCTGGCGCTCGTAGCGGGCGAAGTCAAACGCCCCGACCACCAGATCACCTTCCGTGAGAAACCGAGGTCCCTGAGAAGCAAGCTTCAGCGGAGGATTGTGCCCCGCGTTGACGTAATCGATGCGACCGGCCGTGTCCAGGATCCCCAGGACGAGGGTGACGAACTGGGACGAGGCGGAGCGGCTCACCAGCAGCCGGTTCAGCTCCGACACGATCTGTTCCGGCTCCCGTGCCAGCACCAGTTGCGAGTGCAGGCTCCCCTGGAGCATGGCCGCCAGTAAGGCTGCGCTGACCCCTTTGCCAGCCACGTCAGCGATGATGAAGGCGTAGCGGCCGTCATCGAGCGCCACCAGGTCGAAGTAGTCGCCACCCACATGACGGGAGGGAATGCAGAATCCCTCGGCGCGAAAAAAGCGATAGTCACCAAAGGACCTGGGAAGGAGCGCTTCCTGGATCTCGCGGGCGAGGGCGAGCTCCCGCTGAAGTCTCTTGCGTTCCTCGGATTCCTGGAGCAACCGGGCGTGCTCGATGGAGCGCACCGCCTCCGCCGCCAAACCTTCCAACAATGGGGTCTCCAGGGCGGGCCGGGTGCCCGGGGCGTGGGTCTTGTCCAGGTACAGAACCCCGATCATCCGCGGCTTCCATGCCATGGTGAGGTCCCTGGGCACGTCTTCCGGGGCCTCTTCCAGCGGGAGGCAAACCACGGACTTCAGCTCCATCTGGCGGACACTGGTCTCATGGGCGAATCGGGAATCGGCCAGGGCGTTCTCCACGTAGACGGGCCGGCCGGTCTTCTGAGCCTCCGCCAAGATACTGGAGCTCGGCGGAAAGACATCGCCCGAGAGCGCCCTGCGGTTCCGGTCACGGCCCAGCCGAAACTGGAGCTGGCCTTCCTCGTCCACCAGCATGATGTAGCCCCGCTCCGACTCAGCGATCTCGATGGCTGCATCCAACACCGTCGCGAGGACCTCGTCCAGTGTGGGAAAGGCCTGGAAGAGCTTGCCAATCTCCAGAAAGCGCGACATCTGCTGCAGCAACTGCCGGGAGCTGCGCGCTTCGGGCCGGAAAATAGCCGTCGTCCCCTCGAACAAAAATTGCAGCGTGTGACTTTGCCCGATGCGAACCTCGTCGCCGGCATGCAGCTCGCTCTCCTGGATCTGAGTGCCGTTCAGGAAGGTTCCGTACTTGCTGTTCTTGTCCCTGAGAATGAACTTCCCGTCCTCCTGGACGATCTCCGCGTGTTGCCGAGAGATGGTTCGGTCCAAGAGCTGAAGGTCGTTTTCAGCCTTCCGCCCAATGGTAAACATGGGCCTGTCAAGCTCCACCAGGTGCTGGATCCCCAGCTCGTCCGTCCACCTGAGACGAGCTTTCATAGGACCTCCCGAGTTCGTTTAGGGGAGAAAGGAAGGCTAACCCCGATCTAATATTAACCCTGGGGGTTGTTCTTCGTCCAGAGGTTCAATCCCTGCCTCCCTGCCTGCGACCGACGAACTGCTACCTTTCCCAGCTCGCTGAAAATATTCCTAAAACACGTTCAAGGCGATGTGGCACTGAGATCGGGCACGTAATCCACTTCCAGGAGCGCCTGGTCGCCCGCCACCTTTGCGATCTCCGGCAATTCCAGACTTCTTAAGCTGCCGTCCACGACAAAATCTTCCACGACATGCTCGCCGATCCCGACGACGTCCGTAAAGTAGGAGACAAAATCCAGCGTCAGCCTGGTCTGTTCTTCGGTAAAAATGAGGTGGACCACGCCCGCCCGGAGGCTGCCTGCGTACTCGCCCCACAAAGAGGGACTCCCTTTAGAATCTCCCGCAACATACGAAAAAGCCTTGGGGTTGTGATACCAGCGCACTTCGCGGCAGACAATACTTTTCCCTTCACCCAGCAGTTGGTTCAGCAGGTCCACCAGCGGGCCGCGGCCGCTGACGCTCCTGATCTTGTTATCGCTTACTTTCGCGGTGATGGGTTCCACCGCACCGGATTGGATCCGTGAGCTTACGAAAATTCCATTGATGGATGGGGCGACGACGCTGATAAAGGAACTGGGGGGCAAAGTCACGAGGCACTTCTCATACACATCAAACCGGGGGTTGACTTTGACGTCGCTCAAAATCAAGCTCGAACCCCGTCGATCTGAAACTGAGATGCTCGTGACCGTGTCCAGCAGATTTTTTTCGCGATTCCAGATGGCGCGCTGAAGTTCATCGGGAAAATCCCGCCAGGCGACCCATGTGAGAATTTCAGGAACGGGTATGATGTCGAGCCACGGCACAGGAGGTTGGGGGGGTACTGCAAGTGCATGGCTTTCCCCAAAAGCAAGATTCAAGACGGCCCCAGTGGTCTCTTTGAACCTCAGGGGGGCCCGCGATTGCAGCCAGGCGAGAAACTGGACGGGTTCACCGAAACGGTCCGGAAAGGGCAATGGACGGATCTCAAGGTCCGGCCGGTCCTTCAACGCGTCTTGGAGAGCATCCCGCAGGAGGGGCGAGAGGGTGGGGTCGGTCAGAACGACGATCCCTTTCTGGCCCAGCGCGTCGCTCCGTTTCTCGACCAGTGTTTGCAACGAGTCGGTGACCTGTTTTCGATCGGTCACGGGAACGATACGAGGAGACTTCGGTTTGCCTCTGGGGCGCATCACGGGAGTGCAGTCCTGCACCAGGAACCCTGGATGGTTCATCGCTGCGGTGCGGATGCCAGGGCTGTGGAGCACCAGCGGATAACCTTCCTTCACCACCACCTGCGAATCGATTTCGACATCGGGATAATAGACCTGTAAGTCGAAGGCAGGGGCGAACCGGGATTTTCGAGTTCCCTGAAAGAGAACCCGGACGCTGCCCGCGCGCTGCGATCCTGCCAGTTGACCGTACAGGGCAGGTGAAAAAGTGGATCCGTCGGTGTAGCGAAATGCCTTGGGCACCATGCCCCATCTGATTTGGCTGAGCGTATAGGACCCTTCCTGGGCCAGCCCCCGGAAATACTCCGCCCACCCTCCCCCTCCCTGCCAGGAGGTCACCCGATTGCCGCGGAGGGTTATACTCAGGAAGGGGAAAAATCCCAGACCGGAGCTGTGGGCGGCAATCCTGCCTTTCTGAACCGTGGCCTGCTTCGGGCAAAGGGATACTTCGTACTGGGGGGGGAAGTTTTGGATCGGCGAGTGGGGTTCGTAGTCAGCGATCTGCGCCGGCTCATAGGTGCCCGAAATGTCCGTTCCCGCTTTGTCTCTCATGCGAAACGTACTTCCCCGGCGCACCTCTTGGGCCGCCCCGCGCGCGATGTTCAAAAAAAGTTCCTTGGGGAAGAAGGCCCAGTCGGAGACCAGGAGCTGCGGCTGTGAAGTGATCCTCCACAAGGTGGACCCATGACCCCGGAGGAATTCGGACAGTCTTTGGCCCTCGACGGTCACGGTATCAGGGTTGATAAATGCCAGGGTCAAGATCAGATCGTTTTTCTCGACTTCATCCCATATTTCTTGGGTCCACCAGTTCGCGCTGTAGAGCTCCGATTCCTCGGAAGGCAGTGGAGCCATGATGGTGGTGATCTTGCGCGGCTTCGCTTCCAGCACGGCCTGGCGGATCGCGGCAGTCACCAGGGGAGACACAGAAGAATCACTGACCAGAAGTACGGAATGCTTGCTCGAAACATGCACCCATTGTTGGACAAGGGTGCGCGCCGCCGGCATCAGCAACTCGAGATGATCCGCCGGTCGCAGACGGGCGGGCTTCACGTACTCCGGAATGAGGTAATGGCCCGGTTTTTGGTGGACGAAAGGGGCCCGATTCTGAACCGCCAGTAAGATAACCGATAGGCAGACCGTTAGGAGAGAGAAGTGAATCTTGAACTTCATAGGCTTCCGTGAAACGCGAGCCGGTGCAGAAACCAGCGAATTTGCCAATCTCGACACGATGCAATATATCATCCGCCAGAGCCATTTTGAATCGCTTCGGGACCACCGGCTGGCCGGCCACGGAGGGATGTCTGCGTTCCATCCCGGATGGAACAGGCTGAATGCGGCAACAAAGGCTTGCTTTCCGACAGGCCGTGTGCTAGCTTCTTAGAGCTAATTTAACTAGACGTAATCATAAGTTAAACATATGGCGTTAACGCAAGACTTTAGGACTTTCGGCCTGGTCCGCCTCATCCAGTTGAACTGCACGGAAAAGAAAACTGGCAGGCTCAGTATCCGCTCTCAGGACAAGCAGGGGTGCATTTACTTTGAGAACGGCGAGATCACCCATGCCCAGTTCGGGAACATCATCGGCCGGGACGCAGTCTTTCGTGTTTTGCTTTTGACCGAAGGCGAGTTCACGATGGAGGAGGGAGTGGCGAGCACGCTCAGGACCAATCAAATCCCTTGCGCAGAGCTCCTCCTGGAGGGGATCCGGCTGCTGGAGGAGTCACATGCGCCGAGGGGGCATGCGCACCAGCGATTGATTGCTGACCTGATGAAGATTCCGGGAGTGCTGGGGGGCCTGATCGCCCTGAAAGATGGATCGCTGCTCCACCAGACAGGCACCCCGGAGCCAGAGCGGCTAGCCGCCTTGGTCGTGTTCACGGCCCTGCGGGCTCAATCCATGGGTGTCAGGCAGGCCTGGGGCAACTTCGAGAAGATCACCCTCCTCTTGGGATCCCAGAGGATGGTGATCTTGGACCGTGACCCGGATTTCGTGGGGCTTCTCATGGACCCCGGAGCCAACGACGCTCGGATAGACCGCTCCATCGAGCGGGCCTTGAAGAACTATTCCATGGAGCGGTTATAGCGAATCGTCACTGCGGATCCATGTACAAGAACCTTGAAGCAGCCTTGCAACTCTTTCTGGACGTGAAGGGAATCCGGCGGATGTCGTTTGTGAACTTCCGGGGTGAGGTGATCGGCCCAAAGGAGACCCTCTCCCCCCAGGGAATCGAGGTGGCTCAGATCCTGGCGGCATTCGAGACGGTGGGTCGCGCGGCCAATTACCTGGAGATGGACTTCGCCCAGGCCAAGTTAATTGCCTTCGACGGGTTGAACGTCCGGCTATCCACCCACCTCGGGGACGAGGACGCACTGCTGCTGTTCGAGTGCGATCCTTCCGTGGACGTCCCCCACCTCAGGATGTCAGTGCGCGTCTTCGCCGCCAGTCTGGTGCCGGACCGGAAGAAGCTCGGGCGGCTCGTCAAAATCGAAAAGCGGTCCACCCTGGACCGGATGGGACTGGAAGAGAAGTACGGGTCCCTGCTGAACCTGCTGCAGCAACGAGGCTCCTGAGGCGACCCCGGAAAAGCGATGGAAGCCCTGACCGGAGACCTGGCTCAGCTTCGGCTGATGGAGATCCTAAAGGTCCTGACCCGGAGCGGGAAGACTGGAATCCTCCAGGTCCTCAACGGCGCTCAATATGGCGAGGTGTACCTGGAAGGGGGCGAACTCGTCCACGCCAGTTGCGCCGGCCGGGAGGGGGAGGAGGCCATTCACTACCTCTTCTCGTGGGGGGAGGGGCGTTTCCATTTTGTCCAGGAGGAGATCCATCCGCCGCGCACTGTGGCCGGCCCCACCCAGGACGTGCTGGCCCGCGGGGAAGAGCTGGATCGGGAGTGGCAGTCCGTCCGTTCCGCTGTCCCCTCTTTGGACGTGGTCTTCGCCCTCTCTCCGAAGGCCCAGGCAGAGGTCACGCTGAGCCCCCGCGAATGGGGAATCCTCCGGTACATCGACGGCCGGCAGACCGTCCACGAGATTGCCGTGCGCTCCGGCCACTCCGAGTTAACCCTCGCCAGAATCCTGGCCCGCTTCCATGCGGCCGGCCTCGTGGAGCTGGCGGCGCCCGCTGCCCAACTCTCCCACGACCGGGTGGAGGAACCCTTGTTCCAGCAGGTCGTGGAGCGCCTGACCCACTACGAGGGGCCCATTGCTTCAGTGCTCCTGGAGGAACAGATCCAGGCTTTCCAAGAACGGCGCGAAAATTTCCCGAGGCGCCGGCTGGCCGAATTGATGGAGCGGCTCAGTGAAAGCATTGACGGGAAGGAACAGCGCCTGGAGTTCCAACGCTACATACTAGAGCTTCTGAAACGGAGGTAGCGGGCTCCGGATGAGACTTGGCCAGCGGGGCGCGGGCGGGTTGGAATGAAAAAAAGCGCGATCTGGATCTCGGTCTTGCTGGTGGGCCTCCCTTCGGTTCTGGCAGCAGGCTTTCTCGCCTGGTCCGTCGCGGAAGAAGAGCGAGCAGCGCAGCGGGAAATTGTGGAGGAAAAATCCCGTCTGGAAGGCGACCTCCGGCGGGAGAGCCAGCAAATGGATGGAGTGCTCCGGGTGGTGGTGGAGGCCATCCACCAGTTCGGATCGCTGGAGCTCGCCCGGCCACCCATCCGGATCTTGGCCTCCACCTCCGAAGAAGCTCTCTCCGATCTTCAGGAAGCAGCCCGCCGGGAGCGAGAGCGGTTCATCAGCTTTCTCCATCGAGGGCTGGAGTCGGAGCTTCTGGACTTCCTGGTGATCACCGACAACCGCGGGACCGCCGTCTTCGTCCTGGGTCGGGAGGGAACCGCCTTCGGCGGCGACTGGACCAGCCACAGCCTGATCCGGGCCGGTCTGAACAAGGAAGGCCGGACGGCTGTCCGAATAGAGAGCAAGGAACACCTGAGCCTGCCCGGTGGCCAGCCGCTTTTCGCGGTGGAGGCAGCACGGCCCCTGATGGCACAGGAGACCCTCACGGGAGTCGCTCTGGCGGGGCGCTTCTGGCGCCCAACCCCTCGTGAGGGAACGCGGATCGCCTTCTTCTCGGCAGGAGGCACGCCGGTCCGAGCCAGCCCTGGATTTCCCCAGGAGGCGTGGAGTAGGGCACGCCCCGGAGAGGAGACCGTCCTTGCAGGCCGGGAGGCGTTGTCCTCCCTGCTGCTTCGGGACGAAGCCGGGAGGCCCGCGGGTTCCGTCGGCCTCGCCAGAAGGGTGTCCCCTCCGTGGCAGTTGCTACCAGCTCTGGGCGCCGCTCTGCTCCTGGTATTTTCCGGCATTCTGTCGGCGGCCGTTTTCTGGGTGCGCTGGCGCCGACGAATCCGCTCCCTGCTCCGGCTGATCGAGACGTCCGAGCAGATGAGCTTGGGCACACTGCACTCCAGGGTAGAAACAGGGTCCAACGGGGAGATGAGGATTCTGGCCGAATCGCTGGAGCGGCTGCGCATCAGCTTGAAGACAGCCCTGGAAAAGCTCCGACAGCGAAGCCAGTAGGAGCCGGCTTGCCTGGTAGAACAAGGAAAAGGTTAGTCGTCGTCCGTAACCCAACGAATCCGGACTTGATTTTCCTGGATCTGCCGGACGATGTTTTGAACGATATCGTTCAGCTGGGACAGCGGGTATTGATGTCCCTCATAGTACACGCTGGGGGGGGTGGCGTAAGGCTCGCACCAGACCTGGTACGCCCCGCCGCCGGTAGAGACCTCCAGGGCTTCACCGTCGCGCAGTCGCTCTTTCATTCGCTCGAACTCTTCCATGGCTCCGTGGCGGGCTTACAGTTTGAGCCCTTCGATGTACCGGGTTAAGTTCTCCTCCGGGAATTCGCGCTGGCACCAGTCCTGATATTTTTTGAAATTTTTCCTGTCTCCCAGCTTATAGTAGCTGAGCGCCAGGCTGAAGAGCATCAGCTTCAGGTTGTGGAAACTCCTGGAGATCTTCAACGTCTTTTCACCTTCTTCCACGGCTTTCTCGTAGTGGCCCAGCTCGTAGAAGTCATTGGTGAGGTAGCTCCGGATTTCCGCCAGCTCCTTCTTGTCCCGAATAAGGCTTTCCAGAGCATGCTGGCATATTTCCAGGGATTTTCCGTACTGCTTCAGTCGGTAATAGCAGTGGGCGATCTCGATGTAGAGCCAGCACAGGTCCTGGCCCCCGCCGGAGATTTTCTTCAGCTCCAGCATCTTCAGATACGAATCCAGCGCCAGTTGGTGGTTCAGTAGCTGGTGGTGGCAGAGGGCGATGCGGGAGGAAATCTCATCCTTCCTCTCAAAGTTCGGGTCCAGCTCCAGGACCTTGCTCAAGGACCTTTCGGCGTCCTCGTACTGACCCAGATCGAACTGGTTCATCCCCACGCTTTCGTACAGGTGCTTCAGGTTGGGGTCGTCAGGGGGAATGACGTCCAGGGCCCGGGCATTGAACTCCAGAGCCTTGTCGCTCTTACCCAGCTCCTCGTAGTTGCGGCTGATGCCGCTGAACAACAGCCACCGGCTTTCCTTCGGGAGCTGATCGTCGTACTTCAGGCACTCCAGGCGGGTGTTGAGGGCTTGGCGCGAGTTGCCCTCGTACTCCTGGATGGACGCCAGGTGGAAGTTGACAAGCCCGTACATATCGGGCATGAACTCCTCCTTTTGAGGGTCAAAGAGGCGCGCTGCCTCTTTCAGGAACTTTTTCGCGTTGGTGTCGTCCTTCAGGTTGTAATAACAAATTCCCATCTGGCCTGCCAGGTAAGCCCGGACGTTCTGCACCGTCTCCAGCTCCAGCGCCCGGGCATACAGGGAAATGGCTTGCTCGAACTGCTCCGCCTGATACAGATCCTCAGCCCACTCGTCCAGAAGCTCCACTCGGGCTTCATCGGTGGAGCATTTCCGGAGTTGCTGCTGCCATCGGTCAGCGTTGAACTTCATGGAGACTGAAACAGCCGCTTCAAAGCCGGCGAAATCGGAATCCAAAACTCCATTATAGCTTACAGCTGAAAAATCCTAACCGTTATGAGGGCGTATCCCGGGAGGATGGCGACGGACTCGATGCCGTTGGGATCTTCTACGACAGGGCCAGGGACGGTCTCATCAGCTCTCGAAGATTACGCGATCGACAGCGCATCGATGAGGAATCCGCTCTGGATGGCTTGCTAGGACCAATCCTGTTTGGAGGCCTTCCGCTTCCGTCGCACAAGAATCGCGACCACGCACAGCAGCGCCAGCACGCCCGCGGCCACGCGAATAATCGTGGTGCTGTCGGAGCCGCTTTCCGGCGTTGCCTGAGTCAGCCAGAGAGCCAAAGGCATAAGGACCTCCTATTGTCCCAACAGTTGCAAGTCGCGCAGGATGGAGATGATACCCGGCGCCAGGATCACCACAAACAGCGCCGGCAGGATGAACAGCACAATCGGGAAAACCATTTTCACCGCCGCCTTGTTAATGGTGGCTTCGATTTCCAGCCGGCGCTTGGTGCGCAGCGAATCAGCGTAAATGCGCAAGGCCTGCGACAGACCCGTGCCGAATCGCTCGGCCTGGGCGATCATGCTGGCCAGCGAGCGAATGTCCATCAGTCCGGTGCGCTGGGCCATATGCTGGAACGCCACCGCACGCTCCTGGCCGGCCTGGACCTCCAGCGTCATCCAGTAGAACTCATCCGCCAGTTCCGGATACACAAAGCGGATCTCGTCGCAGACGCGCGCGATCGCCTGATCAAGCGACAGGCCGGCGCCCAACACGATGCTCAGCATATCGGTGGTGTCCGGCAGGGCGGCCATCAGGCTCAGCCGGTGCCGGTTCCGCAAGGAGACCAGGATCTGGTCGGGAATGAAGTAGCCGAGCACCAGCGCACCGGCCAGCCCGAGCAGCCACATGGACAGGTCCTGGCCCTGGAGCGCGACCAGGGCGGTCACGACCAATCCCAGTGTGAACAAGAGCGACAGGATCCCGTACACCTTGACCACCCTGGGGCCTCGGAATCCTGCCCGCATTAGCTCCAGTTCCTTCTGGCGGAACCAGCCTTTTCCCAAGACCGCGCCATAGGTGGACCGCAGCAGGGAATCCCACAAGTCGCCGCCCAGAACGGGGAGGGAGCCGCCCGCCATGGATTGCTCCTGGAGTTCCTGGATGCGGCGGCTCAGCGCGTCCTGCCGAGTGCGGAGATAATAGTGCAGTCCAGCCACCAGCAGCGAGGCCAGCGTGCTCAGGAAAAACAGAGACGGAAAGCCCGAGGACATTCACAGCCTCACGGAGGCGACCCTGCGGATGAGCAGGATGCCGATGATTTCCGAAACAATGCCATAGATGAGGAACCGGGAGCCGAGCGGCGTCAGCCACAGCACCGAGATATATTCGTAGCGCAGGAAATAGAACATCGTGCCGGTCACAACGGGCAGGCCGCACAGCAGGGCGGCCGAGAAGCGCTGTTGCGCGGTATGGGCCCGCAGGCGCGCCCGCAATTGCAGCCGCTCTCGAATGACCGCCGACAGGTTCTCCATCACGGTGACGATGTTGGCGCCCGTCTCTCGCTGCAAGATGACGCCGGTCGAAAAAAATCGCAGGTCCAGGAGAGGCACGCGGTCGCCCAGGCTATGCAGCGCCTCACCGACCGTGGAGCCGAGCGCCAGATCCTCCACGAGTTTCTTGAATTCCCCGCCCAGGGGCTCCTCTGTTTCCTCGGCCAGCACCTGCAAGCCGCTATGGATGTTGTGTCCGGCGCGCATCGCCCGTGTGAACAAGTCAATGGCGTCGGGCAGCATCTCCTCGATCTGCCGCATGCGCCGCTGGCGCCTGGTCCGAATGTAGACCAAGGGCAGCAGGGAACAGCCGAAGGCGAAGAGAAGTTTCAGGATCAGGAAGGGAAACAGCCGAAGCACATCCGCTGCCAGATAGCTGGCCGCCAGCAGCAGCACGCTGAACGTCATGACATTTCCCGCGCGATAGGGCAGCCGGGCCTGATCCATCAAGGCCTGCAGCCGCTTCATGATTTCCAGCCGCGAAAGGAAGGAGACGCCGCTCAATGGCTGCTGACGCAAGAGCGACGGGGGCCGGCGGCCGCTTTCGACGCGCAGACCGCGCAACCGCTGCTCGATTTCCAGGCGAATGCGTCGTTGGGGTCCCCACCAGGCGTACTCGGCCGCGGCCGCGAAGGCGGCGGTAAAGATCAACAGAGCCACGAGCGTGGTCATGGCAGAGTGTGGCGGGTTTCCGCCGGCCCCCGGAACATCTCCTCGGGCATCTCGATGCCGCAAGCGGACAGGCGCTTCAGGAATGGCGGCCGGTATCCGGTGGCGACGAATCGCCCCAGGACCTGCCGCGCCTCGTCCAGGCCACTGCGCTCGAAGCGGAAAATTTCTTCGAGCCCAACGCCTTCCTGGCCCAAGCCAACGACCTCGGCCACGCTCGACACCTTCCGGGAGGCGTCGCGGAGCCGGGCCATGTGAACGACCAACTGGATGGCCGAAGCTGCCTGCTGGCGGATGACCGGCTCCGTCAGCCCCATATTCGCCATCAGCACCATCGTCTCGATGCGATGGAAGCAGTCTCGCGGCGAGTTGGCGTGGATGGTCGTCATGGAGCCGTCGTGGCCGGTGTTCATGGCCTGGAGCATGTCGAGCGCCTCGGGACCGCGCGCCTCGCCCACGATGATACGATCCGGCCGCATGCGGAGAGCGTTGATCATCAGGTCGCGCTGGGTCACGACGCCCTTCCCTTCGATGTTCGCCTCGCGGGTCTCCAGCCGCACCACGTGCTGCTGCTGGAGCATCAGCTCCGCGATGTCCTCGATCGTGACGATCCGCTCCGTTTCGGGGATAAAGCGCGAGAGAGCATTGAGCAGGGTGGTCTTGCCGCTTCCGCTTCCGCCGGAGATCACCAGGTTCAGTCGGGCCCGCACGCATCCCTTGAGCAGTTGGAGCATGGGCGCGGTCAGCGTGGAGTTCGCCAGCAACTCTTCGTTGGTCAGCACCCGCGCGCCAAAGCGGCGAATGGACAGCGCGGGGCCGTCCAGCGTCACCGGAGGGATCGCAGCGGTCACCCGCGAGCCGTCGGCCAGGCGCGCAGCGACAATGGGATTGGCTTCGTCAATTCGCCTTCCCACCGCCGCCACCATTTTCTCGATGATGTGCAGCAGATGTTTGTCGTCCTTGAATTGAATCGGTGCGCGCTGCAGCACGCCGCGGCGCTCGACATAAACTTTGCTGGAGTTGTTCACGAGGATGTCGGTGATGGAAGGATCCTTCATCAGCGGCTCCAAAGGGCCGAGGCCGAAAACCTCGTCCAGGATCTCCTCGATGATGCGATCGCGCTCCGGCAGCGTCATCGGGATATTCTCCAGGAGCAGGAGCTTCTCGACGGCCCGGCCGATTTCGCCCCGCAGCCGTTCCTTGCTGATGAGGCGCAGGGTCTCGCTGTTGAGCGACTGGAGCAGCTTGCGGTGGACCTTCGACTTGAGATGGGAATGACGCTCCCCAGAAGCGGCAGAGCTTTGGCTGCTTAAGGGGCGGCTGACGGCGTCGCGCCCGCCGGAGGATGGGGAAAAAACCATCGCATGCTCCCGGCCTCGCCCAGGAGGCCTTGATTGCTACTTCTGCGGGAGGGCCGCGGCCGGCTGGCCGTCCCAGCCCAGCTTCTTGGCAAAGTCTCGATACGAGCGGCCCAACTCGGTGCTCCCGCGGATCACCACGGGGCGGGCTTCGTGCACCGCCTGCATCGCCTCTTCATACCGGTTCGGCAACACCCAGAAGGGCGCCGCGCCCAGCGTCTGCTGCAACTGCTCCAGGGTGACGTGGAGCGAGCCGCGCTTTTCGTGCCGGTTCACGACCAGCTTCACGGCTTCGTGGCCGTAGCCGGCGCGCGCCAGCGCGCTGAGATAATGCTGCGCGTTGCGCACCGCCGGAAACTCCGGGGTCAGCACCACAAAAATGGATTCGGAAAGTTCCAGGCAGCTCAGCAGCAGGCCGTCCAGGGCGCGCGAGCCATCCAC
>JACQTF010000240.1 GCA_016210925.1 Acidobacteriota bacterium | reverse complement strand
CCGAGACGGTCAGGTCGCCCTCCGCCAGGGCAATCACGGGACGGTTGTTGGGATCGTTGGGGTTGGAGAGGTTCCAATAACCCAGGTCGTACTTCCCGGTGCCCACGCCCACGTTGGAAGCCGAGAGGGTGGTCTTGTCCGGAATCTTGGTGTTGGCGATCTTGGGAACCAGGTCGTTGGCAAACTTCCAGAGGAAGCTGGGGTCCAGCATGTTGTAGGAGTCCTTGGCCTGCTGGTAGGCCAGCCACGCCGCCACGTCGGACTGGGACTGGGGCACCGGAGGAACGGGGTCGAAGGTGGAACGAATATCTTCCACCGAGGGATTGGGAGTGGTGCCGCCGGTGACGTTCTGAGGCTTGGTGATGTCGTCCCGGACGATGTCGTCGGGCGGGTTGTGCTTGGTCAAGTCCGTATCGATGGTGGCAATGCCAGGCACGTTGGCCACCTGCAGGCCTGTGACCACGGCGTTGCCGGTGACGAACTTGCCCGACTTGGCCGACTTGGGGTCATCTCCCTCCACCAGGAGGGGCGACTGCAGGTTAAACGCCAGGTCGCGGCGTAACACCAGCTCCACCACCGAGACCGAGTTCCGCCGGCTGGCTCCCGCAAAGCCCTCCCCCAGCGTCCGGCTCACCGCCATGACCCGCAGGATCACCCGCTGGAGACTGGTCTGGAAGGGGGTGACACCCAGCTCTTGGGGATTGTTGGCCACCTTCACCAAAATCCTGCCCAGGGTCACGTCATCCGCAAACACGGGCGTTCCGGCAGGGATGGTGGTCTCGTCTCCGGTGCCGAACACGCCGTCCGGGCCAGAAGTCTGATAGTAGGTGAAGTCCGAGGCGGCTCTCTTTCGATACTTCATACCGTTCAAGCCGATGAACGACACGACCCCGTCGTCATTGGCCACCCCCCCAGTGACGAACCGAACGTCACCGTCCAGGTCCAAGGTGCGCGCCGCAGCCAGTTCCATCGGGTTGCGATACGCAAACCCCTGGCCAGCAGGGTTGGTGGTGTTGCCCACCAGATTCGGACCGGTCAGGAGAACGTTGAAGTCGGTTCCCCGGGCCATCTCCCGCGCCAGCTCAGCCCCCGACTCCGCGAGGAACAAGGACGCCACTCCCGTCTCCATGTTGTCGCTGATTTGCATCTCGGTCATCGCGTTGTAGGCTACCGACAGCCCCAGCAAAGAGAGCAAGGAGAGTGCAACGAGAGCGATGAAGAGGGCGATCCCGTTTTCTTTGTTTCTTGGGCCCATCTGTCACCTCACCACTGAAGATGTAAGGAGGTTATAGGCGCACTCCGCAGTCTGGCAGATTGATGCGAAAAAGTCCAGAAGTTATTGCGAGGAAACGAGGTACGGATCAGCAAAAATTGCCAAAAAATGTTGAAAGGCGCGTTCAAGTGACACGCCATGGTAAGAATTCGGTCAAGACTCGGGGCCTCCATCGCGATGCGGTGTCTTGCGGCGCTCACAGATGCGGACCACCCGTGATCTCTCGGGATGTTAAAATCTCCTCATGAAATGGGTGATGTCGAACCTGGCGCGGCGTCCCATTCCCACCCTGCTGAGCATTTCCTCCATCGCGCTGATGATCGCGCTGCTTCTCACGGTGACCGGGATGACCACGGGCAAGCTGCAGGAGATTGGTCGCCGGGTGCAGAGCGTGGGGGCGGATCTGATCGTCCAGCCTGAGGGGGCTTCGGCCTTCCTGGTGTTCAGCGGCGCGAAACTGTCCGGTGCCCTGGAGGCCGATTTGCGGGCCATCTCCGGGGTGGCAGAGGTCGCGCCGGTCCTGGTGGTGGTGGAGATGAAGGACGGTATCCAGAGCGCCTACGGGATTGACTTCCCCACGTACAACCGGATCGGGCAGCCGTTCAAGTTCGTGGCAGGAGGCCCCCTCGAGGGCGATCAAGACATCCTGTTGGATGTGGTCAAGGCCGACTCCCTGAACGCGCACGTGGGGCAGCCGATCGTGCTGTTTGGACGAACCTTTCGGGTCGCCGGGATCGTGGAGTCAGGCAAAGGGACCCGCTACTTCCTTCCCTTGGGCGAGGCCCAAAAAATGACCGGCTCCGAACAAAAGGTGTCCCTGTTCTTCCTCCAGTGCGACCGCCCGGAGCGGGCCGGGTCAATCCAAAGGCAGATGGAGGAGCGCTTTCCGGACCTGACCATTCGGTTGCTCCGAGATTTTCCCAGCTACACCGCCCTGGAAAACGCCCAGATGGTTCGCTGGTTCTTCACCGCCTTGACGCTGTTGGTGGGTTCCGTGGCTTCCCTGACCATCTTGCTGACCCTGTACACAGCCATGCTGGAGCGGTCGCACCAGATTGCGGTGCTGAAGAGCCTGGGGGCTTCTACCAGGTTTATCTCAGGCTTGGTCCTTCAGGAGTCGGCGGTCCTGAGCCTGGCCGGATTCCTTTTAGGCACCCTCCTCACCTGGGGAGTCCGGTCGTGGATGTCGGCCGTGCACCCCTCGCTCCCCATCTTGTTTTCCTGGGACTGGGTTCTCAAAGCCCTGGCCCTGGGACTGGGAAGCGCCCTGCTGGGCGGCCTCTATCCAGCCTTGAAGGCAAATCGCATGGACCCGGTTGATCTCCTCTCGCAGCCTTAGTCCGTTGGTCCAGCCCCGGCTCACGGATCATTTTGGACCTGGAAACGCCGCGCATACGAACGGTTGACGTACAGGCTGATGATCCAAATCAGGTTTGAGCCGACGGCGCCGATGAAGAGGACCAGGGGCAGCATCTTGAGAACCGTGAACAGCAAGAGGTAATAGGGGAGGGCTGGGCGGCGGGCGACAAAATAGCATTTTCGGCCAAAGCGACAGACCCAGTTGTGAAGTTCGTCCTCCAGCATCCGGTGCATCTGAAGGATGTAGCGGCCAGGATCCTGAGTACAGAGCCTCCGCTGGTAACCCGTCACGAGGAAGCTCAAGACCGTGCCGATCATCGTCAAGCCACCCAGGCCAGATAGACGGGATTGCCTGTCTGCCGGTGGAGGCCCAGGGTCCAGCCGGTGGCGATGGAGAGGTAGAAACCGTAGTCGCAGGCTGTCTCCAGCCAGCAGCCGAAGGCGGATTCCTGATGCTTGATTCGGGCCACGCTGCCGTCGCAGTGGTCCAGAAGCGAGGACAGGTAGGCCAGCAGAGCTCCGGCGACGGCGAGGCTGTACCTTCCCTGGGCAAACAGGGCGCCCGCTGCGATGGCCACGACCAGCCCCAGCAGGGAGATGACGTTGGGGGAGATGGGCGTCCGCGCCAGCGCCCGAATGAGCGGCAGGGCGAGTTTCTTGTTCCACGCCGCATAAATCCCGTCGGTCTCTTTCCAGATGTATCCCAGGACCTTACGGTTGGCACGGGGAATATCCTCGGCCCTCTCCACGCGCTGCCAAAATAGGGCAGCCCCTCGATCTGAAAAGACTCGTCGGGGCGTGCGAGCTCCCAGCGGCCCCAAGCCTCCTCACAAGAGACCACACCCTCCCGCAGCAGAGTCGCCCCCACGTCCCGCTCCTCGTCCAGTGCCACCAGCCTCGGCAGCCCATTGAGGCCTTTGCCCAGCATTTCCTTCAGGAGCCGGAAGTCATAAACCGTGTCTTCCCGGAGCAAGAGGGCGGAGCCGGTCTCCTCGATCCTTTCCGCCAGCTCCGCTCCGCAGCGCGCTACCGTGTCCCCCAGTTTTCCCCAATCCTTGCGCGGCGCCAAGAAGACCACGCGGCTGCAGCCTGCCTTCCTGGCAGCCAGCGTGTTACGTTCGACCAAGCGCAAGCCCTCGATGGAAACCAGGGGAATGGGAATGCCCTTGATCTGCCCGGCGAAGTCCACGAGGATGACGGCAGTGATCACGTTTGACCCCCTTCCGTCGCGGAACAGATCGGGGACCCGGGAAAGAAGATACGCAGGCCGTAGATCGCAAGACCCAGGGCCGTCCAGAACAGAGCCCGGAGCTTTCTCGCCAGGGCGACGGCGACGCCGGCTGCGGGCCCCAAGCCGATGAGATGCAGGAGAAGCCCGTGGCCTCCTTAGCGGCTCCCCCGGTGAGGGCATACCCCAGGTTCTCCAGTACCAGCGAGCGCGCTCCCTCCATGCCGGGCACGCGGTGCCGCAGCAGCCACACCTTCGCCGGCTCTCCCAGGATCGGGCCCAGCACGGTCAGACCCCTGACGGACTCTCCCGCCAGCCGCACCAGGTACAACTCTCCCAAGCTGGCAGGGGCGGCCAGACTGGCCCGCCAGGCCAGGGTCCGAAATCCGTGACGGGCCGACGAGACCAGCAGAAGCCCGGCGAAACCCCACCCGATGGTGCCCAGGTACCCCATCCAGACGGCCGGACCTGCGCGGCTGACTACATAGGCAAAAAGCACCGCGCCCGCCGCCAACGACGTCAGTTCCAAAACCCTGGACAGGCGCTTCATCAAGGGCTCACAAGCTTCTTAAGATCTGCGGAAAGACCTCCTCTTCCGCCTTCTTCAGTTCTTCCGGATAGTCGATCTCGATCCACGGCAATCCTCCCGTGGTGGCATAGGAGACTTCTTCCGCCTGCTGGATCAAGGCCTCCAGCGCAGCCGTGAAATAGCTCCGCCGGGCCACCGGCAAGAGTTTCTCCAAGGCGCGGAACAGCAGTTCGCTCCCCTCCGCGCTGAACGTAGCCATCCCCAGAAAGGTCCCGTGGGCTTCCTGGGGAGGGACCGCTTTGCTCACAGCCTCCACCCGGCGGCCCCGCAAACGGACCTTCATGGTCTCCTCGACGATCTCCTTGTCGATGGTCAAGCAGATGTGACCGCGGGCGCGGAGGGTCCGCTCCAGAATACCTGGATGAAACAGCAAGTCAGCGTGGGTGACCAGGAAAGGCCGGCCCTCCAGCCGTTCTCGACACACGAAGAGGGAGTAAAAATTGTTGGTTCGATCGAACTCCCGGTTGAGAATGGTGTGGGTCCGGATTCTGGGAAACATGCGGGTCCGCAAGAATCTTTCGATCTTGTCCCGGTGATAACCCACCACCACCGTCGCCGAGCGGAAGCCTGATTCCTGCAACACGATCAGCTGGTGCTCCAGGAGCGGAAATCCCCCCACCGGGAGCAGGCATTTCGGAAGGTGGTGGGTGAGGGGGTACAGGCGGCTGGATGTCCCCGCGGCCAGGATGACTGCATGTTCCATCTCGAAACCCGAAACCTGAAACTGGAAACCTGAAACCAAAGAAACCAAGCATGCACGCCCGGTTTCAGGTTTCAGGTTTCAAAGTTTCAGGTTTTCTTTGGGCGGCTGCCACGAACCGCCGCAGGATGAATGGGGCATCATAAGGGATTCGTGGTATGCCCGGCTCGTTGCCCGGCACAACGCGGAGGACCCTCACCCGGAAGCCCAGCGTCTCGAAGTCCACATCCGCGGAGCACGTGGGCTGACCACCGGTAGAGTCGTAGGATTCATTGTCCAGGATGTAATGGGTCAGGTTGGGAAGCTTCAGGTGGCGCGCCACCACCAGGCTTCCCAGTCCCGTCAAGGCGGCGCCGTCCCCATCCAGAACCACGACCCGGCGACGAGAGCAAAGGGCCAGGGCCAGTCCCAGTCCCAGGGACAAGGCGCACCCCATGCTCCCGCACATGTAAAAGTTCTCAGGGCGGTCCCGGACCAGGAACAGCTCCCGGCTAATCATCCCTGTGGTGGCAATGACCAGCTCGTCGCTGACGCCCTCCATGATCTGGCGGATGGCTTCGATCCTCCGCATCTCGCCTCAAAACCCGTCAACCGTTAATGATCATTCGTCAATCGCGGTCGAATCGGTCGAATCACGTTTGACGATTGACGTTTGGCGTTTGACCATTGGCGTTTCGGGATCCCTTTCCTCCACGATGGTATAGTCGTCGTACTCCAGCAGCGCCAGAAGCCGGCGGGCGATTCGATACATGAACTCATGTTCGAAGGGTTGTGAGCGCAGGCTGATCAGCAGGTGGATGGATACCCCATAGGGTTTCGCCAGGGACGTGATCAGGTTGACCAGGTGGCCCAATCCTGAGCTCTGCAGGTACACCAACGGCTTTCTGCCCGCCATGTAAGCTCCCACCGCGATCCCCAAGGCGATATCCTCCCGGGTGGCTGGAACGTATCGCACCTCGGGGTCGGCCTGCATCTCTCGCACGAACTCCGTCAAGTAAGAACAAGGCACGCCCACGAAGAAGTTGTAACCTCGGGATCGAAAAGAGCGGTAGAGGCCGGTGATCTCGTTCACCCCGCACCTACCCTTTTGTTTCGGATGACCTCGCCCATACCGGTCAGTAGGTGCGGGGTCATGAGAGGCGGTCGATCTCGGCCCAGACCCTGCGGTAGTCGTCGACAGTATCCACTTCCATCCAACCCTTGTAGATGTCCAGAGCGTGGACGACCTGGCCGCGGTCAATCAACTCCTGAACCATGTCGCCGAAGGTGGCTTTCTCCAGGGTCTCGGCCTCGTGGAAGGGCTGGCCGTTGAACTTTCTAAGCACCTCGTGATAGGTCCGGCGGAAGAGGGCCACACCCCGCTCGGAAAGCAACGCCATCCCGATGAACTCGGCATGAGCCTGGTCCTTGCCCAGGGTCCGTCCGATCTTCAGGATCCGGTTGCCGCTGGCGAAGGGCACGAAGCGTCTCCGGTGGACGGGCGGCGACTGGGTGGCCACCAGCTCCGGGCGGCTGACGGTGTGGCTGGAAGCCCCGGGCGTCGTCATCGTACCAGGCGTGGCACACCACCAGGATGACATCGCCGGCGGACTCCAGGAGCCGCTCCACGATCGAGCGGTCGAACAGGATATCGCTGTACAGGAAAAGGACGCGGCCTGCGAGGGCAGGCTCGGCGCAAAAGAGGGAATACAGGTTGTCGGTCTCAGCGTAACGATCGTTGTCGTAGTAAGTGATCCGAGGGAGATCGACGCGCTCCTTCTTGTAGCCACGGACCACCACCACCCGATCGATGCCACAGCGCTGCAGAGTCTCCACCTGCCGCTCCAGGATGCTCCTTCCCCTCACGGCGGCGGCGGCACCCTCGCGGCGGAGGATGGTCAGGCTTCGGGCCATGGCCTGGATGGACGCCCGCAGGGCCTGATTGGCAAAAATGATAACCTTAAAGCCCGCAGCGTCCAATTCTTTCACGGAGCTCTCCTTGAACATGGTGGGCACCACCACCAGGGGACAGGACCGATCCCACGCACGAACGAACTCCCGGATTTCGCGGCCGGACTCGTCTTTGGAATGGATCAGGACCAGGTCCGCACCCCCCTCGTCGGCATAGGCGCGGCCTCGGCGGAGGGCCTGCTCCAGGTCCTCCTCGACAATCAAGGACTCGGTGCGGGCAATCACCACAAAATCCGGGTCCTGCTGCGCCTTCTTGGCGGCTCGGATCTTGCCCACAAACTCCGCGACGGAGGTCAACTCCCGCCGCACTCCTGAGAAGAAACTGCAACGCTTTGGAAAGGCGCTGTCCTCCATGCAGATGGCGGCGATCCCCGCCTTCTCATATTCCTCCACCACGCGGATGACGTTGATGGCATTGCCATAACCGTTGTCGCAGTCCGCCAGAACGGGAATGAAAACGTTGTCGTTGATGTTTTTGCAGACGGCCAGATGCTCCGTCATGGAGAGCAGGTTGCATGACGTGGCTGGCGGAGATGGCCAACCCGCTGGCCCAAACCGCGTCAAACCCGGCACGCTGAACCAGTTTGGCGCTCAGCCCGTCATGAGCTCCCGCGACGACGATGGGAGAAGACCGTTCCAGCAGCTGCCTCAGCAAGATGGTCTTCCGCATTCCCCCTCCGCAGCCCTAGGGTCTCGAAACCTAACTTCAAGTTTACCTCAAACTTCCCGATTGCCGTCGAACCTTTTTGCCTGGTGCCGTTCCAACTTGATCCGACGACGATCCAGCAGGATTCTCGATCCAAAGCATCAACGGTCCGACAACGGTTGCTTTGTCTTAATAAGTTTGGAACGGCACTAGGCGCTCTTCTTTTGGTCCTCTGGGAGATCGTGGGGGCGGATGTCAGAAGGCTCTTCGTCGCGTTCGACGGGGGGAGAGGACCGCTTGAACCGTCGGGCTACCAGGGGGAACAATGCCGCGAACAGGATAGCCATGTAGATGGCAAAAAATCCCAGCAAAAAGAAAAATCCAAGATATCCCATCCCAGTTCCGTCCCGAAAAGAAATACTCCCGGCTACCGCTCCAAAACAAAATGCGTTCCGTGGCTGAGGGCGCCCCTGCCAGCAGGTGATCCGAGTTAAGGTGGTGCCTGGGCCAACTCGGCCTGCAGGACCTCCCGTGCGCTCTGTCCGGCCCACGGAACCGCGCTCAACCGTCGCATCATCTCCGATCCCCCATCCAGAGGACGGAGGATGTCCACCAGCGTGGGCAAAAAGCTGAGGCTGTCGTACGGCTTTTCAATGGAGACCCCCCGGCGGAGCCCCGTCCTTTCACCGCCCCAGATCATCAGGGTGGCACGGGCGGAGGCCTGGAAGAAACCGCCGTGGTTCCCCCCCGGGTTAAAATCCTTCACGTCAAAATTCCATCCGTCGGCGGCAAAGATCTGAAGGTCGGGGTCCATGTGCAGCTGCCGCCTGCGAAAGAACCGGGCCAGGGCCGGTGAAATTCCCGGAAGGGTCCTCGGGCGCTGGCACGCTTCATACAGGCCCAGAATCCCCAGGGAATAGCGGGTGCGGTAAAGCGCCCACCGCCACTCTTCCTCCCCATGAAACTGGCCCAACCATTCCTCCCGCCGGCCGGTCACACCCAGGTCGGGATCCTCCCAGATCCGAAGCGGAAGCCCCGGCTGAAAGGGGATCCTGCGAAACGAGATGGCGCCGGAACTGTCCTGACGAAGCTGGGCCACAGGCACATACCTCAGGCGGGTCTCGCCGGAAAATGATTGAGCCAGGATCAAGGCCTGGCTCTCAGGAGACGCATACAACCAAACGGGATCCTCGTCGGCCCCCAGCCCCGCAGCCTGCAGAGCGGGCAGGGCCTGCTCCACAGGTACCCGGGTCGCCACAAAGTCCACCGGTTTCGATTCCACTCCGCCGCGGGTATTGCGGACCCGCTGCCCGGCCAGGAACTGAAAGTAGTCGAGGGTGCGGTAGCGTCCTTCCATGTCCACGTCCACGACGTACTCCTGAAGCTCGTGGATTCCGTTGGAAGGCCCGAAGATCCCGGGCGGAAGGAGCTGCCGAACGGACACCTTGCCATCGGCCACCTCCTCAGGCCGGGCTCGGAGAAGCCCAGAGAGCGCCTGACGATAGGCCTCGTAGGCCTCCCGGTAGCTCTCGAATCGGTCGCGCTGAAATTTTTGGGCAGGCGTTAGATCCCTTGCCTCTTTCAAGCTCGAGAGGGTCTCGGACAGGTTCCCCAGTTCTTCCTCCAACTCCACCAGTTGGCGGCCAACTTTCGCCTCCAGCCCATTCTGAAGCACGCGAAGCTCCTCCGCCAGCGAGGAAGGAGACCGGCGGGTCCTGATTTTCTTCTGCAGCTGCAGGAGGACCAGGTGCAGGCGATTCAGGTGGGAAGACCGGAGGTGCAGGGATGCGCGTTCGTTGCCATCCAGGTCCAGCATCGCCGTGACGTATTCCGGCTTGTCTTTCAGGTACCCGCCCGCCTGGCTCCGGTTCACGACCGACGTGGCCAGGGGCCGGACCAGGATTTTCAAGGAGTAGTTGGACAGGGTGCGCCTCTTGGTGAGGACGTGATGGGCTCCGCCCTGGGGAAGCCCCAGCAAGCGCACCAGGTTGAATCCCTGGCTGAACCGGTCAGACCGGGTGTTCATCCCGTGGTCGGAAACGAGCACCAGTATCGTGCGATCTGAGATCCCCGATTTCTGGATGGCTTCGAAGGTCCTGCCCACTACCTGATCCAGCTCTTCCACGACATGGCGAGCTGCCCCCGGGCCGTTATCGTTGTGGAGGTTCTTGTCGGCCATCGCTGAAAAGAAGTCCAGGTACTGCTTGCCTGAATGCTCGATCTCGTACAAGAACTCCCGCTCGTTGGCCTCAAAGAACGCGTTCTTGAACCCCATGCCCCCGGCTGCCTGATAGAGATATTCTCGGGGAGATGCGTGGAAGAATTGCCTGCGGGCAACGTTGGCCAGCACCATCCATCGGAGGCTTCTCTGAAATAGCTGGATGGAAGAGTAGGTGCGTTCGGCGGGGAAGACATCGGAAAAGAGCGGCACCCCCAGCTCATCCAGCACCTCCACGGGCCGGGGATAGATCCGCTGGCGCCGCAGCATGTCCCAGTAAAAGGTAGCGAAGTTGAGGTAGTCCTCCACCGCCCCGGTGGCGCGATCGAACTCCACACTGAAGCGGATTGCTGGTGGCCGGCCGGTATCCAGGATGCACCAGGCGGGAGCGGAGATGGACAATCCGCGGGTGAAGAAATGGGGGAACCGCACGCCATTCTCATAGAAGACGTGTCGGGTCCAAGGCATCCAGCGCCGCGCGGTCCGGGAATCAAGGCGGTCGATGTTGTCGTCCACCAGATGAAACGGAAGCCCGTCGAATTTCAGGAGGACCACCCGCCAGGGGAGGCGGGCCGCCTCGCCCTGGCTCCCGGCCAGGGCCGAGGCCGCTAACGAGACGGCCACGCAGCCGATGAACAAGCAACGCCGGCCCAGAAGGCCGCCAGACCGTCGGCGCACGTTCTCCGTCGAGGCGTTTTTCATGGCCGGGGTAAACTGACAGGTTCCGTCTGTCCCGGGAGGCCCAACGAGGGCGGCCGGGGCAGAATCTGAGGACCGGAAGCCCGCAACTCGCCACTGGGCCGGAAGGCGAGCAGGCAGCGATGGGCCAGAGACTGCAATTCAGGAGTCTGCGCCCGCTCCAGAAGAACCTGGGCAAGCCTGCCCGTAGATTCCGGCAGCCGATCGGCGTTTTCCAGCACGAACTGCAAAGACCGGTGGATCCGCTGGGGGTCCCATACCAGTTCCAGAGGTCCCTCCGAATCCGCGACTTCGCGGAGAAAGTCTTGATGATGCCGCCACTTTCTGTGGAAGATGTAGGCTGCCCGGAATTCCTCGGGCTCGCGGTGCCGGTACTGGCCCAGGCTGGCGAAGCGGACCAGTTGAAATAGGAACCGCTTGCCGAGGCCATGCTTGAGCCGGACCTGGTCCCGCTGGCGATCCTGCAACAGGCGCTGGCGCAAGCCCTCTCCCTGCAGCGCTTGTTTCAGCAGGGCTGCATGCTGGGCGATGGCGACGCGGGGGAAGCCCTCAAAATCCAGGGTGAGAGGATTGAGTTTGAGACGCCCCAGCTCCTCCTGGATGAGCACCTTCATGTCAGGAGCCAGCTGATCGTTCACCAGGAGCAGAACGCCCAGTTGGGCCGCCGTGCTCAACCGCGAGGGCTGGTTGTAGTCCACGCCCGTGCGACCGGTGAAAAAGTCATAGATCCAGGTCCCCATTCGGTAGGTCCCGTTCCAGAGGGGAGATCGCTCCAAGGCGTATCGAATTCCGTCTCCCTTGATCCGCCGGGAGAGCTCTCGCTTCTTGGGATTGAACACGTCGCGGAAGTCCACCAAAAGGGTGGGAATCTTGGGGAAATCCAACCCGTAAATGGCCAGGGGGATCAGGTGGTGGGTTCCCTCTTCGGTCTCCACTTCCTTCACGTAACCCTGCCACCCCTTCAGGTGCCGGTCGCGCCAGGGGCTCCTGATGTTGAGAAATCGGTGATTGAAGGGACGGACGCGCCAGTGACGTTCCACGTCCTCCTTGGCCACCCACAGGAGGGCGTGGGTGAACTCGCCACTGGGAAGCGCCAGCGGATCGAAAAAGAGGTGCTCCTCCTCAGCTCGCTGCCGGAGCAGTTCCCAGTTGCGCGCCAGCCGGGAGCGCTGGCGTCGGAGCTGCTCGTTCCTCAGTTCCTGGAGCTGGCGGGACCTCAGATAGCCTCGGACCACCGAGCGCCCAAAGAGAATTGCCTCCGTCTCGCGCCATTCGGGAGAGTCCAGCCAGAGCGGTTTGTCCACCTCGTTGGCATTCTTCCAGAGCGCCATCAGCAACTCCCCTGTGGCTGCTCTCACCCGTTCGTATTCGTACCAGTTGGCGCTCCCCGCCGCCGGCAGTGACCACAGAAACCAGGGCTGGGGGTTGAGCAGAAAGCTCTGAGCGGCATACCAGGAAATGCGCTTCCACTGACTTCGATCCAGGTGCGCGATGTCGATGAAGGGCGGGAGGGCGTTCCCATCAGGATGATCATTGGTGCCCGGGGAAAAATAAAAAAACGGCACCAGGCTCAGAAGGCGCTGAGGGACAGAGGGGGGCGCCGTCGTCAAGATCCAGACATAACGGGGAAGGTCGTTTTCCGGATCCTGGTCGCCCAGGGTATCCACCAACACCGCCACCAGCGGGATCTCTTTCACCTGACCAGCGGTCACCCGGTAGGAGAGGGTCACCAAATCCGCCCCGTACGGCAAGGAGACTGTCTGGCTCCGCAGTTCCACGCTTGCGGTTGTGTCGGGTGCGGCCCGGAGGGGAAGGCAAAGACAGGCTAAAAATATCGCAATCAGCTCCAGAAAAGTTCTGGACAACATTGGAAGCTTCCGGCGCCTGCAGCTCACTCGCCCGTCCTGTTCAATGTATAAGATCCACATTGCCACCTCAAGTCCACACCCCGCAAAATAGGCTGCCGTTGACGATGCAATTTTAAGTCCGAAGTGAACCGAGGAATGCCGCAGCCAGCGCACCGGGCTGATGTGGCAAATTCACTTTGAAGCTCGCAAGATGCGCCATGCGGGCCAAAGCAAATGGCTTCCAAGAATCCCGGCTGGACGCCCAAAAGTCGGACAGTTCGCCGCAGGTTGGGCGGACATCGGACCCCGGTGTGGGAAGGTCAGGACCACCCACAGGATCCGCGCCTTCTTGACGGTGTGAGCGTCCGGACAGGTTACGGATAGCGGATCAAAGAGAAAACTTCGCAGGAATCAAGCTTGCGGCGTCCGTTCAAGAATTCCAGTTCCACAAGGAACGAGAACCCCACCAGGTCTCCCCTCAGCTTCTTGACCAGCTCTCCCACGGCGGCGGCCGTGCCCCCCGTGGCGATCAGGTCGTCACAGATCAGGACGCGCTGACCCGGCTGGATGGCGTCCTTGTGCACCTCCACTGAATCGCTCCCGTACTCCAGGCTGTAGGTCTGACGCACGGTCTCAGCGGGGAGCTTTCCCAGCTTCCGCACGGGAACGAACCCGGCGCCCAATTGATAGGCGAGACACGAGCCGATGATGAAGCCGCGGGACTCGATCCCGACGATGACGTCAATCGCCCGGTCGTGATAATGCGCGGCCAGGGAGTCCACGGCGCTCCGGAAGGCGCTGGCATCCTTGAACAGCGTGGTGAGATCGTAGAAGACTATTCCCGGCTTGGGAAAATCCGGCACCTCGCGGATGATTCTCTTGAATTCTTCCATGGCTACCACCCTTCAATCTGGAAACGATGATACTTGCCGCTGGCCTCGACTTCTTCCACCCGGATGTCGGCCACCGTTGCCCATCGCGGCCCCCGGCCCAGCTCTCGGTGGAATTGCTGCAGGAGTTCCAGGTCCCCCTCAGCGCACGCTTCCACCCGACCATCCGGCAAGTTCCTGACGAAACCCACCAGACCGAGGCGCTGGCCCAACTCGTAGGCGAAGTAGCGGAATCCCACTCCCTGGACGCGGCCGCTGATGAGAAATCGCCTGGCCGTTCCCATGGCAGTGCTGGGCGCCCGTGCCGTTCCAACCATCTGGCACCATATTCCCTTGAGCCCCGTTACAATAAGTTGGAACGGGGTGAGCCGCACGGCAAGACTTTACCGCACGTACCGTTTCTGTCACGCATAGGCTCATTCTGTTGGAACGGCACCCGGTGCCGTACCGGCTTCGCCGGGACGGCTAACCCCGCACCTACCCGGGCTTTGCGCAAAATCGAGCCATAACCTTGGTAGGTGCGGGGCTGGTCGGGGTGAGAGGATTTGAACCTCCGACACCACGGTCCCGAACCGTGTGCGCTACCAGGCTGCGCTACACCCCGAGCGACTCCGAATGCCGGTCAAAAAAAGTATTTTACAACGAAAAAGCCACCGATGAGAAGGGCGAAGAAAGCCACGGTCAGCCAATTGAAATAGTTCTCGATCAGCCGCTGAATCGATTCTCCGAACACCCGGATCAGCCCCGCCACCAGGAAGAACCGGGCGGAGCGGCTCAAGAGGGAAGCCACCAGGAAGCGCCAGAAGTCGATCTGGAACGTGCCGGCGGCGATGGTGGCCAGCTTGTACGGGATGGGAGTGAAACCGGCGGCCGCCACCGCCAGAGCGTCGTACCGCCGGTACAGCTCCTGAACCCTGACATATTCGTCGCCCAGGGAATACACCCGGATGATGGGCTTGCCCAAAATATCGTAAAACTTGAATCCGATCAGGTAGCCGAGGGCCCCTCCCAACACCGAGGCCACCGAACAGACCAACGCGTAGCGGAAGGAGCGGCGCGGGGCGGCCACGCACATGGCAATCAGTAACACATCGGGAGGGATGGGAAAGAAGGAGGACTCGGCCACGGCGATCCCGAACAGGGCCCATTCCGCGTAGGGAGTCTCGGCCCACCGGAGCACCCACACATAAAGGCGGCGGAAAACATGCACCTCAGTCGTGCCCTCTGTCCTGAAAGCCGTATTTTCCCACCAACTTCACAAACACGCATCCACCGTGATCTTCCATCCGGTGTTCTCTCCCCTCGCCCTTGATGAGCCGCTTCAGTCGCTGGTGCTCTTCATCCCCCAAGGGGAGGACCAGCCGGCCACCCACTCGGAGCTGTTTCAGCAGAGGCTCCGGTACCCGCGGTGCTGCCGCCGTCAACAGCACGCCATCGTACGGAGCGTGTTCCGGCCAACCGCACGTCCCATCCCCCAGGCGGAACCGGACGTTGCTGAAGCCAAGGTTGGCCAGCAGCCGCTCGGCAATCTCCATCAGAGAGGATATCCGCTCGATGGAATAGACTTCCCCGGCCAGGAAGGCCAGAATGGCTGTCTGATAACCGGACCCCGTGCCCACCTCCATCACCCGGTGATCCGGCCGGAGTTCCAATAATTCGGTCATTCGGGCCACGACGAACGGCTGAGAGATAGTCTGCTGCAGCCCGATCGGCACCGCATGATCTTCGTAGGCCTGACCTCGGACCGCCTCGTCCACGAAGATGTGCCGGCGGATGGTGCGCATCGCCTCCAGAAGCCGCTGGTCCCGGATGCCCTCCTTTTCCAGTCGCTCCACCATCTTGTGGCGCAAGAATTCGTATTCGTGAGGCTGCATATCAACCAGCGCCCTCACGCCACTTCTGGCAAACTTGTTGGAACGGGACTAAGTTTTCTTGGTAAGAAAGTCCCACTTCGCCAGGACCCCGAGGGCTTCGTGGTCCGTTTGATCCTTCCCCAGCGGGGTGATGGAGACCATGCTGTGGATGATGGCCTCGTAGTCCGAATCCGCCTCGCGGTGCCACTCGGCCTTTTGCTCGCCAATCCAATAATATTTTCTTCCCCGGGGGTCTGCATTCTCGAAGATGTGGCTTTCCGCCACCTTGCTCCCCTGCCGGGTCATCCAGACCCCCAGGTATTTTTTCGGAGGCACGTTGACGTTCAGGAACGTCCCGGAGGGCAAACCGCGATCGAGCACCTCCTGGGCCAGCTCCGCGGAGAATCGAGCAGCGTGATCGAAGCCGTAGTCCCGGTCCAGGACCACCAGCGACACGGCGAAGGCTGGGATCATGTGAATGGATGCCTCGCGGGCCGCAGCCACCGTCCCCGAATAAATGATGTCGTCGCCCAGGTTGCCCCCATGGTTGATGCCGGAGATCACCAGGTCTGGCCTGCCAGTGAGAATCTTCCGCAGGGCCAGGATCACGCAGTCAGCAGGAGTGCCGTTGACGGCGTACGCATCCTTCCCCACCTGGCGAATCCGCAGGGGATCGTGCAGCGTCAGGCCGTGACTCACGGCGCTCCGTTCAGTTTCCGGAGCCACCACGACCACGTCGCCCAGCCCCGCCACGTGATCCTTCAACCGTCGTAAGCCCTCCGCCTGGATGCCGTCATCGTTGGTCAGCAGGATCAGACTCAAAGCTCAAATCTCCAAGAAAAAGGAAAGGGACGAAAGGCCCAGCTCCTTTCGTCCCAGGGACATGGTCGGGACGAGAGGATTTGAACCTCCGACCACACGCACCCCAAGCGTGTGCGCTACCAGGCTGCGCTACGTCCCGAGAACCAGCGATAATTTTATCACGATGACGGATCACGGGGACAGACTACTGTGCCCCTGGGGTGTGCGACAAATTTGTGGGACAGAGTTTGACGAATGGCTCTGGGTGCGCTATTCTGAATATAATAATATATTCAGAAGGAGGTGGCCCCAGTGCCAGAAGATCTCGAACAGCTGGAAGCCGAGAGGAGGCGCTTGTACGGGGAATTGTCTCAGATTGGCGACCTGCGCCGGGGGTCCATTGCTGTCAACTACCGCCGTTGTGGCAAGCCGAACTGCGCCTGCCGTCGCGCAACACACCCGGGGCATGGGCCGCAGTACCTGCTGATGACCAAGGTGGGAGGCCGAAGCCGCGCCAAGAACCTGAGGACCGGTTCTGAACTCCAGAAGGTCCGGCGAGAGGTGGCCAACCAGCAGCGCTTCCGGCAGTTGGTCCAGCAAATCGTTGAGATCAACGAGCGGATCTGCGAAGGGCGCCCCGTGGAGGCGCTGGAAGAAAGTCGGGAGAGGGGGAGGTCTAAAAAAAAATGG